>JBCCHW010000093.1:0-12914 GCA_039028555.1 Pseudomonadota bacterium | reverse complement strand
TGGACGCGGTGACGAGCGCCTATCTGGGCCTGACCCGCGACCGCAACCGCCGCCAGCAGACCATGCGCACCGAAACGCTGGTCGCGCGCGAGGCCGAGCTGCTGTCGGAGCTCGAAGCCATCAACGCCCGCCTGCTCGATGTGGGGGGCGAGTTCGGCCTGATGACCATGGCGGCCGCCCATATCGAAAAGATCGCCCAGATCGATGCCACCGCCGCGCGCAAGGCCGAGGTCGAGGCGACGCTGCTCGCGCTAAGCCAGTCGAACAAGACATCGAGCGCGGACATGAATGACGACGAGATCATGCGCGCCACGCTGCTCGACCGCGCGCTGGCCGATCTGAACTTTGAAAAGGTTCGCCATCAGGCGACGCTGGCGACCTACCTTCAGCTCTATACCGAAAATGCCCGCCGGGTTCGCGATATCCGAAAAAAGATCGCGGTGGTCGATCAGGCCATGGCCGATCGTCGGGCGCAGATTCAGATCCTCGGGCAGACCGGGGCGCTGACCGACCAGTCTTCGGCGGGCGAGCAGGACTCGGTCGCCGCCATTGAAGACCTGCTTGCCAAGGTGACCGACCGCCTGGCGACCCAGCGTGCAGAAGCTCGAGACCTGAACGCCCGGCGCGTCGAGCTCGAATTCCTCGAGAACGAGCATGACGAAGTCTATCGGATGCTCAAGGACACGCGCAGCGCGCTGGACGTGATCCGGGTGGAAAGCAATGACGCGCTGCCCGGCCTGATCGAACTCATGTCGCCCGCCGTGATCCCTGAAAAGGCGGCGAAAGACGGCTCGAAGATGCTTGGCGCGGCGGGCCTCGCCGGCGGCATCTCGGTGGCCACGCTGCTGGTCCTGGTTGCGGCATTCGGCAACACGCGCCTGCGCTACAGCAGCGATCTGTGGTCGGTCACCCACCGCGTTCCCGTGCTGGGGCTGGCAACCGACAAGACCCTGAGCGATAGGGCGGCGCTGGAGCGTGAAACCGATTGCATGCGCAACCGGATCCAGCTGTTGCCCCTGCGCCTGCCAATGGCCGAGGACCGGGGCCGGATCATCGCCGTTGCCCGCCTGGCCCGGGGACGCTCCGACGCCCTCGCCCTTGCCCTTGCGGACAGTTTCGACCGCACCGGCATCCGCGTGCTGTTGATCGACGCCGACCTCGCCGGTGGCCATCTGAGCGAGAACCTTGATCTGGACGGCCTGGATGGCTGGACCGATCTCGTGCGGCGCGGCGCGGCCGATCCGGTGCGTTTCGGCTCTCTCGATGTTCTGCCGAGCGGCAGGGCGCGCATCATGTCGGATGCGGATCTCGCGCTGCCGAAACTGCGGCAATCGCTGAAATCGCTGACCGCCGGTTATGACGTGATCGTCCTGAATGCCGGCTGTCTGGACGAGAGTGTCTCGGGCGAGATGCTGCTCTCTTGCGCGGATATCGCAATCGGAGAGGCGTGCCGGGGCGACCCGTGCGAAGCGATCCTGCGCCACGCGAAAACGCTGGATGAGCGCCCCCGAAACGGCGGTGCGATCTGGTTTGCCAACGCGCGCGGCAGCGACCCGATGGCGGCGACCCGGTCATGAGTACGCCCGCAATCGATGTGAGCGCGCGGTGCCGCGATCCACCGCCCTGCCCCGCGCCCCCCTTTGTTCACTGCAACCTTCCAAAAGGATCCCACGATGACGATGACCCTCATGACCGCGCCCACCGCAGGCAGGTTGACGACAGCCGGAAACGGCGAGCGGGTGGGCCCAAAGCGTTTGTTCGACGTCTTGCTATCGGGCCTCGCGCTGATCCTCCTGCTGCCCGTCTTTCTCGTGACCGCGCTTGTGATCGCGCTGACCAGCCGCGGGCCGGTTTTCTATGTCCAGGACCGGATCGGTCTGGAAGGCACAAGGTTTCGCTTCATCAAGTTCCGCTCGATGTACAAAGATGCCGGCGCGCGCCGCGCCGCGCTGTTGGCCGATAGCGACCGTGAGGGGATCACCTTCAAGCAGCGGGCCGACCCCCGGATCACGCCGGTCGGGCGGGTTCTGCGGCGGACATCTATCGACGAGTTGCCACAGCTGATCAACGTGCTGCGCGGAGACATGTCGCTGGTCGGCCCGCGCCCCGGCCTGCCCGAGGAGGTCGCCGCCTACCCGCCCCGCGCGATGGCCCGGCTGGAGGTGCCGCCCGGGATCACCGGCATCTGGCAGGTGTCCGGACGGGCGGATATCGGCTTTGACGAGATGATTGCGATGGACCTCGACTATGTCGAGAGGGCGAGTTTGCCGCTCGATCTCAAGATCCTGCTCCAGACCGTGCGGGCCGTGATCTCAGGGCGCGGCGCCTACTGACCCGTTCCTCGGGAGACTTCACAGTAACTCTTATGGTTTCAGGCTCTTGTAGCTGATTATAAAAGGAAAATGACCGATGACCAACTTGCTCGACGATACCGATGGCAATCTCACCTTCTCGCAATACGATGTGTCCGACTCTTGGGTCGGCGGGGTCGATGCGGCGGGCTTCCCGACCCTTTCGGCTGATGTCGAGACGCTCGAGGGCGTGCCCTACAGCCTCACATTCAGCATGGCGGCAAATCTGCCCGCGGGTGCCGTGGATGTCGCTGTCGAGGTGATCTATGCGGGCGAGGTGATCGGCACCTTCTTGCACTCCGGCGCGCTTTACGCGGAGCAGGAGATCAACCTGACCGGCACCGGCGGCACCGACACCCTGACCTTTCGGATCATCGAAAACACCGAAGGGGACGGCGGCGAGGTCGATACCAGCGGCGTGATCCCCTCGTACAGCAAGGACATGGTCCTGATGGGCCAGACCGTCACGGTCGAGGCCTTTGCCCCGGGTCAGTCATATCTGTACCAGATCCTCGAAGGCCAGCTCGTCAGGTTCGACCTCGACACCCGCACCTATACCGAGACGGAATTCGGTGCGGATTTCAAGATCAACGCGATCGGCTTCAACACCGTGGATGATGTGATCTATGGCCTCGCGCGTCAGGCTGGAACCGACAGCCAGGGCAATGCGATCGCCAATGGCGATGTCGTGCTGCTGGATGCGCGCGGGCAGACATTCAAGGTCGGCTCGACCCCCTACAAGCACTATATCGGCGATATCGACGGCGAGGGGCAGCTTTGGACCTTTCCCGGCGATCTCGACTATGCGGTCGAAATCGACGTTCACACGGTCGATGCGTCGGGCACCCCGGCCATGACGGTGCACGACCTGACGGCAATTTCGGGGGCAAAGGGCCTGGCGGATCTGGCCTTTCACCCCGAGACCGAGAGTTTCTATGGCGTTTATCACAGCGGCACCAATGGGGGTGCGGGCACGCTGGTACGGGTCGATATCTCGGCCGTGGCCACCGGGGGCGCGGCGGAAATCACCCAGACCCCCATCCTGGGCCTGATCGTGGGCGAAGAGGTCAGGGCCGGCATCCCGGCCATGGCCTATGGCGCCTCGATGGTCGATGCCGATGGCAATGTGTATCTGGGCGGCAATAGCGGTGACCACGATCTCGACACGGCGACCGCCACCTCGGGCGGCTTTTACCGGGTCGTCACCGATCCCGCGACGGGGGGTCTTTATATGGAGCTCCTCGCCGAGGCGCCCCGGGTCAGCTCGAACGATGGTACCATGGATGTCCGCGGCTATGACCCGTTCATGGGGATCGATACCTCGGCCACCGTGCTCTTGCGCGCGCCTGAGCTGACGATCGCGCTGGCCGAAGACGATTTCGTGGCCCTGTCGGCCAAGGGCGTCTCGCAAACGCTGGATCTGCTGGCCAACGATGCGGTGTCGCAGGGCAGCGTGCCGCGCCTGACGCAACTCGACGGCCAGGCGGTCAGCGCAGGCGATGTCCTCACGCTCGGCAATGGCGAGGTCGTGACCTATCTGGGTGAGGGCCGGATCCGGGTCCAGGGCGGCGCCAGCCCCGAGAGCCTGACCTCCGAGATCACCTACACCATCGAGAATGAGAACGGCGTTGCGGATACCGCCACGATCCGGATCGTGACCTCGCCCGTCGACGGCACCGGCGACGATGACTGTATCATGCGCGACTATGTCGATGCCGACGGCAACGCGGTCGACGGCCCCGACGGCGACGATGACCTGATCCTCGGCTATGCCGGAAACGACAAGATCTTTGCCTATGACGGAGATGACGACATCTATGGCGGCGTCGGCAATGACTTTATCCGCGGCTATGCCGGCAATGACCTGATCGATGGCGGCGACGGCAATGATGTGCTGGATGGCGGCACCGGCATCGACACGATGTCAGGCGGCGCGGGCGACGACATCTACTATGTCGATCATGTCCTCGATACGGTCTCGGAGGCGGGCGGCAGTGGCCGCGACAAGGTGATGTCGTCGATCGACTTCACGCTGGATGCGGCCTTTGAACATCTGTGGCTCAACAAGGGCAGCGCGGCCATCGCCGCCATCGGCAATTCGGCCGACAACATCATCGTCGGGAACGCGCAGGACAACCGGCTCGAAGGCCATGACGGGCGCGACAACATCATCGGCCGCGGGGCAGATGACGCGGTCTATGGCGGCGCCGGAGACGATAAACTGCACGGTGATGCAGGCGCCGATTCCCTGTTCGGCGGCGGCGACAATGACAAGCTCCACGCCGGGGCCGATGACGACCTGCTCGACGGTGGCGACGGCAGCGACGTGCTCAGCGGTGATGGCGGCAACGATACCCTGATCGGGGGCGCCGGCCGGGATTACCTGTATGGTGGCGACGGAGACGACCGGTTCCTCTTTGCAGCCGGCGACGGCGATGATGTCATCAAGAATTTTTCGCTGGCCGAAGACACGATCGTGTTTCAGGGCCTCGCCGCGTCGGGCCTGACATTGCGCACCTATGGAAACGGCATGATGATCGACTATGGCCCGGGCGACAGCATCTATCTTTCGAACTTTGGCACCCAGCCGTTATCTGGCGAGGATTTCGTGTTCGATGACATATAGGTGATCGGCAGGCCGACCCTGGTGCATGTCTGGTATCGTCTCGAAAGAAGGCCGGGATGGAAACCTCGATCGAACGGAGTATCGACATGGCGAGTCCGGAAATGCAAAGGGTTCTGCGATCGCTCCACGAGCATGCCAGACGCGCACCGAAACACCAGACTTTGGACGAGATGCGTGATGCATTTGAGGGGCTATGGGGCGCGTTCCCACCGAAATCCGATGTCGACGTAATCCCGACGACCGCAAAGTCGGTTCCCGCGGCATGGCTGGCTGATCCGACCGCCAGAGACGACCGGATCGTGATCTATCTCCACGGAGGTGGTTTCAAGCTCGGCTCGATTTCCTCGCATCTCTCGATTACCTCACGGCTGAGCGGCGCCGCGAGATCGCGTGTGCTGGCACTCGACTACCGCCTCATGCCCGAGCATGTGTTTCCGTCCCAGATCGACGACACGGTTGCGGCATATGCCTGGCTGTTGGAGCAAGGGTATGGCCCGAACAATCTTGCGTTCGCGGGCGATTCAGCGGGCGGCGGCTTGGCGTTGGCAGCTTTGCTGCGTCTGCGCCGCGACGGCTTGCCGCTGCCCGCCTGTGCCGTGGCATTTTCTCCCTGGACTGACCTTTTGGGGGAAGGCGGTTGGCGCGATGCAGACGCCTGCGTTCCCCACATTGATCCGTTCGCGACTGCGCCTTTGCTTGACGAGACCGCCAGGACGTATCTTGCAGGCGCTGATCCCCGCGATCCGCTCGCGTCGCCCCTGTATGGTGATTGCGAAGGTCTGCCCCCGCTGCTCATTCAGGTGGGCAAACAGGAACTGTTGCTGGGCGACTCGACGCGCTTTGCCCAGAACGCCAGATCGGCCGGCGTCGAGGTGGAGCTCGAGATCCAGGATGGAGCCTTCCACGTCTGGCAGCATGCGGCGCCAGAAGTGCCCGAAGCGGTCGCTGCAATCGGGCAAGCCGGCGCCTTCATTCAGAAACACCTTGCCTGATCCTTGTTGCACCGGCCGCCCGGGCTCGAACATGAACCGAAAGTGAACTCGAATTCATGAAGCCCGATACTTCTGGAACCCGACCAACCGGCTCCCAACATTTCTCCCAACGATATCTCTCAGATGGAGGATGCCATGACGATCTCGAAACTGTTTGGCGCAGCCGCCCTGGCCGGCTCACTCGCCCTGGCCACGAACGCCGTTGCCGACACCGCACCCGACATTCGTGGGGTCTGGAGCGGCACGCACACCGTCGCCGGATTGCCGAATGCCAATAGCGATGGCGCCCCGCGCTTTAACGAGGCCGAGCTGATCCTGGACATCAAGGAACAGCAGGGCAATGCCTTCTGGGGCACCAGCAAGTGGTCCCGCGTCGGGTCGGACCGCTGGGGCGAAGCTCAGGTAACGGGCGCCATCACGCAGGATGGCTCTGGTAACATCGCCATTGTCGAAAGCCGCGTTGGGCCCAAGAACATGGTAAACGGCCTGATCAATGCCACTTATGAAGACGGCAAGATCTATGCCGATTTCCGCAGCATGACCAGCGGCATAAGCTACAGCACCGTTCTGGAGCGCGACGGCACAAGCTGAGCGAACGGTAAAAGCTCAGGTCTGGCCCTGCCAGATCCGTGACCGGGTCCCTGCCCCGCAGAACTGAGCCCTTGGGTGCCGAATGTCGCACCAACCAGATTTGGCCAGTTCAGACGGGGCGGGGACCATCAACTCCCCCCACGAAAATTCAGCCACCCGGCTGACTGTGCTTGATCAAGCCATCGCAGCAGGCGCCTTTCGCATGATTTCGGGCCGGCAGAACTCGGCCGCGATCTGGTTCAGCGGCGCCCACCCGATGCGCGGGCGCCCGGCAATCTTCGGACCGTAGCAGATGGGTGCCGGAACAAGCGGCGCAGCGCGATGGCAACTCGCCGCGAATGCGTGGGGGATTGCCCCGGTTCCGCGCCAGACGATCCGGTCTCAAGGCGGCTCGTCAGCGTGGGGCAAAGCGATGCCTCGCGCGCCTTTCTTGTCGACATGGCAGGCGAAAGGTGCGGGCGCGGGGCGCCGACAGGTCTCAGTGTCGGCGCAGGAGACCGGCGATGACACAAAGACCGCCGCCGATGGCAACGCCCACAAGCAAAAGCACGACATGATAGGGATCGGTCAGGAAGTGGAGAACCGCCGCCCGCACCGTCGGCTCGTTGTGCGGCCCCGCATGGGCGAGCGCCCCTGTCGCGGACGCGGTGAGGGCCATGGCGGAACAGGCAATGCGTTTCATGTCTCGAGACTCCTTTGGTCCTGGGTGTTGTGTGGTGAGTTCTTCAAGGCTGCCTTGTTCGGCGCAAACGGCCACCGGCCCTCACCGGCAGGCCGGAGTGTGAGGATCACGCGGCCCAGCATCTCGTGCCCGGCCACCGGCTCCAGATCGATCGAGCAGGCCGAGAGTGGCCCGTCGCCGCGCAGGGCAAAGCGCCCGTTTCCGGTCTGGTGCGTCAGGCGTTTGATCATGGTCATGCCGCCGGTCGCCCGGAACACACAGATATCGCCCGGCCCCGGGCAATCACGGGCGCCATAGGCCCGCACCAACACATAGGCGTTGTGCGGGATCGTCGGCGCCATGCTGTGCCCGCAGACGCGGACCAGACGCAGCCCCCCACAACACGAAATCAGGCGACGCAGTTCCATCCGCCGCTCACACCGGGCGAACCAGCAACAGCCCCGGCGGATAGGGCGCGGCGCGGCGCTCGGTCGTCACGTCTTTCGTGGCCCAGAATGCTTCGGCAAACTGGTTGACATCCTCGACCAGTTCTTCGGCCCTGGCCCGGTCAACGCCCTGCTTGCAGGCGCCAGCGGTCATCATGATCTTGTGCACCAGCGTGTGGATCGCGGGATGCGCCTCGATCTGCGGTGCCTTGAAATAGTCGCCCCAGATCACGCGGATCTCGTCCTTTACCCTGGCCGCTTCCTCTTCCTTGATGGCGATGCAGCGGGTGAGCGTGTTTGTCCGCTCGAGGCTGTCGGCCTTTTCGGCGGTTTCGTTGATGATGTCGATCATGCGCACCACCGACAAGGCGGCGATCAGCGCGGGCGCCGGGTCGTAGATTTTGCAGGGGATGTCACAATGGGCGCTGGCGGTGTCGGCCCCGATCAGGCGTTCGGCGGTTTGGGCGAGACAGTCGAACATGTCCGTTTGGTCCTTCTGGTGCTGTGTCTGGCCCGTGCCGTGTGTGGCCCGTGCCGTGTCTGGCTAGTGCCGTGTCTGGCCCGTGCCGTGTCTGGCTAGTGCCGTGTCTGGTTTTCGGAAAGAAAGGCGAGCGCGGTCTTGCGGGCGTGCATCACTTCTCGCTGGAACTTCGCCCGCGGGATCCGGGCAGTCTGCGCGCGCTCCGCATACTCGTTGAGGGAGGGGATGAGATGCTGCAAACAGGCCAGTCGAAAGGCAGGATGCTCCGCTTCATCGTCCATGGCGGTGCACAATGCCGCAACCGCCTCCGACGCCAGCCGGGCTGCGTACCAGGGGTTGCCCCGGCGCATATGGCACTCGGCTGCATTCGCATAGGCCGCGACCAGCATCGGCGGCGCATCGGCCATCGTGTCCGTCCCCCGGTCGCAGAGAAAGCGTTGATGCGCCTCTTGCAGCGCCCGGTCATAAAGGTCTCCGGCATGGCCGAAATCGCCGGCTTCGAAAGCTGCGCGCCCAGCCGATGTGAGGCGCTTCCAGGTCGCATCGACTGGATCAGGGCCAAGCCTGTCCAACAGGGTCCGCTCAGTCATCATCGTTCCCTTCCCCGGGGATCCTTTGCAGATGCACGACCATGTCGATGCGACGGACCCGATAGCCGGGGGGCGGTTCGATATCCGCGCCGTCGGGAATGTCCAAGACGCGATTCTCGGCCTCGATGTAGAAGTGCCGGTGGGCGCCGGTGTCGGTGTCGAACCAGACGCGCTCGCTCGGCACCGCGACGCGGCGGATCAGGCCGGCCTGCTCAAACTCGCGCAGAGCGTTGTAGACCGTGGCGAGCGACAGCCGGCCGCCGGCATCCGCCGCCTCGGCATGAAGCGTCTGCGCATCGAAATGGCGCCTGTCCCCCACAAAGAGCAGCTCTGCCAGCGCCCGGCGTTGCCGGGTCGGGCGCAGGCCATGATCGCACAGCAGGTCCAGCGGTTTCGGGCGGGCAGCGTATGCCATGTCTTGCATCCCGCGGACGATCAGGCGGCCTGTGTCTCGCTGGCTCTGAGCCAGGCGAGCACTGCCTGGGGGGTGGAGGCCTCATAGGGATCCCCCTCGGCATTGTCGCACAGGCCCGGCTCCTCGAACCAGGCGCGCACGATGCCATCTTCGATGATCGCCGCGTAGCGCCATGATCGCAGGCCAAAGCCGAGATTGTCCTTGCGCACCAGCATCCCGATGCGCCGCGTGAACTCCCCCGATCCGTCCGGGATCATGCGGATGACCTCAAGATCAAGAGCATCGGCCCATTTGTTCATGACAAAGGCGTCGTTGACCGAAATGCAGTAGATGGCGTCGATGCCCGCCGCTTCGAACGCCGGCGCATATGCTGCAAAGGTCGGCAGCTGCATGGTCGAACAGGTCGGCGTGAACGCGCCGGGCAACCCGATCAGCACCACACGGCGACCGCCAAAGAGATCCCGGGTCGTTACATCCTCCCAGCGATAGGGGTTGGGGCCGGCCACCGCTTCGTCGCGGATGCGGGTGCGGAAAGTGACGTTCGGGAGCCCGGAGCCTGGGTGCATGGTGTCCTCTTTCTATGGGATGGTTTCCCGCCGCAGATGATGCGGCGGGCTTGGCGAATGTTGATGGGCCGCGCGTGCAAAGGCACGACCGGGGCCAGCGTGTCTGGGGCAAGCGCCGTCGCGCCCGGCGTGCGGCGGGATGCCACGATCAGCGCCGGGACAGGAACCGGCCCGTCGCCCCCAGCCGACCGATCAACCAGGTCTTTGGCAAACTGACGGGGATACCGGCGACCGCTGGCGGCGCCATCACGGCCGTCCGGCTGGCGTGCCGCACTGGCCGGTCGCGGCGCGTGTGCCCCTGCCACGCCGCCCGGACGCAAGGCGTTATCCCCTTGTGAAAGCGGGCGTTTGGCGGTGCGTTCTGTGACATGGGTTGCGGGCATCTGCTTTTGACCTGACGAGATCGGTGACGTGGCTGTCGCGCTTTTAGCCTCACCTAAATTCCGCCGTCAAGAGAAATTTAGCCAACGCTAAACCTTGTGCCCGATCGCGTTCTCATGGATACTGCGCGGCATGACCGATCCCGATCCCGATCTCGCCGCTGACGCATCAAAGGATGGTCCGCTCTCGACCGAGGACCGCGCGCGCATTTTCGGACGCGTGCGCGAGGCGCATCGCCACGAGATCGCGGAGGATTATGTCGAGATGATCGCCGAACTGTCGCAGGCGCAGTCCGAGGTGCGCACCGGGCACCTGGCCGAACATTTCGGGGTGTCCCACGCCACGGTGACAAACCATGTCCAACGGCTCATCGGCGAAGGTCTGATCGAGGACAGACCCTATCAGCCGCTGCTGCTCACGAAAGAGGGGCAGCGAATCGCGCAGCACTCGCGACGCAGGCACCTGTTGGTGCGCGACGTCCTGATCGCCCTCGGGGTCGCCCGGGACGTGGCCGAAGCGGACACCGAAGGCATCGAACATCATGTGAGCGATACGACCCTCGCAGCCTTTGCGCGGTTTCTGTCCGAGGCCCGGGGGGACCGCGAGCATCCGGAATCCACGCCCCCGCAACAGGACCAAACCGAGCCTGAACCCTGACGCGATCGAGGCCCGGGCGACCCGGCCTTGCAACCTCGACATCATAACCGGGATCAGCCGCGGCGGGCCGGTAAAACCACAAACCAGACGCCCGGAAAAGAGTCGTCGTCAGTTTTCCGCTGAGAGGTGCCGCGCCTATCCCCGCGCACGAAGAAGGCGCCGATACAGCGGCACGTGATTTGCCAGCCGTTCCAGCGCCTCGTCGCCCATGCGGTGTGCAACCTCTTCGGTCTGAATGCCCGGCCTGGCCGGCAACAGTTCTTCAACCTTTGGCCAGGGCAGTATTTTTCGAAAGGCGACGCCGTGCGGATTTCCGTCCTGCGGCTTCACCCTTGCAGCTTCGATTGAAACCGTTTCGAGCCGATCCAAGACCGATGCCTCCGCCCCGGCCACCTCGGCCATCCAGAACAGCATCGGACTGCATTTCAACCCGCTCCAGATGCGCGGGGGATCAAAGGTCTTTTCATCAAGCTCGTTCTCACGCGATTTCGCGGTCAACCAGCCAAGCCAATGCTCTTTTTGCGAACGATACCATTTGTCGTGAAAGCCCGCGCCGATCTGGATTTTTTGCTCAAGAGCTTTCGTTCTGGGTGGCTCGGCCGGGAAACCTGCGACCAGGCATCTCAGCTTGTTCAGGTCGATCTCACCCATTTGTGCACGGCTCCCCAATCTTTGACGACCGGAGGCTGGAGTTTCCCCGATGTTTGCACGGCGCATAATGGCCTTTGCTGACGGTCTCCCGACGGCGCGCGCGGGCCGGGGCCCGGGTCGCCATATGCACCGCGCCGGCCCCGCCCTGCTCCCGCACGATCCCGGCGGTGATCACGCTGGCGTCCATCGTTCAGGATCCCTTGCGGATCATGTCCGCTGCCTTCTCTGCAATCATCACGACAGGCGATGCGGTATTGCCCGAGACGATCTTTGGCATGATCGAGGCGTCAATCACGCGCAATCCTGTCAGCCCATGCACTTTGAGGTCGGTGCCTACCACCGCCGAGGCGTCCGCCCCCATCTTGCAGGTGCCGACGGGGTGGAAGATCGTGGTGGCGATATCGCCCACGCATTTGATCAGGTCGGCTTCGGACTCCACCGCCGCACCGGGTAGAATCTCGTGTGGATGATAGGGTTTCAACGCCTTTGCCGTCATGATCATCCGCGCCTGGCGCACGGATTTCGCGGCGACCTGCCTGTCATTCTCGGTCGACAGGTAGTTGAGGCGAATCTCGGGCTGGGTTTCGGGGTCCGTCCCCTGAACATGACAGGTGCCGACGCTTTCGGGGCGCAGATTGCAGACCGAGACGGTGATTGCCGGGAACGGATGCAGGGGGTCGCCCAGTTTGTCGGTCGACAGCGGCTGCACGTGATACTCCAGATCGGGCGTGGCCAGATCGGGGTTCGACTTGGTGAACATCCCGAACTGGCTGGGGGCCATCGACATCGGGCCCGACTGGGTCAGCCCGTATTGCAGTGCAATCCTGACCTTGCCGGCCAGCGAATTGACCATGGTGTTCAGGGTCTTTGCGTTCTGGACCCTGAAGACAGTGCGGATTTGCAGATGGTCCTGCAGGTTTTCTCCCACGCCGGGGCTTTCGTGACGCGGTGTGATGCCCTGTTCGGCCAGCACATCGCCCCGGCCCACGCCCGACAACTCGAGAATCTTGGGCGAGTTGATCGCGCCTGCGGCCAGCAGCACCTCGGCCTCGGCAAACGCCGTGTAGCGCACGCCCTTTCGCACATAGCGCACGCCCGTCACCTGTTTGCCGTCAAACATCAGGGTTTCGGTTTGCGCATGGGTCAGCACCCGCAGGTTGGGGCGCCTCATCGCCGGGCGCAGGAACCCTTTTGCCGTGGTCCAGCGCACGCCCCCCCGCTGATTGACCTCGAAAAAACCGGTCCCTTCGTTGTTGCCGTCGTTGAAATCGGCACGGGGCTGGAGGCCGAACTCCTTTGCCCCCTCCTGCACCGCTTTCAGGATGTCCCATTCCAGACGTTGCCTGGAAACGCGCCACTCGCCGCCGCCGCGATGCATGTCGCTGTCG
The DNA here is from genome assembly GCA_039028555.1 of Pseudomonadota bacterium. GTDB lineage: Bacteria > Pseudomonadota > Alphaproteobacteria > Rhodobacterales > Rhodobacteraceae > Thermohalobaculum. The sequence continues at coordinate 118 of JBCCHW010000093.1, read as the reverse complement.
CCGGCGTGGTGATCTTCGGATTTCAGGAAATACGGCAGCACGTCGTCCCAGCCCCAGCCGGTATTGCCGAGCTGGCGCCAGTGATCATAGTCCGCCGCCTGCCCGCGCATGTAGATCA
>JBCCHW010000092.1:0-12994 GCA_039028555.1 Pseudomonadota bacterium | reverse complement strand
GTCATCGACGCGATCCTCGCCTCGGTCGATCCGATCGCGGCCCTTGGCGGCCTGGTGACCACCGGCGGGCGCCTGAACATGGCAACGCTGGTTGCCAATCTGGGCGCGGAGGCCGGTGAGGACCCCGAAACCGAGGAGCAAGAAGTCACCGGGGAGACACCCGATCAGAGCGGAGCCGATACGCTTGCCGGGACGGGCGGCGACGACACCCTCTCCGGCGGCGGCGGTAACGACCTGTTGAAGGGTCTGAACGGCAACGATGTGCTGAACGGGGATGACGGCAACGACAAGCTGCGGGGCCATTCGGGTGACGATTCCCTGTTTGGCGGGGACGGGGCCGATCTTCTGATCGGCGGTCGTGGCAATGACCTGCTCGACGGCGGGTCAGGCGCCGACACCATGCGCGGGAACGAGGGCGACGACATCTATGTCGTCGACGATGCCGGGGACGAGATCTTTGAATCCGTCGGACAGGGGACAGACACCGTGGTCACGAGCGTCTCGTGGCAGCTGGCCGAGGATTTCGAGAACATCACGCTGGCGCCGGCCTCCGATGGCGGGCTGCTCTCGATAACGGAATCGGCGGCGCCCCTGACCGCGACCGGCACAAACGGCGCGAACATCATGATCGGGAACGATGACGACAATGTGCTGAAGGGGCTGAATGGCCGCGACGAGATTTTCGGCAATGGCGGCAACGACACGCTGGATGGCGGTTTTGCCAATGATATCCTCAGGGGCGGCGATGGCGACGATCTGATCATGGGCCGGGGCGGCGCCGATGACATGGGCGGCGGCGCGGGCGCCGATCAGTTTCTGTTCATGTTCCGCCGCCGGGCCGAGACAGACATTATCGTCGACTTTGACACGGCGGAGGACAAGATCGTTCTGGATGGCGTCGGCCTGGTCACCATCACCGGGTCCGACTCTGGCACCGACGCGATCGCGCTGCTTGATACGGGCGGCGAGATCATCTTGCAGAATGTCGCTGCCGGTCAGCTCGACACCGACACGCATTTCCTCTTTGTCTGAGCGGCCTGCCTAAAGCTCGCCGGCCTCTTCGAGGACCCGGCGCGCGACGCGGAAACACTCCAGCGATTGCGGGACACCGCAATAGATGCCGACCACATGGATGATCGCGCGGATCTCCTCTTTCGAGACGCCGTTGCTGAGCGCGCCGCGGCAATGGATCTCCCATTCATGCATCTTGCCGAGCGCGCCGATCATGGCGAGGTTCATCATCGAGCGCGTCTTTGGATCGATCGCCTCGTCGCCCCAGCCAAACCCCCAGCACCAGGCGGTCATCGCCTCCTGAAACGGCCGGGTGAACGCGTCCGCGGCGGCGAGGTTCTTTTCCACATATTCGGCCCCCAGCGTGCCCTTGCGCTGGGCCAGGCCTTTCTCGAACATATCGTTGTCCATCCGATCCTCCCTGATGTCGCCAAACCGACATGGTTTGGCGCTGACAGGTTTGACAGAGCCGGCCCGCGACACAAGAGTGATTTCTGGCAACCCGCCAATTCGAAGGAACCCACCCATGCAGGCGATATCGCGCCTTAGCAGCGGCTCGATCGGTGCCATCGGGCTTATTCTGATCGCGATGACAGGGTTTGCGATGCAGGACATCGCGGTGAAGCTGGTGACGGCGGATTCGACGCTGTGGCAGCTGATGTTCGTGCGGTCTACGGCAACGCTGGGCCTGATGGTGTTCGTGGTTGCGGTTCTGGGCCGGGGCACCTCGCTGGTTCCTCAGCGTTGGGGCTGGCCCCTGGTGCGGGCCACCTTCATGTGCGGCGCCTATCTGTTGTTTTATGCCTCGCTTTCCGAGCTGACGGTTACGGTGGCGGCGGCCACATTCTATACCGGTCCGCTGATCATCTCGCTGCTGGGCGCCGCGATCCTTGCCGAGCCGATCGGGCCGCGACGGATCGCCGCCGTGGTGATCGGCTTTGCCGGCGTGCTGGTGATTGTGCGCCCGGGCGCTGACGAGTTTCAGCTGGCCTCGCTGATGCCGCTGGGGGCGGCGCTCTGTTACGCGTCCGGCACCATCGTGACGCGCTGGCGATGCCGTGAGGAAGCCAATTTCGCCCTGTCGCTGGTTCACAACCTGCTCTATGCGAATATCGGCATGCTGGGGGTTCTGATCCTGCCGCTGTTGCATGTACCGGAGGCGGCCAAGGCCGAGTTTCCCTTTCTTTTGAATGCCTGGATGGAGGTCTCGGCGCTCTCGGCCCTCTTGATGGTGCTAACGGCGGGCACGCATCTGCTCGGGATTCTCTGCACGGTTTCGGCCTATCAGATGGAGGATGCAAGCCGGATCGCGCCCTTTGAATATGCCTATCTGGCGATCATCCCGGTGCTGGAGTTTGTGATCTGGGATCATGTACCCGACCACTGGACGATGCTGGGGATCGGGATGATCGCGATCGCCGGCATCTTTGTCGCCTGGCGCGAAGGGCGGCCTGTGCGCCCCAGAATCCAAACCCCCGACAAGGAGCCGTGGACACCCGGGAGCCAGGATGGCACATAGCGGGCATGACCGAGCCAGCCGAGTTTCTCCGCCATTTGTTCGACCAGGCGGTCGCCGCCGCCGACCCCATGATCGCGGTGCCCGAGCATCTGCCGCCCAGGCCCAACGGGCGGGTGATCGTCATCGGTGCGGGCAAGGCCTCGGCCCGCATGGCGGAGGCGCTGGAGGGCGCCTGGGACGGCCCGCTCGGCGGTCTGGTGATCACGCGCTATGGTTATGCGCGCCCCTGCCAACAGATCGAGATCATCGAAGCCGCCCACCCGGTTCCCGACCAAGCGGGCGCGCAGGGCGCGACGCGCATGTTGGAGACCGTGGCCGGCCTGAGCCCGGATGATCTGGTGATCGCGCTGATATCAGGCGGCGGTTCGGCGCTGATGCCGCTGCCGGCGGGGGAAATCTCGCTGGCTGAAAAGCAGGAGGTGAACCGGGCCTTGCTGGCCTGTGGCGCCAGTATCGGCGAGATGAATGTGGTGCGCAAACATCTGAGCGCCATCAAGGGCGGCCGGCTCGCCGCTGCCTGCCATCCGGCAAAGCTGGTCACACTGATGATTTCCGATGTCCCGGGCGATGACCCGGGCGTGATCGCCTCGGGCCCGACCATCGGCGAGGCCTCGACGCCCGGCGACGCCAGGGCGATCATCGAGCGCTATGGCCTCACGCTGCCCGAGAGCGCGGCGCGGCATCTGGCATCGACGCCAGGGTGTCCGCCCCCGGATGATCCGCGGCTTGCGGGCGCGCAGAACATCATTGTTTCAGCCCCGCAGATGTCGTTGGAGGCGGCAGCTTCGGCGGCACGGGTGCAGGGCGTCACACCGCTGATCCTGGGCGACAGCATCGAAGGGGAAGCGCGCGAGGTCGGGACCGTGATGGCCGGGATCGCGCATCAGGTTCTGAACCACAGTCAGCCATTGCCGCGGCCTTGCGTCCTGCTGTCGGGCGGCGAGACGACGGTGACGCTCCGCGGTGACGGGCGCGGGGGGCGGAATGTGGAGTTTCTGCTCGCGGCCGCCATTGCCCTGGGCGGTCGCCCGGTATGGGCGCTTGCCGGGGATACGGACGGCGTTGACGGCGCCGAGGAAATCGCGGGCGCCGTTGCCACACCAGACACGCTCGCCCGCGCCCGGGAAGCCGGGATCGACCCCTATGCGGAACTCGCCAACAACAATGCGCACGGCTTCTTTGAGGCGCTGGGCGATCAGGTGATCACCGGGCCGACATTGACCAATGTGAATGATTTCAGGGCGCTCTACATTCCCTGAACCCACCCGCGAGAGGCCTGGTCAAAGCGCGTCGAGCCAGCCCGACAGCCGCGCCGCGACGGTGCCGCGCGCCCGGCGTGAAACGAAAACACCGATATGGCCGGCGGGAACCTCCAGCAGCTCGTAGGGGGCGACGGGCACATGCTGCGCCAACGCGCGGGAACAGGCGGGAGGGACGATATGATCGTTCAGCGCCACGATATTCAGGATCGGACAGGAGATTGCCGACAGATCCACCGGGGTTCCCGCGATCTCGAAGCGCCTCTTGATCAGGGCATTTCGCTGATAGAGCTCGATCAGCCATTCCCGGGCGGCGGCGCCGGGATGGTCCGGCCGGTCGGCGAGCCATGCCTCCATTCGCGCGAAGGTCGCCATCTCGGCCGGGTCTTCGAGCTTTGCGGCGAGATCGGCAGTGTATTTGGCGAAGGTCCGCCCCGGGGTCATCACCTGAAACAGGGTCCCCAGAAACGCCCCGGGCAAGAGCCCGGTGGGCGCGATGAGCCCTTCGACCACATCCGAAGGCATCGCCCGCGCCAGACGGTTGAACGCCCCCTGCCGGCCATCGAGATCGGCGTGGAAATCGACCGGGGTGCCGGTCAGCGCGATGCCTGCGAGGGCTGCCGGGTGCCGCGCCGCCTGGATCAGCACGAACAAACCGCCCTGGCAGATCCCCAACAGGGCCGGGCGTTTGCCGGTCTGGTCGCGCATCGTGGTCACGGCCCGGCCCAGCCAGCCCTCGGCCTGATCGGCAAAAGTGTCGTTCCGACTGTCGGCACCGGGATTGCCCCAATCGAGCACCCACAGATCGGCGCCATCGGCCAACAGGTCGGCCACCAGCGAGCGGCCGGGCTCGAGATCGCTCACCGTCTGGCGGCCGATCAGGCCGTGGACGATAAGCAGGGGCGTTCCCGCCCGGCTGCCGCAATAGCGCGAAAGGGTCACGCGCCGGTCTTGCCAGACCGTCTCCTTGGCCGACATGGCATAAGGCGGTGCGGGAGGTGCCGGCGATGCCGGCAGGTCGGGCGGCATGATCGGCAATCGCATGGCGAGGGCCGACCTGAGCCAGACCACCAGCACATCAAGATAGCCCGGGCGCTCGGCGACCGCTGCAATCGCCGCATCCAACTCGCGGGACCAGCAGCGAATGTCGGTCACCGGATCATGGCCGAGGGAGGAAGCAGTTTTTGCCGCCCGCGCCCAGGCCTCTGCCAGGTAGAGGCGCAGCATCTGATCGGCGGCCAGAAACTGTTCCCAGTTCTGCCCGCTTTCATGGGGCTCCCCCGGGGCGAGACAGAGCGGGAAGGCGTGAAGAACCGCGCTTCCACCCGGAACTTCGCCACCAAAACACTCGCCCAATAGGCTGGTCAGCCGGATGAGTTCCGCACAATCGCCCCATTGCGGGTCGGGGGCACTCACCAGACGGTCCTGTGCGGCGATCCACTGCTGCATCAGGGCGTCGCTTATGGGCCTGTCATCGGGCATCGCCGCCTCAATCCGCCGGGGCGATTGGCGTGCCATCGAGGCGCAGGAACCACGGGTTGCCATCGGGCCCCCGGTCGACGAGCAGATCCTGGTTGCGGTAGCGGGTGACGTCACGGTCGGGCCAGCGCGAGCCGATCTCGAGATAAACGCCCCTGACGTCGCTGCGGTTTTCAAGCACATGGGCGGGGCCTTCGCCGGCTGGAAATCCTGCACAGTCGCCGGGTTCCAGGGCGATCTCGTCATCGTCGAGAACCAGCGTGAAGCGCCCCTCGAGCACCAGAATGAACTCATCCTCGTGGCTGTGGAAATGCTGGACCGTGGATTTGACACCGGGATCGACCTCGACCCGGTTGACGCCGAAATCGGTCAGCCCGAACGGCTCGCCCAGGGTTTGTTTGCGCCGTTGCTTTGCCGCCTCGGCAGCCGCGACGGGATGTGCCGCACCGGACCAATGCGCCACGTCGCGGGCGCGCAGTTTGGCTGGCCCCGCCAGTCGGCGAACGCGGTCGGCGCGGGCCGTTACGCCAATCAGCGAGATGTCCTGCCAGGTGATCCGCCGTGCAGGGGCGTGGCCATGGCCGCCCAGATCGTCCTCGAAGACCGGGCCTTCGACCCCGCCCAGGCGTCGATAAAAGCGGCGTGCGGAGACGTTCTCGTCAGCCACAATCAGCGATACGCGCCGCCGGCCAAACCCCAGCATCCGGTCGGCCCACTCGCGCATGAGCAGCGCGCCAAGGCCCTTTGACCGCATATCCGGCGCCACATGCAGCGCCCTGATGAAGTCGTGCCCGGGATCGTCGGCATCCGGGTGGGAGATGATGAACCCGGCAATGGCCCGCCCGACCACGGCAACCAGGACCAGACGGCCCGGGACCGGCGCGGCAAAAACCCGTTCCCACAGCGCCCTGTGGCGTATCTCCAGTTCCGGGCCAAGCTGGTCATCGGAGAGGATCCCGCGATAGCTGTCTCGCCAGGAAACAACATGGATCGCCGTGATCGCCTCGCGATCCACCGCGGTTGCTGCACGGATCAGGGCGTTTGTCATGGGCGCCTCGACGAAGGCGCGGTTGGATGGTCGTCGCGGCCGGGTTCCTTTGCGAGGCATTCCATCCCGGCACCCGTCACAACATTGCCGGAACGACTTGGTCGGGCGGGCGGTGGCCGTCGGCAAAGGTCTTGACGTTGATGATGACCTTTTCGCCCATCTCGAGGCGCCCCTCTTCGGTCGCCGAGGCCATGTGGGGCAACAGGACCACATTGCGCAGATTGGTCAGGCGAGGATTGGCCGCCGCCCCCTGCTCAAAGACATCGAGACCCGCGCCCGCGAGCTCTCCCTTGACCAGTTTCCGCGTCAGCGCGTTCTCGTCGATGATCTCGCCGCGGGCGGTGTTGACGACATAGGCCGTCGGTTTCATCAGATCGAGCCTGCGCGCCGACAGCAGATGGAAGGTGGCGGGCGTATGGGGGCAATTGACCGAGATGATGTCCATTCTGGCGAGCATCTGGTCGAGACTTTCCCAATAGGTCGCCTCGAGCTCGTTCTCGATATCCTCGTGCAGGCGTTTGCGGTTGTGATAATGGATCTGCAGGCCAAAGGCCCGGGCGCGGCGTGCGACCGCCTGACCGATCCGCCCCATGCCCAGAATGCCCAGACGCTTGCCCCAGATCCGGTGGCCCATGATGGCGGTCGGGCTCCACCCGTCCCAATCGCCGGACTGCATCAGCGCCATGCCCTCGGACAGGCGCCGCGGCACGCCGAGGATCAGCGCCATGGTCATGTCGGCGGTGTCTTCGGTCAGCACGCCCGGTGTGTTCGAGACGATGATCCCGCGCTGAAGCGCCGTTGCCACATCGATATGGTCGAAACCGGCGCCATAATTGGCAATCAGCTTGAGCTGGTCGCCCGCCTGCGCCAACAGCCTGCTGTCGATCGTATCGGTCAGGGTCGGCACCAGCACGTCGGCAGTTCGCACCGCCTCGGCCAGATCGGCCGACGACATCGGCGCGTCGCTGACGTTGAGCTTAACCTCGAACAGCTCGCGCAGGCGCGTTTCGACCTGTTCGGGGAGCTTGCGGGTAACAAGGACGTTCAGGCGGTCGCGGCTCATCGGCGAAAATCCTTTTTCTCTCTGCAAGGGCTCGTGATAAAACCATGTTGCGTGGGAGAGAAGAGGGAAATCCCGCCCTCCCCAAAAACAGGCACGCCTTCTCGAGGCGAAATATAGAGCAGCACGGGCCAGACCGCACCCGTGAACAGAGGCAGAACCATGACCCAGACGCGCCGTTCCGTGACCTTCGCAGGGGCAGCCTATCTCGTTTCCGCATCAATCGGCGGCAATACGCGGGCAGAGACCGCGACACAGGCACTGGGACCGGTCACCAATCTGCCGCTGCCCAGGTTTGTCTCGCTGCGATCGGCTGAGATCAATGTGCGTCGCGGGCCCGGTCTGAACTATCCCAAGGACTGGGTCTTTCAGCGTGCGGGCCTGCCGGTGCGCATCATCGCCGAGCATGGCGACTGGCGGCGCATCCTCGACAGCGACAACGCCGGGGGCTGGGTCTATCACGCGCTGATTTCCGGGCGGCGCACGGTATTGATCACCGCACCAAAGGTGATGATTCGAAGCGATCCGGACCCGGCCGCAGAGGCCACTGCCCAGGTGCATCAGGGCGTTATCGCCAGGCTCAAACGCTGTCGCGACGGCTGGTGCGAAATCACGGTTCAGGATGTCGACGGATGGGCGCCGGCTGAAACGATCTGGGGAATAGACGATACCGATATGGCGGCGGCGCGATAGCCGCGCCGCGGGGTCAACCAGTGGCCGTCAATGATTGGATTTCGATCAGGCTTTCTTTCGCAGCCGGATCACCACGTCGATCTTTGCGATCTCGTAGCCATCGGGCACTTGCGGCAGGTTCCCAAGTGTCACGGGCCCCCGCGTCGCGTCGGTAACGCGCCCGTCGTCGAAATGGAAATGGGCATGATCGCTGACATTCGTGTCGAAATAGCTGCGCGTGCCGTCGACGGTGATTTCGTTGACCAGACCGGCATCGGTAAAGCTGCGCAATGTGTTGTACACCGTCGCGAGAGAAACCGAGGCGCCATTCGCCTGCACCGCTTCAAACAGGCTTTCGGCGGTGACATGCCGATCATACCCGTCGCCCACCAGCAACTCCGCCAGTGCCAAACGCTGACGTGTCGGGCGCAATCCTGCGCCAAAGAGCCATGAATTCGCACGTGCCTGCGGGCTGCGCCCGTCGTCTGGTGAGATCACGTGCTCGGAGGTCGACCTGGCCATTTTCCGTATCTCGATCTTGAAGTAGACACTCTTATGTAATCGTTTTTCCCCATTTATGCCAGAGCTAAAGACATCATGCCCGCTGACGAATTCCAATCTACTTGTTTGTGCAATTCGCGGGTGCTAGGGATCGCCAATTGAGCGCCAATGGGGACGACCTGAATGACCGAGCGAGCGAGCAGCTATGACATGGACGGACTGATGTCCTGTGCGCGGGGTGATCTGTTCGGCCCCGGAAACGCACAGTTGCCCGCGCCGCCGATGCTGATGTTTGACCGGATCACCTCGATCACCCGCGACGGGGGCGAGGCTGGCAAGGGCCAGGTCATCGCCGAGCTCGACGTGAAATCAGACCTTTGGTTCTTTGGCTGTCACTTTATCAACGACCCGGTCATGCCGGGTTGTCTGGGTCTTGATGCCCTGTGGCAGCTGACGGGTTTCTGGCTCGGCTGGTCCGGGATGCCGGGTCGCGGCCGGGCCCTGGGCGTGGGTGAGGTCAAGTTTTCCGGCATGGTGACACCAGCGGGCAAGCTGGTGCGCTATATCGTCGACATGAAGCGTGTGATCGACCGCAGGTTAAAGCTCGGCATCGCCGATGGGGTCATGGAACTCGATGGTGAGAGTGTCTATGTGGTCAAGGATATGAGGGTCGGCCTGTTCCAGGACAGCGCCGCGTAACCGGAGGGTCCCATGCGCCGGGTCGTCATTACAGGATTGGGCATCGTCTCTTCGATCGGTGCCGATGCGCAGGAGGTCACCGCCAGCCTGCGCGAGGGCAAATCGGGCATCGTCTTTGCCGATGATTATGCCGAGCACGGCTTTCGCTGCCATGTGCACGGGGCGCCGAATGTGGACATCGAGGCCCTGATCGACAAGCGCAACCGCCGATTCATGGGCGACGGGGCGGCATGGAACTTTATCGCCATGGAGCAGGCGATCCGCGATTCCGGCCTGCAAGACAACGATGTCTCGAACGAGCGGACCGGGCTGGTGATGGGCTCGGGCGGCCCGTCGACCAAGAACCTGTTTCAGGCGCATAACATCACCATCAAGAATGGCAGCCCGAAACGGATGGGCCCCTTTATGGTGACGCGCGGCATGAGCTCGACCAATTCGGCCTGTCTTGCCACGCCCTTCAAGATAAAGGGGGTGAACTATTCGATCACCTCGGCCTGTTCGACCTCGGCCCATTGCATCGGCAACGGGGTGGAGCAGATCCAGTTCGGCAAACAGGACATCGTCTTTGCCGGGGGTGGCGAGGAACTCGACTGGACGCTGTCCTGCCTTTTCGACGCGATGGGCGCGATGAGTTCGAAATACAACGATACGCCACAGACCGCCTCGCGCCCCTTTGATGCGACCCGAGATGGTTTCGTGATCGCCGGCGGCGCCGGTGTGGTGGTTCTGGAAGAACTCGAGCACGCCAAGGCCCGTGGCGCCAAGATCTATGCCGAGGTAACGGGCTATGGCGCGACCTCGGACGGGCACGACATGGTCGCGCCATCGGGCGAAGGCGCAGAGCGATGCATGAAGCTCGCCACCGCCACTCTGGGCGACCGCACGGTCGACTATATCAATGCCCATGGCACCTCGACACCTGCGGGCGACGTGACCGAGGTCGAAGCGATCCGCCGTGTCTTTGGCGAAGACGCGACACCGCCGATCAGCTCCACCAAATCGCTGACCGGGCACAGCCTGGGCGCGACCGGCGTGCAGGAGGCGATTTACTGCCTGTTGATGCTGCAGGGCGATTTCATCGCCGCCAGCGCAAATGTCACCGAGCTGGACCCCGCCCTGAAGCCCGGGGAGATCGCCACCGAACTGCGCGACAATGCGGGCCTCGACACGGTACTCTCCAACAGTTTCGGCTTTGGCGGCACCAACGCCACCCTTGCCATGAGCCGGTACCACGGATGACCGAGATGACCGGGAACCTGATGCAGGGAAAGCGCGGCCTGATCATGGGGGTCGCCAACAACCACTCGATCGCCTGGGGCTGTGCGCAGGCGCTGGCATCGCAGGGGGCGGAACTGGCCTTTACCTATCAGGGCCATGCCTTTGAACGCCGGGTTCAGCCCCTGGCGCAAAGCCTTGGCGCCTCGATCGTCATGGATGCGGATGTACAGAGCGAGGCCTCGCTCGATGCCGTCTTTGACCGGCTTGGCAACGAATGGGGCAAGATCGATTTTGTCGTGCATGCGATCGCCTATTCGGACAAGAACGAACTGACCGGGCGTTTTGCCGATACCAGCCGCAAGAACTTTCTGAATTCGCTGGATATCTCGTGCTATTCCTTTGTGGATATCGCGCGCCGCGCCTCGGCCATCATGCCCGATGGCGGCTCGCTGGTGACGATGACCTATCTGGGTGCCCAGCGCGTCATGCCGAATTACAACGTGATGGGGGTCGCCAAGGCGGCGCTCGAGGCGTCGGTGCGCTATCTTGCCAATGATCTGGGGCCGCAGGGGATCCGGGTGAATGCGATCTCGCCCGGACCGATGCGCACACTCGCGGGCTCGGCAGTCGGCGGCGCGCGCCGGGTTTTCAAAACGACCGAGGAGAATGCGCCCCTTGGCCGCAACGCGGCGCTGGAAGAGGTCGGCGGCACGGCTGTTTATCTGTTGTCGGACCTGGGCGGTGCGACCACCGGCGACGTGCTGTTTGTCGACAGCGGCTACCACACCATGGGCATGGCCCGGCTTGAGAACATCACGTCGTCGGGCAGCGCCTAACCGCCACCAAATGCGATGGCCGGCTGATAGCCGGCCCGGAAAACCTCCACCACCGGCTCGGGCGTCAGCACCTCCACCGCGCCCGATTTTGGCAGGATCACTTCGGCATATCCCGCAGGCGACCACTGCAAGGCGGCATCTTTGCCGATCACGACCGGCTTTTGCTGCCATAGGACAAAGGTGCCTGGCGGCAACGCTTCGAGCCCGGCGAGATGGCGGACCTGCGAGCGGTCGCGGCGCACCCGCGCGCCATGCAGGTGGTGATCCATTTCTGCGGCACGGTCACCGGGCAGCCCGGCTGCACGCCAGAACGCGAGATAACGCTGGTAATCGTTGTATCGGCATTCTCGACAGGGCCGGTGCCCGGCCGCAAAGGCAGACGCCTCGTCCCAGAAAAACAGGGCCGTGTAGACCGTGCGCGAGCCGCCTCTGAATGTAGGTACACAAGATACCATCGGTGTCTGGCTCTTTGTTTTTATTGGCTTGAGCCAACCAGCAGGAAAGCCCAAACAAAAAGAGGACAGAACCAAGTACCCTCATGGTTCAGAGATTTCTTCTGTAGTCACACAGAGCGATGTATCGTTTGTCAATGGCGATGCATAGTTGAAAACAAAGGGTACAGAGCATATTTTCCACTTGTGGACTGAAGGGTGATCCACCAACGAGATTTGTGGCGGAAGTCTCCATTGATTGTCCTCGGGATATAGCCCTTTTCATACTTGAGAAGTCGTACTATTAGCTTTTGTTAAGTGGAGGACATCACCATACAGCTATGATATTTATATTATGTGTTCAGCGATGATACTATTAGGTTTGTTTACTCCTAAACAAGATATTCTACATTTCCAATCTGCGTCGGGCTATCGGTGTGCCGCGACAATGGTTCTTTCGGTTTCATTCCCAGTCATCGTTCCACAGGGGGGGATTGGAGGTGCGCAAGTCGGCCCGGCTTTTCCGCGCTACATCTCGACGGCAAGGGCATGGCGGGAGGAAACCAGCACATGATTGGTGATGTTCTGAGAGCATTGCAGCCCAATTATCTAAAGCAAGTTCAAAAGGCCGTCATGGGAAATGCCAAGGGACCCGCTACTCTAAATGTGACCTTGCTCCAGTACACTGCAACTCCCACCTGGGAAGAACTGAAACGGCAGCTTCCGAATCAATCACCCTCAAAGGATCATCCTTCTTCTAAAGACAAGATGCGTCTCTTTGGTGCCAAGGAACCCGTGATTAAACTTTATAGGGATTCTGCCTCTTGGTGTCCCTACTGTCAAAAGGTTTGGATCGCATTGGAGGAGAAACAAGTGCCTTATGTGGTGGAAAAGGTGGACATGCGGTGCTACGGAACCGGCAAGCCCTCGGAGTTCCTCAAACTTCAACCCAATGGCAACTTGCCTTGTGCCGTCTTGTTGAAGAATGAAAACCAAGTCATTGGTGAATCCGATGAGATTTTGGACGTGATTGACAGTCTCGGTGCTCCCAACACACCCACACTGCGTCCGCCGCAAGATGCGGAACGCTTGACCTATCTGTGTGACGATGGATTGTACAACTCGTTGGAACGGCGCTTGTTTGGTCAATGGATGTGGTGGATGACGGGAGTACGAAAACCCGAAGAGTACAAACAAAATTATCTAGAGGTGTTTGGACAAGTCGATGCGGCGCTTGCGAATGGTGGACTCTACTTTTTGG
>JBCCHW010000091.1:0-13242 GCA_039028555.1 Pseudomonadota bacterium | reverse complement strand
TTCGGCAGCTGGATGTGGCGGAAAACAGCCCAACTGCCGGCCCCGTCGATCTTGGCAGCCTGATAATAGGCATCCGGAATCGAGATCAGCCCCGCATAGGAGAGCAACACCACCAGCGATGTCCAATGCCAAACATCCATCAACACGACCGTGACCCAGGCCGAGATCGGCTGTTGCGTGTAGTCGAACGGAATGCCAAGCGAATTCAGCCCATAGCCCAGCAGCCCGATATCGGGCAACGCAAAGATGTTCCACATCGCCCCCACCACATTCCACGGGATCAAGAGCGGCAGGGCCATTAACACCAGGCAGACGGAAACCCAGGGACCTTTTCGCGGCATGCAAAGGGCGATGGCGACGCCCAGCGGGATCTCGATCAACAGGATGATCGTCGTGAACAGCATCTGCCGGCCCAGCGCCGCGTGGAACCGCTCAGACAACAGCACGTCCTGAAACCAGCCGACGCCATGCCAGAAAAACACATTGTTCCCAAAGGTTTCCTGAACCGAATAGTTCACCACCGTCATCAGGGGAACCAGGGCATTGAAGGCCACCAGCACCACAACGGGGATGACAAAGAACCAGGCGCGCTGATATTGTGCCTTGGTGGTCATGCGCTCGCGTCCTCCACCAGCAAACCATCGGCGTAAAGGCGCGTGCGGGCGGGGTCAAAGCTCAGATGCGGCTCGGCCGGGATCTCGGCCCCTTCGGGCAGGATCGCATGAACCCGCAGACCGCGCATCCGCGCCTCCAGCACCAGGTGGTTCCCCGCATCCGCAACATTGACCACTGTCGCTGAGAGCCCCTGACTGTCGAGACGCACAAATTCGGGCCGGACCCCGATCTCGAGCCTTTGATCGGCGGATTTCTGCGGGAACCGCATGGGCAGTTCATGCCCCGCGACCAAGGCACGCCCGTCCTCAATCTTGCAGGGCAGCACATTCATGCCCGGCGAGCCAATGAAATGGCCGACAAAGGTATGCGCGGGTCGTTCAAACAGCTCGACCGGCGTGCCGACCTGCACCACTTCGCCCGCCTGCATCACCACGACCTGATCGGCAAAGGTCAGCGCCTCGGTCTGGTCATGGGTCACATAGATCATGGTCAGCCCGACCCGCTGGTGGAGCTCTTTCAGTTTTGAGCGGAGCTTCCATTTCAGATGCGGGTCGATCACGGTCAACGGTTCGTCGAACATGATGACATTCACATCGTCGCGCACCAGGCCGCGACCCATCGAGATCTTTTGCTTGCCCTCCGCCGTAAGGCCCGAGGCGCGTTGACCGAGCATGTTGGTAAGCTCGAGCATTTCGGCGATTTCCTCGACCCGGTCCCTCACCCGTCCGGGTGCGACTTTGCGGTTGCGCAAGGGGAACGCGAGGTTGTCGAACACGGTCATCGTGTCGTAGATCACCGGGAACTGAAAAACCTGCGCGATGGCGCGCCGATCAGGCGCGAGGTCGGTCACGTCCCGTCCGTCGAACAGAACCCGCCCCTGGCTGGGTGTCAGCAGACCCGAGATGATGTTGAGCAAGGTCGTCTTGCCACATCCCGAAGGACCGAGAAGCGCATAGGCCCCGCCATCGTTCCATGTCAGATCGACCTTTTTCAATGCCCAGTCGTCATTCGGATCCGGTGAATAAGAATGGGCCAGATTGTCGAGTTGAATCTCTGCCATGTCAGGCCACCAACCGCCGACCGTCGGCGCCGAAATAGAGACACCCCGAGGTGTCGATAAAGAACCGATGCTCTTCGCCCACCTCATAGGGGTGCATGCCGGCGCTTTGCGCGACCCAGGACTGACCGTCGAGGTCGAAATGCGCGGTGCTTTCCGACCCGGAAAGCTCGGTAATCTGCACGGTGCCAGTGACCTCCACCATCCCTTCGCGCGGCGCGGGAGAGACGAAATGGGGGCGAACGCCCATCAGATAGCGCCCGTCGGGCACGCTTTCGAGCACACCGGCAACCGGCCAGCGCGCCTGCGCGCCCAAGACCACGGTATCGCCGCTCTTCTCCACCTCAACCGCATTGATCGGTGGGTCCGAGAAGACCTCCGCCGTGGTGAGGTCGGTGGGCTGGCGATAAACCTCAGGTGTCGCACCGAACTGGGTAATGCGCCCTTGGTGCAAGGCCGCGGTATGCCCGCCCAGCATCAGCGCTTCGAGCGGCTCGGAGGTTGCATAGACAACGATTGCGCCGCGATCGGCAAACAGCCGCGGTAACTGCTCGCGCAACTCCTCTCGCAGTTTGTAATCGAGATTGGCGAGCGGTTCGTCCAACAAGACCAGTGCGCTGTCCTTGACAATGGCGCGGGCGAGCGCGGTGCGCTGTTGCTGCCCGCCTGAAAGCTCCGCGGGCTTGCGGCCAAGATACGGAGATAGACGCAGGATCTCTGCCGCCTCGCCAACCCTGCGGTCGATCTGGCGCTTTGACATCCCCGCGACACGTAGCGGCGAGGCGATGTTCTCCCACACGCTCATATGCGGGTAGTTGACAAAGAACTGATGCACCAGACTGACATTGCGCCGCTGGGGCGAGACCCGGGTAATGTCGGTGCCGTTCATCATGATCTTGCCCGCACTCGGACGTTCGAGACCGGCGATCAGTTTAATCAGTGTCGTCTTGCCCGAATTGGTTGCACCCAAAAGGATGTTGAACCCGCCGGCCTCAAAGCTGAGATCGGTCTGATACAGGTGGGTTTCCCCACCGACTTTCTTGACGATATTGCGAAGTTCCAGGGTCATGTCACACCGGCACCCCGGCCTCGAGATGAAGAGAAGTCCCCTCCCCCGACATCCGGGAGAGGGGCATGGAACAACCGGGCAGGATCAGTTTTCCTGCCACCGCTGGATCAGTTCCTCATAGACGATGGTCTCGCCCTGGGGTTTCTCATTGGCCAGCTTCGGCTTGGGCGAACCCGGCTGGCTCAGCCAGTATTCGGGGTCGCGTTCCTCGTTCAGGCGCGGACCGCACCCGCCATACACATTACCGCTTTTGTCGGCCTGCTCCATGCGGCCCATGACGGTGTCCATCTCCTGCGCCAGCCGGTCCATGGCCTCTTGCGCGGTAAAGGCGCCGGAGTTCACGTCACCGATCTGCTGCCACCAGATCTGGGCGAGCTTTGGATAGTCGGGTACGTTGACGCCCGTGGGCGACCAGAGAACCCGGTCCGGGCTGCGATAGAATTCGACCAGACCGCCGAGTTTCGGGGCCCGCTCGGTAAAGCTCGGGTGGTTGACTGTGGAATCGCGGATGAAGGTCAGACCCACCTGAGATTTCTTCACATCGACGGTCTTGGAGGTGACGAACTGCGCATATAGCCAAGCCGCTTTTGCCCGCTCTTCCGGGGTCGATTTCAGTATCGTCCACGAGCCCGCATCCTGATAGCCGAGCTTTTGGCCCTCTTCCCAATACGGCCCATGCGGGCTGGGTGCCATCCGCCACAGCGGGTTGCCCTCGTCATCGACCGTGTTGTTGCCATCGGATTTCGGCGCGACCATCGAGGCGGTGAAAGCCGTGTACCAAAAGATCTGCTGGGCCACATTGCCTTGGCTCAGCGCCGGCAGCGATTGGTAAAAGTCATAGCTGGCCGCGCCCGGAGGAGCGTACTTCCTCAGCCACTCATCCCATTTGCGGATTGCATAAACCGATGCAGGCGCATTCGCCGCCCCGCCGCGCGAGACCGAGGCGCCCACCGGGTTGCAGGTTCCCGCCTCCATGCGGATACCCCATTCATCGACGGGCACGCCATTGGGGATCCCCTTCGAGCCGGTGCCCGCCATCGATAGCCACGCATCGGTCATGCGCCAGCCCAGATCCGGCGCGCGCTTGCCGTAGTCCATATGGCCATAGACGCGGACGCCATCGATCTCCTTGACGTGATCGGTGAAGAACTCGGCGATATCCTCATAGGCCGACCAGTTGACCGGGACACCCAGTTCATAGCCGTACATCTCGCGGAACTTATCCTTGATGTCAGGCCGGTCGAACCAGTCTTTGCGGAACCAGTAAAGGTTCGCGAACTGCTGATCGGGCAGCTGATACCGGTCGCCGTCCGGCCCGGTGGTAAAGCTGATCCCCATGAAATCCTCAAGGTCGAGGCCGGGATTGGTGACGTCCTTGCCCGGACCTTCCATGAATTTCGTCAGGTTCACAGCCAGTTGCAGCCGCGCATGGGTGCCGATCAGATCGGAGTCGTTGACATAGGCGTCATAGAGGTTGCGCCCCGTCTGCATCTGGGTCTGAACCGCCTGCACCACCTCACCTTCGCCGAGGAGTTGATGGTTCACCTTGATCCCGGTGATTTCCTCGAATGCCTTGGTCAGGACCTCGGATTCATAGGTATGCGTCGGGATGGTTTCGGACAGAACATTGACCTCCATCCCGGCATAAGGCTTGGCCGCATCAATGAACCATTGCATTTCGGCCTTTTGTTCCTCCGGCGTCAGCGCCGAGGGCTGGAACTCGTTTGTAATCCACTTGTCTGCCGCCGCCATATCGGCCACTGCCGCCGGGGCCGAGAAAAGAAGCGCTGTCGCCGCGACGGCCGACATCAACCTCTGTCGGGTCATATCCTGGATCCTCCCATTTGTTTTATCCCGCTCGTCGAGCGGGTTCCCGTACCCTCGCCCGCGCCCCCTTGGCTGTCAAGAAAATGACCCCAAGGTTGCACAGACTTTCAAGGGTTCCCCAACGGCACCTTGTGGCCTAGCGTGCACCGAGCTGGATCTGAGATTTGAAAAGGCACATTGAATGACCGATCTGAGGGGCAAGAGAGCTCTGATCACCGGCGCCTCGGGCGGGTTGGGGCGGCATTTTGCCGGGCTCCTTGCCGCGCATGGGGCCAAGGTGGTGCTGACTGCGCGGCGCGAAGCCGCCCTTGCCGAGGCGGTTGCCGAGATCGGGCCGCACGCGCGGGCCGAGGCGATGGATGTCTGCGACGCCGCCTCGGTCGCGGCAGCGGTCGAGCGGGCAGGCCCGCTGGATATCTGCATCAACAATGCCGGTGTGACGCTGACCAAACGCGCACTTGATGTGACCGAAGAAGAGTGGTCCCGCGTGGTCGAGACCAACCTCACCGGCGCCTGGCGGGTTGCCCGCGCAGCGGCGGAGGCCATGTCATCGGGCGGCACACTGGTGAACATCGCGTCGATCCTGGGCCTGCGCGTCTCGGGCGGGGTACTGCCCTATTGCGTCTCCAAGGCCGGGGTCGTGCAGATGACAAAGGTCCTCGCCCTCGAATGGGCCCGCTATGGCATCCGGGTCAACGCGCTTGCGCCTGGCTATATCGAGACCGACATCAATCGCGATTTCTTTGCCACCGAGGCGGGGAAGGCCCTGATCAAACGCATCCCCCAACGCAGGCTCGGCCAGATGGAAGAACTGGACGGCCCCCTGCTGCTCTTGGCCTCCGATGCCTCAAGCTTCATGACCGGCACCGTGGTCGAGGTCGACGGCGGGCATCTGGTCAGCGGGTTATGAGCCGTGGGCCCTCGAACGCACAAGGGCAAACCGCAAGGCTGATCGCCGACCATCAGCGTTCATATGAGAACCCGATCCAGGTCAAAACTGGCCAGCCTTTCGAGCTTACGGACCGCATCGACATCTGGCAGGGCTATCGCTGGATCTGGGCCCGTGACGACAGCGGGCGCGAAGGCTGGGTGCCCGATGCACTGCCGGACAGATCTCAAACACCCGCCACGGCGCGGTATGACTATTCAGCGCGCGAACTCGATTGTGCTCAAGGGGCGCAGGTGACCGTGCGGCACATCTCGCATGGTTGGGCATGGTGCGAAATGGATGGCGGAGATCTCGGGTGGCTTCCTTTGGACAAGCTCGCACTGTAACACGGGCATGGTGCTCTTCCCCGAAACAAGCTCGGCAGGACAAGAAAATGGACTTCTCCCTCTCCCCCCAAATCGACGATCTGCGCCGCAAGACCCGCGCCTTCATCGCCGAGGAAGTGCTGCCGGTCGAGGCGGACCGCTCGAACTGGGACGCGTATGAGAACATCGCCGAGGGGCCGCTCGAAGCCTTGCGGGAAAAGGCGCGCGCAGCGGGGCTTTGGGCGCCGCAGATGCCCGTCGACCGGGGCGGGATGGGGCTGAATGTCCAGGGCATGGCCGCCCTTTACGAAGAGGCGCAGTACTCGCTTTTCGGTCCGGTCGTCATGAACTGCCAGCCGCCCGACGATGGCAACATGATGGTGCTGAACAAGCTCGGGCGTGAAGACCAGAAAGAGAAG
This sequence comes from Pseudomonadota bacterium, assembly GCA_039028555.1. Taxonomy (GTDB): domain Bacteria; phylum Pseudomonadota; class Alphaproteobacteria; order Rhodobacterales; family Rhodobacteraceae; genus Thermohalobaculum. The sequence goes on along the minus strand of JBCCHW010000091.1, from coordinate 7,001 downwards.
TGGCTTCAGCCCATCATCGACGGCAAGGTCCGCTCGGCCTTTGCGATGACCGAGCCGTCGCCCGGCGGCGGATCCGACCCCTCGATGATCAGGACCAAGGCCGAACGGGTCGGCAATATGTGGCGGATCACCGGGCGCAAATGGTACATCACCGGTGCCGGCGTGGCCGAGCACTTCATCGTGATGGCGAAAACCTCGGATGATCCGCGCCGCGGCCTGACTGCATTCCTGTTCCACCGCGATGATCCCGGGTGGGAGATCGCCCGGCGCATCGAGATCATGGGGCCGGAGGAACATGGCGGCCATTGCGAGCTGATCTTTGACGGGCTCGAGATCCCGGACCAGAACCGCCTGATGGAGGTCGGCGACGGGCTGAAGGTAACCCAGATCCGCCTGGGCGTCGCAAGGCTGACCCATTGCATGCGCTGGCTGGGCCTGGCGCAGCGCTGCCTCGACATCGCCCGCGCCTATGTCGAGGACCGAGAGGGCTTTGGCATCAAGCTGGCCGAACGCGAAAGCGTGCAACTCATGCTGGGGGAGGCCGCAATGGGCATCGAGATCGGCCGCCTGCTGACCATGCGCGCCGCCTGGACGCTCGACCAGGGGTCCAAGGCCCGCCAGGAGGTCTCGATGGCCAAGATTCAGGTGGCAGATGTGCTCCACAAATGCGCCGACACCGCGATCCAGCTGAACGGTGCGCGCGGGTACTCCAAGGACACGGTCCTCGAATGGATCTATCGCTATGCGCGCCAGGCGCGTCTGGTCGACGGCGCCTCGGAGGTTCACAAGATGGTCATCAACCGTTTCCTCGCCAAGGAGGGGCGTGACTTCTTTCGCTGGGGCGCGGGGAGCGATTGAGATGGTGTCGTCGGCCCGCCATTAGATCCGTCGATGACAGCCGCGCACGCCCGCGGCATGCCGACCGGCCGACCGGCCGACCTGATTGCGCAAATCGGATGTGATCACCCTGGCTCCCGTTCAGCGCCCGCGAGAAAGCACATCGGCGGGAAGGCGATGTCGCCCTCATGTCGTACACGAAGGAAAAACACATGCCTGACCTGCTCCTAACCGGTTTCGAGGCTTTTGGCACCACACCCGTCAACCCCGCAGAGCAACTGGCGCGGCACCTTGACGGCGAAGAAATCGCCGGAATGCGGATTAAATCCCGCATCGTCCCGAACACTTTCTTTGCCTGCATCGATGTCGTGTGTGCCGCGATCGCCGAGCTTGATCCCGCCGCGATCGTGATGATGGGAGAGTTCGGCGGGCGGTCCACCATCACGGTCGAGCGGATCGCGCAAAACCTGAATGACGGCGCACGCTATGGCCTGCGCGACAATGACGGGAGGCTTTTGCAGGATGTGATGACCGCTCCCGGCGGGCCCGACGCCTATCGCAGCACCCTGCCAATCCGCGCCATGGTCAAGGCGATGCGCGAGGCGGGGATTCCCGCCGATATTTCAGATGCCGCTGGAACCTTTTGTTGCAACCACCTGATGTATGGGATCCTCCACCATCTCGCCACCAAAGGCCGGGCGACCCCTGCGGGTTGGGTTCACCTGCCCCATCTGCCCGAGGTAGCCGCGATGGAGCACAATCTGGGGGCGCCCAGCATGTCGGTTGCGACCGCCGCCGACGGCCTGCGTGCTGCCATCCGGGCCATTGCCACACATCCCCATGACAGCGACGATACGATCTCGGGGCGTCTGCAGGTCTAGTCTCATATCTGCGTTCCGACGCCTGCCTTTTGCGATGCGATGAGCCAGCCCGCCTGGGGCTCCGCCGCTGGCAGCGCAGCAGAAAGCACTCAAGTTTTCATACAATTTTAGGAAACCGGCTGTAAATCCAACACCGTTCCGGAACATCGCCACCGTGGGGCCAGAAAGGCTCTTCTGGTGTCGCGAGGCCCGATGGCAAGGGCCAGATCACTCCGCGACCGGCCGGTCGTTTTCATCGATCCGCGGTTTCCTTCATGGTGGCGCGGCGCGAAGCTGAGGCGGCGATAACGTATCGTGCAGTCGCGAGATATCCTGATCCCCAAAGAACGCAAAAGTCCTTTCGTCGGCTTTGGACGTCATCTCCCCATTGTTCTCAGCGCACGGGCTTTCTAGGTTGCGATAAAAGCAACCATCAAGGGGACGGCGATCCTATGACACGAACAAATCAGAGGACCATGGCATGAGCGATGACCGATTTTCCGTCGCCGGGCGCATCGCCTGTGTCACCGGGGCGAGCAGCGGGATCGGCCAGGCGATGGCCGATGCGCTGGCCGAGGCCGGTGCCCGTGTCGTGGGCATCGCGCGGCGCGAAGAGGCCCTGGCAAGCTGGGCCACTGGCGCCGGGGAACGGGCCGTGCTTGTCGGGGATGTCGGTGATCTCGACGCCCTTCCCGATCTCGCACGCCGCGCCACCGAACCGTTTGGCGCCCCGGATATCGTGATCCCCGCCGCCGGGATAAACCCGCGCAAACCCGCCGACGAGGTGACAGCGGCGGAATGGGAGCGGACCCTGGCGCTCAACCTCTCGCACCCCTTTCTGTTTGCCCGCGCCTTTGTGCCCGCGATGAAGGACAAGGGCTGGGGCCGGATCATCAACATCGCGTCGCTGCAGACCACCCGCGCCTTTATCAACGGGGTCGCCTATGGTGCGTCCAAGGGCGGGGTCGGTCAGTTGACCCGCGCCATGGCCGAGGCCTGGTCGCCCCATGGGATAACCGCCAACGCCATCGCGCCCGGCTTCTTCCCAACCGCTCTTTCAGCCCCGGTCTTTCAAGATGACGATCTGGTCAACCATCATGCCAGAATGACCTGTATCGGTCGCAATGGCACCATGGAGGACCTGATCGGGCCGATGCTGTTCCTGTCCTCACCCGCCTCGGATTACGTTACTGGCCAGATTCTTGCGGTTGACGGGGGCTATACGGCGAAATAGGCCGCGCGGATGCAGCCACGCCTGATGACCCGCTACGCCCCGCCCCAAGGGCCGCTGACCGTGATCCACCGGGATGCGGAGCTGTTGCTGGTTGATAAACCGAGTGGTCTGCTCAGCGTCCCCGGCAAACCCGCCGCCCTTGCCGATTGCCTCGAGGCGCGGGTCAGGCAGGCGTTTCCGGAGGCGCTCCTGATCCACCGGCTCGACATGGAAACCTCCGGGATCATGGTGTTCGCGATGAACCGCCGCGCCCAGCGCCTGATCAATGGCCAGTTCGAGAAGCGCATCGTCAAGAAGACCTATCTCGCGCGCGTCGCGGGAGCGGTTGTCGACGCCCTGGGAACAATCAAACTGCCCCTGATCGCCGACTGGCCCAATCGCCCGATGCAAAAGGTTTGCTTCGAGACCGGCAAGCCCGCCGTCACCCATTGGCAGGTAATGGCGCGAGGAAACGGCACGACCCGGCTGGAGCTCTCCCCCGAAACCGGGCGGAGCCATCAGTTGCGCGTGCATCTCAAAGAGATCGGCCACCCGATCCTGGGCGACCCCTTCTATGCGCCGGAAGACATCTATCACGCCGCCCCGCGCCTGCAACTCCACGCAAGCCGGCTGTCGCTGCGCCACCCGGATGGGGGCGGCTGGATGACTTGGGGCAGTGTCCCTCCGTTCTAAGCCGGCCTTGCCCGTTCGCGGCAGACCCGCCGTTTGCCGGCCAAATCAGGGATCTCGGGGCAGGTTCGGCGGGCTTGGACAGCCAGCCAAACCAAATCGCAGGTGTTTACGCGCGCCGGACCAGGGCGATGCCTCCCAACGCGGTCAGCAAAAGTACAGCACCTGCGGGAAGCGGGACCGCCGAGAGTGCACTTGTTGCGATGACCGCGTTCCCTGAGCGGGAAACCGAGCGTACAGCCCCGTCGGGCAGATCAAAGAACAGGCCGATGGTCTTTGGACCCGCACACCCGGTCGCCGCATAGCAAATCGCATTTGTGGTTTCGAAAGCATCCTCGCCAAGGTGGAAAACCAAGAGTGAGTCGGTATTGTCAAAATCGAACCGAAGCTCATCGGCAGTGGCGGACAGGCCGGTAGGGCTTGCAAAAAAGCCGGAGTTGTCGTTCACAAAGCCATCTCCCAACAACAGCACGCTGTTGGCACCATCAATCATCTCGAGGCTCCACTTGATGATGTTCGCCTGGTTCAGCGTGCCGAGCGTTCCGTCGGTTTCGATAAATCCGATCAGACCGCCAAGGCCGATTTCCTCCTCGACGAGATAGGTCGTGGGAACCGCGAGCGCCGCGCCGGGCGCTGCCATCAGGCAGAGCGATGCGAGGGACGCTTTGAAAAACCCGTGTTTCACGAACATTGACAGACCTCCTAACAGGATCCCTTTTCGGGCGCCGCCAAACGAACGAAACAAAAATCCTCCGGCATCGGGGATGCCGAGATCGTCGACATTATTGAAAGCTGCTGCGTGGTGGCGCACTTGTTTCAGCGATTATTTGACCCTGAAATGATGGCTTGAATGTGCCGATTGTTTCCTTTTTCTGAACGGTGTGCCGGGCACGACAGCGATAAATTGTCTGCGCGCGACGATTCCGGGCTTGCGAATGTCCCTGATCGGGATTTTTGGGGGATGTTCCTGAGACCTGGGAAACGCGATTCTTTCAGGAAACAGCGAGTGCGCGGCCCGGCTAATGCCCCCTCCCGCAGGAAGGGGCATCAAAGGAGCGTTGCGGAACGCAATTTGCCGCTTAAACGGTGGCAGCACCGGAGCGGTGGCGCAGGGCAGCAAGCCCGCCCAGACCCGACAGCAGGAGCACCGCGCCCGCGGGCAGGGGTACTGCCGAAACGCCCGCCGAGCCGATCACGACCTGACCGGTTTGCGGTGCCGTCACGAGGTTCGAAAAAGTCGTTCCGGCTAACACGGTCATACTTCCCGCGTTCCCTGAACAGGATGCGCCCTCGATGCAAAAGAAGGTCTGACCAGAACTGATATTCGGCGCCTGAAACAACACCAAACCGGTTCCGGCATCGAAATCGAACAAAAGCTCGGTCGCTGTCGCCGTGAAACTCGCCCCGTCTAGCGCGAGACCGGAGTTGTCACTGACCGACCCGTCGCCAAACAGGGTAAAACTGTCGGTGCCATCGAAAAGCTGCAGCTCCCAATCAACAATGTTTCCTTCCGCCAGGACTCCAATCGTGTCGTCGGTTTCGATGAATCCTTTAACGCTGCCCGCATCGATGGTCAGGTCTACGTTATAGCTCGTCGCCGAGGCGGCCATGACCGTCAGCCCAAGCGAAACGGCAGCCATGCCGATTACTTTATGAATCTTCACTTGATCTTCCTTATTCAAGCATACCGGCAAAATTCTCCAGTTTTCCGATATGCGGACCAAATCAACACAAACGCACCGTTGCCAGAACTTGCACAATCACCTGGCGCAACGGTCCAGCCGTGCAGTTACACCCTTAGAAAACAAGGGAAATTTGGTTAAAATGGGCTTGAAGCTAGTTTTTACAGCGGCCCATTAACTTCGGATATACCACGTTTGTTCCAGCATGAACCAATCACCAGAGATGTGCATGAGATGCCGGCGCGGATAAGGCGCATCCGGACAGGTCTCGGCCTGACGATGGAGCATTAACGCGGCCCTTGCCCGGGCAGCAGCCTGCCATGAGGTCGCCGGCACGGGATAAGGCCCGCCACCAGATGACGCACACAAAACCGAACCTGAGTTGTCTGATGCGTCAGTCGCGGAAAGGGTCGGTGACGAGGATGGTGTCGTCACGCTCGGGGCTGGTGGAGAGGATCGCCACCTGGGTCTCGATCAGCTCTTCGACGCGTTTGACATATTTGATCGCCTCTGCCGGCAGGTCGAGCCATCGGCGGGCGCCAAAGGTGCTCTCGCTCCAGCCCGGCAGCGTCTCGTAGACAGGCTCCACCCGGGCCTGATGGGCGGCGGCCGTGGGGAGGTAGTCGATCTCCTCGCCATCCAGCCGGTAGCCGGTGCAGATCTTGAGCTCATCCATTCCGTCCAACACATCCAGCTTGGTCAGGGCGATGCCGGTGACCCCGCCCACCTTGCAGGTCTGGCGCACGAGCGCCGCGTCGAACCAGCCACAGCGGCGCTTGCGCCCGGTGACCACACCAAACTCGTGACCCTTCTCACCCAGATGCTGGCCGATCTCGTCCTCAAGCTCGGTCGGAAAGGGTCCTTCCCCGACGCGGGTCGTATAGGCTTTGACAATTCCCAGCGTGAAGTCGATCGCATCGGGGCCCATACCGGTGCCGGTCGCCGCCATGCCCGCCATGGTATTGGAGGAGGTGACAAAGGGATAGGTGCCGAAATCAATATCCAGCAGCGCACCCTGTGCTCCCTCAAACAGGATCCGCTGGCCTGCACCGCGCGCCTCCGACAGCGTGCGCCAGACCGGTTGTGCAAAAGGAAGAATCCGGGGGGCGATCTCTTCGAGCGAGGATCTCAAACCCTCGCGATCAACAGGCTCCATCCCAAGGCCACGGCGCAGAGCGTCATGATGCGTCAGAAGCCGGTCAAGCCGGGTTTCCAGCGTCGCCGCATCGCTCAGATCCGCGACCCGGATGACACGACGCCCCACCTTGTCTTCATAGGCGGGACCAATGCCGCGCCCGGTGGTCCCGATCCGCGCAACCGTATTGGCGGTCTCTCGCGCGCGATCCAGCTCGCCATGCAGCGGCAGGATAAGGGGGGCGTTCTCGGCAATCTGCAGACGGTCGGGGCCGATCTCGATCCCCTGCGCGCCCAGCTTCTCGATCTCGGCGACCAGAGCCCAAGGGTCCAGCACCACGCCATTGCCGATGACCGAGAGCTTCCCCTCCCGCACGATACCCGAAGGCAGCAGCGAGAGCTTGAACACTTCGCCGTCAATCACCAGCGTATGGCCCGCATTGTGCCCGCCCTGGAACCGCGCGATCACGTCTGCGCGTTCGCTCAGCCAGTCGACGATCTTGCCCTTGCCCTCGTCGCCCCACTGGGCACCAACCACGACCACATTTGCCATCGGACTCTCCCGCCAAAACCGCGGAGGCTTAT
>JBCCHW010000090.1:0-13304 GCA_039028555.1 Pseudomonadota bacterium | reverse complement strand
GTATCTGGAGGCCTTTGCCAAGGCGGGCTCCGACGTCATCACGATCCATCAGGAGGCGGGGCCGCATCTGGACCGCTCGCTCCAGTATATCCGCCAGCTCGGCTGCCGGGCGGGGGTTGCGCTAAACCCGTCTACTCCGCCGGAGACGATTGAGTATGTCCTTGATTTGATTGACTTAGTCTGTGTGATGACGGTCAATCCAGGCTTTGGCGGGCAAAGCTTTTTGGCAAGCCAGCTGCCCAAGATCGCCCGCCTGCGCGAGATGGTGGGCAACCGCGATATCCATATCGAGATCGATGGCGGCGTGGTGCCGGGCAACGCGGGCAACTGTACCTCGATGGGGGCCGATGTGCTGGTTGCCGGGTCTGGCGTCTTCAAGGGCGGATCGGTCGAGAGCCCGGAGGTTTACGGCAGCAATATCAAGGCGATACGCGAGGCGGCTCAGGCGGTATAACCGCGCCTGAGCCCATTGTCTGCCGGTCGGCCTAGCGGTCGACCTTGGTGTATTTCGCGCCGGAAAGGCTGGCGCCGGCCAACAGGCCGTCCTCGCCAAAGACAAAGCCGATGATCGGCTTGTTCAGGCTGGTGCTGCTGGTGCCGATGTTCACGCCCTTGGAGGGGAAGGTGATTTCGGCATCCACGCCGGCCTCCCATCCATTGGCGTTCTCGAACTTTTTAAGTGCTTCTTCTGTAAGGAAAAAAAGCGCGTGAGAGCTCTGCTGGATTCCGGCCTGAAACCCGACCGAGCCTTCGCCGACCGAATAGTACCCTTGGGTTTTCCAGCCGTCGCCATCGGGCACGAGCAGCGCGCCCTCGCCATAGGCGGCGCCGACAATAAAGCCACCCTTGACCACGTCAGGCATCCACAGGATCCCCTTGGCTTCCTTGGCCAGTTGCTTGGTTTCAGGGATCTGTTTGAACAATTGCGCCTCGGCAATTTTCACGCGCGCGTCAATCACGGCGCCGTCTTCAGCCTGTGCAGGCAGGCTCGTCGCGGCGGCTGCCAGGGCCATTCCCGCGAGCAGGCTGCGTCTTGTGGGGGTCATGTTACTGCTCCATTTTTTATCGATGCGCTTTCATATGGCGTATTCGTGCACGAACGGCAACGCCCCGGCTGGTGGAAAGCGGGTTGCTGATGTAGGGTTGAACGATGGGAAAACGAGGAGCCGTCGGATGCACGCTGCAGAACTTGCCCCCTCGCTGAATGTGCTGGGCGAAGAATTGAAACCCTGCTCGCTCGACCCGGTGACCGGTTTTTACCGCAACGGCTGCTGCGACACGTCGGAGCTGGATACGGGCAGCCATACGGTCTGTGCCGTGATGACCGAGGAATTCCTCGCGTTTTCAAAGGCTTCCGGGAACGACCTCTCGACGCCACGGCCCGAGTTCGGCTTTGACGGGTTGAAAGCAGGCGATCGCTGGTGCCTGTGCGCGGGGCGGTTTCTCGAAGCCTATGAGGCGGGTCTCGCCCCAAGGGTCAGCCTCGTCTCGACGCATCGCAAGGCGCTGGAGATTGTGCCCATCGACGCATTGCGGGAAAAAGCGGTCGAGCTCAGCTAGAAGCCGTCTTTTTTGTCTTTGCCAGCTTTTCGCTCACGCAACATGTTGGGCGGGTGGGTGAATCTTCTCGAAATGCAACCTATGCGGGAAATAATTTTCGCAACTTACCGTTAAAATACACGCACGCACTCGCGAATCGAGCCACGCGTCTATATATAGGACAGGCAAGTTTGGTGAGTCGGCGTAACCGGGCCGGGCCTGAACCGAAGTAGTGTCTTCCAAAAACCAGAGTGACGTATGCGCGCGTGGCACGCAGGCGCATCCGCGAGGAGACCGATGCGATACACGACACAAGATTCGGACCGGATGAAGCGGCAGATCCGGGAGAGGAGTGCCGTGCCGAATTTCAGCGCGATCCTGCCGATCTCGGGCGCCTTCACATTGGACCGCGAGGCCCTGATCGGGCAATTGCGCGAGATTATGGGGCCCGAGGGGCCGGAGATCTCGCTCGACCCGATTGGTACGAGGGGCGGTCCGGTGGGTGAGGCCTGGTTGAGCTTTGGCACGCAAGCCAATGAATCCTTGATGTTTTCTATCGGCGGGATCCGTATTCTGGTCGGCCACGATCTCCGCGCCTATGAGGATGCGGAGGGGTTGGAGGCCTATTGCAACCCCGTCTTCTGGCCCGACGGCATCGCCGAGCCGGCCGAGGACGCAAGCTTCATCTCGGTCGTGGAACTGTCCGACACGGCGACGCCCCACCCCGATGAGGTGTTCGACCGCGCCGTGGCCGTGACCATCACGGCAGCCGCGGTCGCGGCCTTGAAGGAACCGGACCTCGTGCTGTGGAAACTTGCGCAAAACGCCCTGCCGCCCGCGATGTTCCGGGGCCTGGTCGAGGATCTGCTTCACGGCGCGCCTCCCCTGTTGCTATGGGCACACTGGGCCGTCGTGCCCACGTCCCGCGAAGGATTTGAGCCCGGAATTGCCACCAGCGGCCTTGCCCCCCTGATCGGGCGCGACATTCTCGCGCCGCCCTCGCATGTGCCACAGGCGCGGATGCTCGAACTTGTGTTTCGCCTTGCCAACCGGATGATCAGTTGGGAGGACAAGCCCGGCGACGGCGACCTGATCGGCGAGGAACCGGTGTGCCGGGTCCGCCACCGGCGCCAGTCGATCTTTTCGAGAACCCCCTATTTCGAGCTGCGCCCCCTCGAAGAGGGCGCGCCCGGCGGGGTGGATTGAACCGCGCGCTCTAAAATCCCTTGCACGTGGACGCCGCTCGTCACAACCTTAGGCATGACTCAGATTACAGGATCAGCCCTGATCATCGGGGCCGGTATCGGCGGGGCCGCAACGGCCGTGGCCCTGGCACGCGCCGGCTGGAAGGTGCGCCTGTTCGAACGCGCGAAAGAAATCGCCGAGGTGGGCGCCGGGCTGCAGATCAGCCCCAACGGCGTCAAGGCGCTGGAGGCGCTGGGGCTTGCCGAGGGCGCCCGCGTGGCCGCCGTCGCGCCCGAGGCAGCGGTCATGTGCGACGGGATCACGGGGTTCGAGATTCTCCGCCTGCCGCTTGGCGATGCGGCGGTGGACCGCTGGGGCGCGGCCTATCTGCACCTGCACCGGGCCGATCTGCTCTCGCTGTTGCTCGATGCCGCCCTCGACGCGGGCGTGGAGCTGACCCAGGGCCGCGAGGTGACGGGCTTTCCCGACGATGGCCATGGCCCGGTCACCTGTTCCGACGGTTCCGAGGAGACGGCCGATCTGGTCGTCGTGGCCTGCGGTGTGCGCTCGGGCCTGATCCATGACGAGCCGACCTTTGGCGGGCAGGTCGCCTGGCGCGCGCTGGTCGATGCATCCCGGTTGCCCGAGGGGCTGATCAAGTGCGAGGCAACGGTCTGGGCCGGGCCTCGCCGTCATCTGGTGACCTATCTGCTGCGCGGTGGATCGCTGGTGAATGTCGTCGCGGTCGAAGACCGGCGTGCCTGGGTTGCGGAGGGGTGGGCGCAGCGTGGTGATATCTTTGACCTCGCCCACTCGTTCAAACGCTGGGATGAGAGAATCGTCCAACTGATTGACGCCGTTGAGGAGTGTTATCTTTGGGGCCTGTTCGAGCGGCAGGTTCCCGAGGCGCTCAACAATGGCTCTCGGGTGCTGATCGGCGATGCGGCGCACCCGATGCTGCCCTTTATGGCGCAGGGGGCGACCATGGCGGTCGAGGATGCGGTGGTGCTGCGCAACTGCCTCGCAGGGGCCCCGGTTGCCGAGGCATTGGAGCGGTTCAATGCATTGCGCCGCCCGCGTGTGGTCCGGGCGCAGGAGGCCTCTCGCGAGAATGCGCGGCTCTTCCACCTCTCCAGCGGGGTGGACCGGATGCTCCATCAGGGGCCGATCGCCTTTGCCTCACGCCTGATGCCCAGCGTCGCGGCAGGGCGGCTGGACTGGCTCTACGGCCACGATGTCAGGGCCGATGAATGAAGACCACGCCGTTCTGGCACGACGCCGCCCCGCCCGAACCGCCGGGCGACATCACAGCCCCCGTTGAAACCGACATCGCGATTGTCGGCGCCGGCTTTACCGGCCTGAACGCGGCCAAGACCTTGGCCGAAGCGGGGCGCAACGCGACGGTCTTTGAAGACGGCCCCCCCGGCGCCGGGGCCTCGACGCGCAATGGCGGCATGATCGGCTGGGGCCACCGGGCCAGCGTCGCCAAGATGGCGGCGAAATATGGCGAGGAGACGGGCCGCGAGATTTTGGCCGAGGCGCGCCGGTCGCTCGATTACACGACCGGCCTGATCGACAGCCTCGAGGGTGAAACCAGGTACCGCCGGGTCGGGCGCTTCCTCGCCGCCGGATCGCCGAAACACTATGATGCCCTCGCCAAATGGGCCGAGACCGAGGCGCCGCAGCTGGATATGGAGGTCGAGATCGTGCCCCGATCCGCGCAACAGGCGCATATCGGCTCGGATCTTTATCATGGCGGCGTCTATTTTCCGCAGCATGGCGCCCTGCATCCGGCGCTGTTTCACAAGGCACTGCTGGCGGCGACGCGCCAGGCGGGCGCGCTGGTGGTCGACCATTGCCGTGTCACCCGTGTCTCCGGCGCCCCCGGAGACTGGACGATCAGCCATGCGAGGGGGACGACCCGCGCAAAGGACCTGATCTATGCCGCCAATGGCTATACCGGCGGCGGGGGCGGGCCGTTTGGCCCGATGGCGCGGCGTCTGATGCCGATCCCCTCCTATATCATCGCGACCGAAAAACTTGGCGCGAACCGGATGGCGGCGCTGTTTCCGCAAGGTAACAACATCGTCGAGACGCGGGCGCAGCATTCCTATTTCCGCCCGGATCCCTGGGGGGAGCGGATCCTCTATGGCGGGCGGGCCTCGTTGAACGTGATTGACGAGAGGCTCTCGGCCCGCCGGTTGCGCGATGTGATGCTGAGCGTCTTTCCCGACCTCGGCGATGTGGGGCTCAGCCATTCCTGGCGCGGGTTCGTGGCCTTTACCTTTGACGGCGCACCCCATGTCGGGCAGGCCGAGGGCGTGTGGTACGCCTGTGGCTATAACGGCTCGGGCGTCGCGATGGCGCCCTATCTGGGCTGGCGGCTGGCCCAGCGGGTTCTGGGAACTTCACAGGGGGCGACCGGCTTTGACGCGACCCGTTTCAGCCCCCAGCCCTTTTATGGCGGCAATCCGTGGTTCCTGCGGGTTGTCGAGGCCTGGATGAAAGCCAAGGACCGGATGGAAGGCGTCCAGAGGGTGCGTCGGCGATAGGGCACGGCGCCCGGGATTTGGAGCGGTGGTCGCGGTCCGGGCGGCGCTCAGGTGTCTTCTGAGAGGCGTTTGGCCTGCGCGATCCAGCCGTCTCGCTCGATCCGGCCGGAGAATTTCAGGCGGGCATTGACCCAATCGGCGTCGCTGTCGCGCCACCCGGCGATCTGGTGGAAGTGATAAACCCCCAGTTCATTCAGCAGTTTCTCGAGCTTGGGGCCTATTCCCTTGATTTTCTTTAGGTCATCGGGGCGCTCGGGCCTGGACGCGAGGCGCGGCGGGCCGGTGGTCTCTGTTTCGGGCGTGGGTGCGTTGGCGGCCTGACGTGATGCTGTTGGGGTCTCGGGCTGCGCTGGCCCATCGTTGGGGGGCGGCGCGCGCGTGCCCTTGGCATCTTTCAGATCGGCGAGCGCCTTTTCGAGCCTGTCCTCCAGAGTTGCGCGCGCCTTGACGCAGATGTCGAGCTCGGCCTTCAGGCGGCCGGTTTCGGTGCCGCTTTCGCGGGCATCGGCGGCGTCCTCGGCGGTGCGCTGGCCTTCCTGGCGCGCGCGGGCAACGGCGCTGGCCTGTCCCCATCCCCAGATCAGGTATCCAAGCGCCACGCCCAGCCCGAAGGCGACGAGGTAGTAGGTGAGCATCTGGACATGCAGGTAGAATGCGCCCGTACCGAACAACAATGGAGGCCCCGCCAGAAATGTCATTTTAGAACTCCCTTGAAACCCGGTTCCCCTGCTGGCGTGACGTTATCTCGTGAACCTGAAATCGATGCGCCGGTTCCGGGCGCGTCCTTCATCGGTGTCGTTGCTGGCCAGCGGCCGTTCGGCGCCAAAACCTTTGGTTGTGAGACCTTCGCCCTGGACGCCGCGCTCGACCAGTGCATCATAAACGGCTTTGGCACGCTTTTCCGACAGGGCGAGATTGGTTCCCTCGTCGCCGACATTATCGGTATGGCCGTCGATTTCGAGCTTCAGCCCCTCCTGATTGACGCATTGAATGGCGATGGCGGCAAGCCGATTGAGAATGCGGCGCGCGGTGGCGTCGATCCGGGCCGAGCCGGTGACAAAGTTGATCTTTTCAGACCCCAGAGCCTGTTGTGCCGCAAAGTCACAGCTCGAATCCGTGGCCTCGAGGAACAGCTCGGGCAGCCAGAACCCGCGTGAGAAGACCTCGCGCGAACGCGTGTCGAGATTGAAGCGGCTGATCCCGTCGCGGGCCGGGAATTCTTCGGTCGTGAGAGAGAGTTTCCAGCCGTCTGGCAGGCGGCCTTGCATCCAGGTCTGGATCTCGTCGACGGTCTGCCCCTCTGCGAGCCGACCCTCGGCCGAGATCCGGGCGTCGGCGAGGCGGATAACCGACTGGTCGAAGAGCTGGGCGAGTGATCCGGCCGCCGCCAGTCCCTGCGCCCAGATCGCCGCGTCCCCCTCGCCATTTGTCCTGAGCGACGTGGCGGTCGCGCCGGTCAGTTTCTGGGCGTCTTCGGGCGAGAGTTCTGCGGGCAGGAGGCCGTCGAGCGTGGTCCCCTCGGCGCCTTTGGTCAGCGTCAGCTGTGGGAACGAGGGGGCATCGCTCAGCGACGCCTCCAGCTTCCATCCCTTTGGAAGGGCCGCATTCAGGGCTGCGCGGGTGGTGCTGGCGGCAAAGTCGCGCCTCACCACGCCGGTCAGGATGATCGTGCCATTTGTCACGGTCGCCTCGGCGGTGCGCAGCCGGGGCGCGATGACCCCCAGCGCGTCGATCGCGCCGGCCCAGCTGGCCGGGTTGCCGGCGCCGTCGGTCGGGATCTCCTTGATGTTTGCGTCGGTAAAGGCCGCCGCGAGATGCGATTTCTTGAACCCTTCGGGCAGGCGCCCGGTTATGGCCTGGCGGCCATCCCGATCGATCAACACATAGAGGCGCGACGGGGGGTCGGGGTCGACGATTTCAATGTCGAGCTGCCAGCTGTCGTCCAGCGTGGCCTCCAGTCGCTCATAATCGTCGCTGGTCTGCACGGTGCCAGAGAGGTTGAGATCGAGATCGCTGACCGCCAGCATCCCGGTTGACATCAGGGCGAGCGAACCAAGGCCGCTTTCCACCAATGCCGGCCAGGCGTCATCGGGCATGCCCGCGGCAAGGGCGATCTCGCCAGAGGCGCCCGTACCGGCCAGCGCCTCGGCCCGCTCTGCCAGTCGGGCGGCGATGACGTCATCCGGCGCATGGCCGGACCAGCGAAACCCGCCCTCGGACTTTTGCGCGGTGAATGTATAAGGCGCGGTGACCGGCAGGATCAGTTCGATGTCGAACTCCCACACGCCCGCCCCCGCGTCGCTCAGCATCGCGCGGATGGCGTCGCGCGTCCCGACCCCGTTCGCCTTGCCTTTGAGCGTGCCCGTCAGGTCGCTCAGGCGCATCACGCCCTCGTCGAGCAGCGCCAGCGCCTCGATCCCATCCGCAGCAATGCCCGGCCAGTCGGGCGACGGCATGCCCGAGCCGAGCTTGAGGCCATCCTGCACCGCTTGTGGCGACGCGAGGCCGCGCGCCTTGTCCAGCAATGCCGTGCGGGTCGGTTCGTCGGGCGCGTGACCGCGCAGGGCAATCACGCCGTCGGGCGCCTTGAATGCCTCCATCACATAAGGCGAGACGATCTGCAACAGCGCCAGCTCGTCGACCACCCCCGCCTGGCCATAGACGCCCTGCGCAGCAGCAAGAAAGCGGTTGTGGTCGGCCGCATCCTCGGCGACGCCGCGCAGGTGGATATGCCGGCCATAGGACCTGGTCACGATATTGTGTTGGCCGAACGGGGCGAGCGCCGCCTTGGCCCGCGCGTCGATATCCGCCTCGATCGCCGCAGCCTTGAAGGTTACCGCGCTCCATCCGCCGATCACGAGAAGCCCGAACACCACCGCGATCAGAACTGCCCTCATTGACGACCCCCTTCGTCATAACCGATTGGCCAACTTGGTCTTCCGGCCAGTCATTCCCCAACTACCGATTACACAATTTGGCGCGAGAGGTATCGCTTTTTCGCACTTTCCTGCCGCGTGGCATGGCGCGTTTTGGCGTCTTTGCGGTCTTGTGTTGTCAAAGTGCCGCTGGCGCCGCGTCGCGAAAGGTTTTTCACCCGGGATCGTCGCGAGGTTCTATAATCGTAGTAAATGCGTAAAAACCCGTCGGCGCAGGACGGGGGGAGGCACGATGCGGCGACTGATTTTGAGTATGGTCCTGGCGTGCGTCGGCTCGACCGGTCAGGCGAGCGACCGTTTCAACCTCGAAGCCTGCGCCGATCCGGGTCTCGAACCCAGCAGAACGATCCAGTTCTGCCGCAAGGCGCTTCAGGACCGCAAGTTAAAGCCGATGCTGCGCGCGCAAGTGCTCGGCAATCTCGCCTATGCCATGGCGGCGACCGGGCTGCACGAGGACGCCATCGTGAACTATCGCCTCGCCATTGCCACCGACCCCCGGCTGATGCAGGCCTATACCAACATGGCCCGCAGCAACGAGGCATTGGAACGGTTTGGCGAGGCGATGGCCAATTATCAGGCCGCCCTGGATGTGAACCGCAGATGGGTCGATGCCTGGGCGGGCCGGGGGGCCCTGTTGCTGCGCCAGGGCAGGCCCGAGGTGGCGCTGAACGACCTCTCCCAGGCGCTCCGCCTGGCACCAGGCAACCACGATGCCCGCTACAATCGCGGGATTGCCGCGATCGACGTGGGCGATCTCCCCCTCGCCGAGGAGGATTTCAGCTATCTGATCGCCCGCGCGCCCGAAGATGCAGGCGCCTATGTCAATCGCGGCCGGGCCCGGGCGGAGCTGGGCGATTTCAGCAAGGCCCTGAGGGATCTCGATCAAGGGATCGAGATCTCGCCCGAATGGGCCTGGGCCTATTTCGTGCGGGGCCGGGTCAATGACGCGAAAGGCGATGTCGAGCGTGCGGACCAAGATTTCCTGCGCGCCTACGAGCTTGGCTTTTCCAATCCCTGGCTGATCGAACGGGTGCGCAAGATCTCGGGCAGTTGAGCGTCAGGACGTGGTGCCGAAGGGCAGTTCCTTTTCAATCACCGTATCGGACGTATCCCGCATGCGGATGCGCAGGGTGTCCGCGCCGTTATTGGGGAAATCGAACTCGATCTCGGGGTCTTCGCTCAGCGAAATCGACCCTTCGAGCGTGAAGAGTTTTTCGTTGCCCGCCCAGACATCCACCTCTTCGACATAGCGCGCCAGGATGAAGAGCAGCGTGATCTGATCCATCTGCATGCCCGTATGCTGGGGATGCTTCATCTCGAGCCGGGCGTTGCGCAGGTTTGGCGTGCCGCGCGAGGGGGGTGTCTTGTCGAACAGCTCCATCTCGCCGATGCTGGCAATCGCCGCCTTGGGGTCGCCGATCGGCGGCGCAGAGCAGGTGGCAAGGCCGGATGTCTTGACAAAACGCTCGACCATATAGCGCCGCCCATCGGTGGTCTCGATCACCGCATGAAGGGGCGAGGGGCCGTTGAAACGCATGTTTGCCCCCAGCGAGACCGATTGGCGCGGGGTATCGAATGTCCAGACCGCCGAGACCGGCATCGGGTTTTCGTCGATGATCAGCGTGACCGAGCGGATCGCGCTGCCGTCGAGCAATTGTGCGGTCAGGCTGACCGGCACCTCGGCATCGTTGGGGCTGCGGAACGGGGCCTCGAGTACCATCATGCCCTCGCCCGGCAGAATCTCGGCATCGCCATAGATCTCGGCCTTCAGATCCGACCACTCCACGGTCTTGTAACCAGCCGCAAACGAGGCGGCAGGGGCAAGGCACAGCGCCACCGCGGCGGCGACAAGGATGCGGATCATGGACGGTCTCCCTCGATTTTTGTTGCCTAAAGATGCACCGAAATGCCGCGTTGGGCAAATCGGGCGCCCACTGGCGCTCTCGCCCCCGGTTTGCTAGCAGCGGTGGCACGCGCAGCGCAGGAATGGTGCATGGATCAGGAACCGCTTAAACTGGTGATCTTCGATGTCGACGGTACGCTGCTCGACAGCCGTTCCGCGATCCTCGCGGCGATGGCGCTGGCCTGTGACCGGGCGGGGCTGGCGCGGTTGCCCGATGCTGATGTGCTTGGCATTGTTGGGCTTTCCCTGCCAGAGACAATGCAGGTTCTTTTTCCTCACCTCGGCAGGCCAGATCAGATCCGGATGGTGGAGTTCTACCGCGCCGGCTT
Organism: Pseudomonadota bacterium; assembly: GCA_039028555.1. GTDB lineage: Bacteria > Pseudomonadota > Alphaproteobacteria > Rhodobacterales > Rhodobacteraceae > Thermohalobaculum. Next base: position 2,860 of record JBCCHW010000090.1, on the reverse strand, counting down.
TCTCGAGCTTCGTCAAAGTGGCGCGGGGGAGGCCGAGACACCGATGTTCGAGGGTGCGCGGGAGATCCTGCGCGAGCTGGATGGGGCGGGCTATCTCTTGTCCATCGCGACCGGCAAGGCGCGCCGCGGTCTCAACCACATGATCGAATCGCATGGGCTCGAGGGGATGTTCATCGGTGCCCAGACGGCCGATGACGCGCCGTCAAAGCCGCATCCGCAGATGGTGCTCAACTGTATGGAGGCGACAGGGGTCGCGCCGGAGAACACCGTTCTGGTCGGCGATACCGAGTTCGACATCGCGATGGCGCGCGCCGCGGGATGCCATGCGGTCGGCGTCTCGTGGGGATATCACTCGCACGAGCGGATGATGCGCGCCGAGCCTCATCGCATCATCGAGCGTTTTGAGCATCTGCCCCCGGTGCTCGACCAACTCTGGAGCGGCCGGTGAAGGTGTTCTGGAGCAAGGTGGAACTGGCCCCCGGCAACCAGGGATATGGCCTGCTGCTCGATGGCCGGCCGGTAAGGACGCCGGCAAAAACCGAGCTGATCCTGCCAACAAGAAAAGCCGCCGAGGCGGCTGCCGAAGAGTGGCGCGCGCAGACGGGCGAGGTCCGCCCGAGCCTGATGCCGCTTACCCGGGCGGCCAATACGACACTCGACCGGGTGATCCCGAACCAGACGGCGGTTGGCGCCGAGATTGCGAGTTACGGGCATACCGACCTGCTCTGTTACCGGGCGCCGCATCCACTGGGGCTGGCCGAGCGTCAGGCCGCGGCCTGGGATCCGCTGCTTGCCTGGGCCGACGAGGCACTGGGCGCGCCGCTGCGCTCGACCGAAGGGATCGTGCATTGCCTGCAACCTCACCAGAGCCTGGATGCGCTGTCCCGGCAGGTGGATCTTCACGACCCGTGGGAGCTGACCGCCCTGCATGATCTGGTCACCCTTTCGGGCTCGCTGGTCATCGGTCTCGCGGTAAGTGGTGGCCGGATTTCGGCCGAACAAGCGTGGCCGATCAGCCGGATCGACGAGCTCTGGAACATCGAGGAATGGGGTGAAGACGCCGAGGCTGCCGCGGCCGCGGGGCGCAAACAGGCCGATTTCCTGCAGGCCGAGCAGTTGCTGTCCTTGCTTCGCGGCTAACGCTCGGGCTGGTCGGGGCAGGGGTCGGTGGTGGGCGATGACAGGCTCGAACTGCCGACATCTTCGGTGTAAACGAAGCGCTCTACCAACTGAGCTAATCGCCCCCAGGGACCGGGCACATCCCTAATGGTCTATGCCCGGACGGGTCAATCCCCGATCAATGCGCGAGGGAACTTTCTGCGCCGCCCGCCTCGTCCGAACGGGCAATCTCGTAGCTGGTGGTCCAATCCCAGTCGATCGCCTCCGGCTTGCCGGTGAGCGCATTGTCGAGGACCTCGCTCGCCGTGCTGACGGGGATGATCTCCAGCCCTTCCTTCACATTGTCCGGAATCTCGGGCAGGTCTTTGACATTGTCCTTGGGGATCAGCACCGTCTTGATGCCGCCGCGCAGTGCCGCGAGGAGTTTCTCCTTCAACCCGCCAATCGGCAGGACATTGCCGCGCAGCGTCACTTCGCCGGTCATCGCGATATCCTTGCGCACGGGGATGTCGGTCAGCACCGAGACGATCGAGGTGACCATGGCGACCCCGGCCGAGGGGCCGTCTTTCGGCGTCGCGCCTTCGGGCACGTGGACGTGGATGTCCATCTTTTCGAACTTTGGCGGTTCTATCCCGAAATCGGGTGCCTTGGAGCGGACAAAGCTCGAGGCCGCGTCGATGGATTCCTTCATCACATCGCCCAGCGTCCCGGTCGTCTTCATCCGGCCCTTGCCCGGCATTTTAAGCGCCTCGATATGCAAGAGATCGCCGCCGACCGAGGTATAGGCGAGCCCGGTGGTCACACCGACATGGTTCTCCTCCTCAGCCAGACCGTGCTTGAAGCGGGGCACGCCGAGATATTCCTCCAGCGTATCGGCGGTCACTTCGAACGTCTTGGCTTCCTTTTTCATGATCCGGGTCAGGACCTTGCGGCAGAGCTTTGCAAGCTCCCGCTCAAGGTTCCGAACGCCCGCTTCGCGCGTATAGGTGCGCACGATGCCGAGCAGCCCGTCATCGGCCAGCGTCATCTCGCCCTTTTTCAGCCCATGCTCCTTCATCTGCTTGGGCAGCAGGTGGCGCTTGGCGATTTCGACCTTTTCGTCCTCGGTATAGCCGGCGAGCGAGATCACCTCCATGCGGTCCAGCAGGGGCTGGGGCATGTTATAGGTGTTCGCGGTCGTCACGAACATCACGTTCGACAGGTCGTATTCAACCTCGAGATAATGGTCCGCAAAGGTGCTGTTCTGTTCGGGGTCCAGCACTTCGAGCATGGCCGAGGCCGGGTCGCCACGAAAATCCTGGCCCATCTTGTCGATCTCGTCGAGCAGGATCAGCGGATTCGTGGTCTTGGCCTTTTTCATCGCCTGGATGATCTTGCCGGGCATCGAGCCGATATAGGTCCGGCGGTGGCCGCGGATCTCCGCCTCGTCGCGCACGCCGCCCAGCGAGATGCGGATGAACTCGCGCCCCGTTGCCTTGGCCATCGACTTGCCGAGCGAGGTTTTCCCCACCCCCGGCGGGCCGACGAGGCACAGGATCGGGCCTTTCAGCTTTGCCGAGCGCTTTTGCACAGCAAGATACTCAACGATGCGCTCCTTGACCTTCTCGAGTCCGTAACAATTTGTTGTGTCTGGCAACTGTTATATAAGCCCACACAACACATGCATGCAAGCAGCAAGGAACAATCTTGGAAAAAAATCTTTCAGAAAAAAAACGATGACACTTCCGTACCCTTGTGTGCT
>JBCCHW010000089.1:0-13306 GCA_039028555.1 Pseudomonadota bacterium | reverse complement strand
GTGCTGCAAGCATTGCTGAGGAATTAGTTTCAATAGGATTTTTTGAGAAACGGAAAGATGAGTTATCGCACAGATATTGGGTTCCTTTTCTTTATAGAGACGCTTTGAGTCTGTCACAAGGAGCGGCAGATTAATATTTAATAACCAAGAGAGATGCTGTACTAAAAGAATTGTTGAATATATTAATTTTTTTGTTCGTATCCTGGAAATTTCGCGAGATCGTCACACCGGTTTTTTGCGGGTGATCCGGCGCCGCGCTCCTCGAACAAACCCCCTACTTCGCCTTTGCCACAAAGACGCCGTCCCAGTCGGGGCCCGGGGGGTCTTGGCGGTATTGGGCGATGCGCTCGGCGAAGGCTTTGGCGAGGCCTGAGGGGTCGAAGAGGCCGAGGGGGGGGTGTTTGCCCACCTCTTGGAACGCCGCCTCGGCCGCGTCCCAGTCCTGAAACAGATAGGCCGAGCGCGCGGCGATGATCAGCCCGGCGAGGTGGTCGTAGTCGGGCAGGGCCGCCACCGCCTCGTCGCCGGCGACGGTAAAGATCGTCTCGGGCTGGCTGCGCCCCTTTACCGCCACATCGTCGATCTCGAAGATCGCGAACCCGCCCAGCCCGCTGGCCGTCTCGCTGCCCACCAGCGTGCTGACGCCGTATTGCTTGGTCGCGCTTTCCAGCCGCGCGGCAAGGTTCACCGCGTCCCCCACACAGGAATAGGCAAGCCGCTGGGTCGAGCCCATGTTGCCCACCGAGACATCGCCCGTGTTGATCCCGACGCCGATCCTGGCCTCGGCAAAGCCGCGGGCGCGCAGGTCCTGGTTGATCGTCTCGAGGGTCGGGAAGAATTCGAGCATCGCGCGGGTGGATTTCGCCTTGTGATCCTCGGTCACGCGCGGGGCGTTCCAGAACGCCATGATCGCGTCGCCCATGTATTTGTCGACCGTGCCCTCGTGCTTCATGATCACGTCGGTCAGCGGGCTGAGGATCGCGTTGATGAAGCTGATCACCTCGTCGGGCGTCATCTTTTCGGTGATGGTCGAGAAGCCGCGCACGTCCAGGAACAGGATCGAGAGCTGGCGCAGGGCGCCGCCGGGGGTCATGTGACGCTCCGGGTCCTTGATGATGTCCTCGATCACGTCGGGGCTGACAAAGTGCTGGAACTGGCGGGTGATCTCGCGCTTGGCGGCGTCCGAGCGGAAGTAGTTATAGGCGGACACGGTCAGATAGGTCGCGCCCACCGCCAGCATCGGCGCCACCGGCAGGAACAGGAACTGATGCGCGGCAAAGAGGTGCCAGCTCGCCCCGCCCATGCCCGCGACCGAGGCCAGCGCAGCGCCAAGGCCCAGCAGCGGCAGGTTCAGCGCCAGGATCACGGCGATGCCGGTGCCCAGCACCACCAGCAGCAAGAACTCGATGGCGCCCATCCAGTCGGGCCGCTGAAAGAAGTCTTCGCCCAGGATCTGCTCGATGATCTCGGCATGGACGGTGACGCCCGGCACGTTTTCGGCGAGCGGCGTGGTGATCAGGTCGCGCAGGCCCGGGAAATCGGCGCCCAGGATCACGATGCGCCCCTGCAGCTCGGCGCCAAGGGCGGGGTCGAGCGCGGCCCCCTCGAGGATCCGGTGGGCCGAGATGATCCGCTCGGGCCGGGTGCCGGCATAGCGCACGCGCAGCGAGCCGTCGGGCTCGAGCGGGACAACAATGCCGCCGGCCTGCATGCTGACGATCTGCGGCGTGTCGCCCAGTTCCAGCTCGCCGCTGCCGTCGGTGGCCTTGACCACCGAGGTCGAGGCGTCCTGCGCCACCCGCAACAGCTCCATCGAGAGCGCGGGCACCAGCCGCGCGTCCACCTCGCCGACCATGGGCACATAGCGCACATATTCGCCCGCGCCCGGCATCAGGCTGATCGAGCCCACGCCCAGCGCCTGATCGGCAAAGAACCGCAGGCTGCCGAGCGAGCCGTCATAGCGCGAGACCGCCCCCACCACGCTGCCCGACTGGGCCGGGCTTTTCACGCCCCAGGGCACCAGACCGTTGGCCTGCTCGCCGGTCAGCAGAACGGTGGCCAGCACGCTGTAGGAATTGGCGAGACTCTCGGCCAGCAGCAGGTCGTTGTCGGGCAGCGAGGCGAGCACGCCGAGATCGACCTCTGCGGGCGATTCCATCCCGTGATCGGCGGCAAAGCGGGTGCGGAACTGCTCCCAGGACCTGATCACCTGTTCGGGCGAGGAGCGGTCGGCCTCGGAGAAGATCACGTCAAAACCGATCGAGGCCGCCCCCGCCTCGGTCACCCGATCGACCAGGGCGGCGATATAGCTGCGCGGCCAGGGCCATTGCCCGAGCTCGGCCAGCGACTCCTCGTCGATCATCACCAGCTTGACCGGGACATCGGGGGAGAAGGGACGAGGATCAAGCGACTGGTACTGGTCGACCAGTTCCTCCTCGACCTCGATCAGGGGCGCGAACCGGAAAACAAACGCGACAGCGACGGTCGCGGTGATCAGAAGGCCGAGAAACAGCGCCTTCCAGTCGATCTTCATCGCATTCCCCCAGGCCCGTCCTGCCGCAACCATACGCAGAGTTCGATGAACTTTTGCGGGCAAAAAGGCTGTGGCGATTGCATGATATGCCCCCGAAGGGTAAAATCCTACAGATATTGGGCGGAATTTGGGGAGATTTCAGCGTGAAAAAGCTGGCTCGTTTGATTGGGCTTGCCGGGTTGTCCGTACTCATTGCAGCGGGGCCAAGTCTGGCGCAAAGCGGCAATGTGCCGGGCAGTGACGGGGATCTGCGCGCCCGACAGGCCGAGCTTTACGACGCGTTGAAGGACCGGCCCGACGACCTCGACCTGATGGCGCTCTACGCCAAGGTCTCGATCGAGCTCGAAGATTACGAGGCCGCCATCTCGACCATGGAGCGGATGCTGATCTACCGCCAGGATCTGCCGCAGGTGCGCCGCGAACTGGGGGTCGCCTATTTCAACCTTGGCAGTTATCAGGCCGCCCAGCTCTACCTCGAACAGGTGCTCGAGGACGACTCGCTGCCGGCGCCGATCCGCGGGAATGTCGAGGCTTATCTGGCCGAGATCGGCAAGCGCACGCGCAAGAACCGCTTTGACTTTACCGGCGCGGTCGGGGTGATCCATTCGACCAACGCCAACTTTGGCCCCGAAGGGCTGTTGAACACCCCCGTCGGGCTGCTGCCGATTGTCAGCGGCGAGGCCGAGGCCGATACCGGGATCCGCACGGTTCTCTCGTTTGCCCATGATCATGATCTGCAGCGGCCCAACAACGATATCTGGCGCACCACCGGCACCTATCTGGGCATCCGCTATTTCGACGTGACCGAGGGCGACACCGATTATCTGACCGTGCGCACCGGCCCGCGTCTGTCGCTGAACGAAGAGGAGTTCGGGCCAAAGATCCGCCCCTATCTCGACGCGAGCTATGTCGGCTCGGACGATAGCGGGCTTTACTACCAGGTCTCGCTGGGGGGCGAGTACACACAGACCCTTTCGACCTATTGGTCGCTGTTTGCCGATGTCTCGACCGGGTTTCGCAACATGCTCGACCAGGATCTGGACGGGTTCAATCTGTTCCGCGCGGATTCCGAGATCGGGGTCGCCTATATCCCGACCCGCGACCTGATCTTTCGCGGCAGCCTGATCTTTGAACAGGAAGCGGCCGAGGATTTCGAGAACACCAATACCGAGATCGGCGGGCGCCTGGGGGCCGAATACCAGTACTTCCCCGGCTTTGATTTTATCGAGACGAAGTGGCGGGTTGGCGGCTTTCTCGACCTGCGCGGGCGGTTCTTTCCCGGGGCCCAGCGCGCGGTCGGCCTGTCGGACAGCCGCCAGGATCTCGATTTCGCGGCGGGATTCAGCCATGTTTTCGGGATAACCGACAACTGGGCACTGCAATTTGACATGTCGTCCCTGGTCAGGTCGTCGAACATTCAGAACTTTGACCTCGACAATGTCAGCGTTTCGCTTTCAGGCGTGTTCAAGCTTTGACGGTGCCCCGGTAACGGGCAGGCGCCACCGCAAGAGGAGAAGACCGGTTATGCGTTCGGGATCGATCATGACACAGCTGCTCGCCAGCCTTTCGCTGATCGCGCTGGCCAGCGGGGCACAGGCGCAGGATATCGGCAATGTCGCGGCGGTGAACCAGGACATGAACGGCACCGCCCCCGGCCAGGCGCCGCGGCTCTTGGATCTGGGCGAAGGGGTCGTCGAGGATGAGCGGATCCAGACCAGCTCGCAAGGCTCGGGCCAGTTGATGTTTGTCGACCAGACCACCCTGACGGTGGCGGCCGATTCCGACATCACGCTGGACAAGTACATCTTTGACGCCGCTGCCGACGAAGGCGACATGGCGCTGACCATGACGCGCGGCGCCATGCGCTTTATCGGCGGGCGGATTTCGAAGAAACGCCGCGCGATCGTGCGCACGCCCACCGCGACCATCGGCATCCGGGGCGGTCTGGTCATCATTCAGGTCGCCGCTGATGGCAGCACCCGGGTCACTCAGCTGGCCGGCGAGTCGACCAGCGTGGTCGCCTATGGCGATATCGACGGCGACGGCCTGGATGACGGGCCGTTCGGCGACGCGCTCGAAAGCTTCCTGGCCGGCAATCCGGTCGAAGAGGGCGACTTTGTCGTGCTCAGCCGCGCCGGCGCCACGGCCCAGGGCCTGCCCGTGCCCGAAGGCGATGACGTGATCATCTATGGCGGGCTGCTCAGCACCGAAGAGCTTGCCCAGATCTACGAGGCCTTCGAAGGCCGGGGCGACGGCAGCACCGAGCGGCTGCCGACCGAGGAAGCGGTCGAAAGGAGCTCGGAAGAGATTGCCGCGGTCAACTCGGATGTCGAGGACGGCGACAAGCGCCAACCGGTCTCGACCAGCGGGGAATCGCCGGTTGAGTCCCGCGCGGACGATGCGCCCCCCCAGAATCCGCTGACCGATGTGCCCGAAGTCGACCAGAAGACGCTGTCGGATCTGACGGGCGAGGATGTGGATCCCCAACAGGACGCAGACGTCGAGGAGCCTGTTATGATGGTTCCCCCGGTTGATCAGCCTGTTGATCCTCCCGTCGATCCGCCGGTGGTTACAGGCCCGGTCGCGCCCGAGGGCGGTTTCGTCTTTTTCCCCGAGGCCGGCACCTCGGCGTTCACGCAGGTCGAGCTGGGCTCGCTGATCGGCACCCTTGCCACACCGCCCGGCGAGGTCGAGACGCTTGCGATCGAGCTGCCCGAAACCGCGGCGGGTCTGGCGCCGACACAGCCCGATACCGGCAACAGCTTTTTTGCCCAGTCGCTGTTTCCCGGCTCGGGGTTCTTTTCCTCGACGGCGACCGGTCAACCCGGCGGTGTCGAGGCGCCCGCGGTCAGCTTTGTGGTGTTCGACGGCGACGACAACGTGATCTTTTCACTGACCGAGATCGACGAAGGCGTAGACGCCGAGCCGATTGTCGCCGTCTTTGGCAACCCGACGCCGGATCAGGGCGACGTTTTCGCAAACAATCCCACCTTGCCGGGCACCGCGAACAGCGCGCGGGCCTATCGGTCCGAGCCGTTGCTTTCGAACGTCGACGATCCGCAGGAGATTCCGATCCAGATCCTGTCGAACGGCAATGACGGCGCGGATGGCGGCCGGATCCTGTTTGCCGAGCTGCTCAACGGCCCGGACGGACCGCGAGAGCTGGGCGTGGCCGCCGGGCCGCTGGTGCGCCGCGACGGGAATACGGCCATCGAGCTGACGCCCATCTCGATCGGCACGGAAACCATTAACGGGGATCTCTTTGTCTTTTCCGAGACCGAACGCGTCGCCTCGATCACCGATAACGCTGGCAATGCCTTCTTTGGGCCCGAGAACGATTTCGTGATTCTGGGAACCCCGTTCGACGGTCAGGAGTTTGATGGCGGGTCGAATACCTTCATCTTCAGTTCGGGCACAGCGCTGACCTTTCCCGACGACCGATCGGAAATTGACCTGTTTACCCGGACCGCCACCGCGGATGTGATCGTCGAGGATCCGCTGCCACTGGCCAATGACACCACCAGCCGCGCGACGCCGACAACGCCGATTCTGGACAGTGTCCTGCCCGTCGGCTTTGCCAATTGCTCGACCGCGCGCAGCTGTGGCGGAACCTATGCCCTGCGCCCCGAACCGCTGGTCACCGGCGGCGAGCTCTCGACCGCGGGGCAGTTCGATTTCGAGCCGGGCGGCGTGGACAACAATTCGTTCCAGACCTTCTTTGCGCTGGATGACGGGTTTCAATCCAACATCCAGACCGGCAATGCCGGTTCGCCGTCGCAGTTCCTGTTGACGGCAAACGAGAGCGACAGCGCCTATCTGAGCGACACCGTGTTTGCCGCGGCAAGCGATCAGAGCGAATCTGTGATCGCGGGCAATACGGGCGGCTCGCGACTTGTGCTCGCTTCGTCCGAGGCCGTGGGCACCGACGCTCTGCCCGCGTTTCCGACGGCGGTCGAGCCGACGCCGAAATTCGCCCGCTGGGGCTTTTGGGCCGCATCCTTCGACGTGGTCGATGCACAGACCCTGCAACCCGATACCGATATCGTCGATCTGGGCCTGTGGGTCGCGGGCGTGCGCCCCGATCCGACCGACTTCGCGGCCTTTACCGGCACGGCGGGCTTTTCCGGTGCGGCCATCGGCACGATGCAGAGCACGGTTGACCGGGCCCAATCGACCCTCGTCACCGGCAGTTTCGACCTCAGCTACAACTTTGCCCAGGGGGTTGGCGACTTTACGCTCGATATGCCGGGCGCGGGCGTAAACAGCCAGATGGTCAGCGTCGGACAGACCGGCAATGTGGGCAGCCCCAGCTATGGCGGCAGCCTGGCGCAAACCGATCTGCAGGTCCGGGTGGATGGCGTGTTCTATTCGGGCGGCGGCGAGGTCGTGGCCGGAACCGGCGGCGCGCTCGACGTGATCAACAGCGCCAACAACACCCGCACACTGGGCATCTTTGCGGGCGACAAAGCCGCGCCCGGCACTATTGGTGGCCCTGTAAAATGATCCCGGGCGGCGCCTTCAGGCGTTGCCCTTGGCGCTTTGCGCCTCGGCCAGTTGGCGCGACGTGACGCGCAGCCGGTCGGCCATCACGGTAATCAGTTGCAGGGCGATATCGGGGAACTCGCCGATCAGGTTCAGGATCGTCTGCCGGTCGAGCCGCAGGACCGAGAGCGGCCCGCGCGCCTGAATGGCCGAGGTGCGCGGCTGATCGGTCAGCGCTGCAATCTCGCCAAAGATCTCGCCCTGATGCAGCACGGCGACGGTGATCTCCCGGTCATTCGCGTTCACGATCACATCCACATCGCCCGACAGAATGACATAGGCGCTGTCCCCCTCTTCGCCCGCTTCGAACAGACGCTCGCCATCGCGATAGCTCAGCGTCTCGCCCATCATCGCAACGACGCGAAGGCGTTTTGGGTCCAGCTTGCGAAACAGCGGGGTTTCTTGCATCACATCGACGGCCTGGCGAAGGTTCATTGAATTCGGGCTCCCGAAAAAGTCAGTCGCGAACTGTTTCTACGCTTACCCGGCCATCGTCATCGAGGGCCACAACACGGTCGGCACCCTGGGTCGCGGCATCGTTGGTTGCCGCATAGATCAGGGTGACCGATGGCAGATCACGGCGGATGATGGCGCGGATGCCGAGGTCGGCCTCGCCTTCCCCGCCGCCGACGCCGTCCAGTACAATCAATTCCGGCCGCTTGATCAAGGCACGAACCAGCGCGACGCGCCGTTTCACCGCGGCCGAGAGGCCGGCCCCGCCACTGCCGACGGGCCGCTCGAGGCCGATTTTCATCACCCGCTCACGCAGCCCGGCCGAGTTGATGGCGCGCTCGATCTCTGTGTCGAGCTGTTTCCACTGCGAGCGCCGGTCGATCCGCCGGCTGCCATGCAGCAGGTTTTCCGCGATTGTCCGGCTGGGGTTGAAGCGGTCCTCGTCAAAGCCGACAAAGCGCGGATCGTTGGCAATCATTGCATGGATCGTTTCGCGATAGCTGAGCACCCGGCTCTTGCGCCCGTCGTCGAGCACATCGAGCCTGTCGCGCCGCTGGACGAATTTCAGCGCGAGCGTCCAGATAAAGCCGATCCCCTCGCGCGGCAGTTTGGTCAGGCCCTTGGGCCCATGGGTCTCGATCAGTTCGGCGGCCTGTTTGAGCTCGTCCTTGGAATAGGCGGCAAAATTGTCGAGCACGACCGAGTCCTCGCCCACCGCGTCGACGAGATCGGCAAACTCGACCGCGATGTCCCAGCCGATCGACTCGATCTGGACCGTGGCGCCCGATTTCTCGAGCACGGTGCGCACCGCGGGGTCGAGGGCATAGCCCTCGATGTCGCTGGCGGCATCGACCGGCAGCGCATAGAGCAGGTTTTCGAGCAGGCTGGCATTGGTGTTGTAGGCATCCATCGACCAGGGCTCGACCAGGTCCGCGAGGTCCTGTGTCCCGCCCAGCAGTTCCGACCGCGCCATGGTGACCGGTTCGGTCCAGGCATCCGCCTCGTCGGGCGAGATCCGGCCGTTCAACGCCTCGGAGAAGACATCCTCGGCCAGCCCGACATCGCCCACCAGAGTGATCAGGTGCTGGTCGAGCGCGTCCATATCGGCGACCCCGGCGGCGGCGTACTCGATCCAGTCACCGTCGGGATCGGCCACCAGATTGCCGGTGGCGCGGGCTTCGGTCAGATAGTCGCGCGCCTCCTCCCAGGCCGAGCTCTCGAGATCGGGCATGTGGCGGAACAGGCCATAGAGCATGTTGTCGCGCAGCGTGCGCGAGATCATGCCGGGCTCGGGCCCGATGAACGAGACGGTCGAGCCCAGTTCGGCCAGCGAGAACTCGGAAACCGGGCGCCCGCCGATCGTCACCCGACCGCCCGCTGGCTCCGAGAGCCCGGCGATCATCAACAGCAAAGCCTCGCGCGAGCCATTCGCGCCGCCGGTCACGGCCACCGTCTCGCCCGGCTCGATGGTGAGTTTGCGGAGATTCAGCCCGCCCGCGCCGCGCCCGCCCTCGATATCGGTCAGCTCGATCGGGCCATGGACCGAGCTCGTCACGGTGTCATAGACCCGCTCGCGCCCCATCACGCCCTCGCCGATGAAGTTCTCGACCACAAAGGCATAGCGGCTGTTGAAATCGGTCCAGCGCTGGACAAAGTTCAGGATCGCCTTCCACGGCCCGGCCAGATCCTTGTATGCCGCCAGCACGGCGACCAGCGAGCCAAAGTTGAGATCCCCCTTGATTACCAGATATCCCCCGATCGAGTAGAAGAAGAACGGGGTCAGCTGGTTGATCAGGTTGTTGATGAACTTGATGGTGAACTTGCGCTTGAACAGCGCGAGCCGGATGATGGTGTTGAAGTAGAGCTTTTTGCTGATCTGGCCCAGATGCCAGCGCGCGGTGTCGTTGGTGTGGATATCGGCGATGTTGCCCACACTTTCCGAGATGCTGTCGGCCAGCGAGCGGGTGTTGGACGCCCGCTCCTTGTTCAGGCGGATCACGCGCGCCTGCAGTTTCGGGATCAGCCAGGCCTGCACCGGATAAAGCGCGACGGCGGCAAGGCCCAACAGCCAGTCCTGCACGAAGATGAAGACCGAATAGACCACCAGCAGCCCGCCCTGAAAGGCCGGTGTCGCGATCACCTCGCCGATAAAGCCGCCCAGCGGCTCGATCTCGCCCAGCATCGACTGGATCACCTCGCCGGGTTTGGTGGTCTTGAACCGGCTCATGCGAAAGCGCAGCACATGCTCGAACAGCATATAGCGCAGGCGGCGCAGCATCCGCTCGCCCGTCATGCCGATCGCGACATTCATCACCCATTTGATCCCGTTGATCAGGATCACGAGGAACAGAAAGACGCCGCATAACAGCAGCAGATAGGGGATCTGCTCGAACTGAAAGCCCAGGACGGATTGGGGAAAATCGGTGCCGTCGATCGCTTCGTTGACGATGATCTTTGGAATTTCCAGCGAGGCATAGACCAACGGGAAAGACAAGAACGTCAGAGCAAGGATAAAGACCTGTTCACGCTTTGAGTGCCGCCACACAAATGAAAAAAACCGTGTGTCCATGCAGGGTCCCCCAACAACCGGGATCGTCAGCTATTGTTGAATTGGGGTCAAGGGGAGATCACGGTACCGGTTTCAACCGAGGGTGCCGGAAAAATGCAGCGCAATGCGCCGGTTTTGCGGCCCGTCGCGATGCTCCCACAAGTAAACGCCCTGCCAGGTGCCCAGCATCAGGCCCCGGCCCTGAACCGGGATCGACAGATGCACGCCCGACAGCACGGTTCGGATATGGGCCGCCATGTCGTCGGGCCCTTCGGTGTGATGGCGATAGAGCTCGGCCCCGCCATGCGGCGCCAGCCGCTCGAACGCCGTTTGCAGGTCGAGGCGCACATCGGGGTCCGCGTTCTCCTGTATCGTCAGCGAGGCCGATGTGTGCTGGCAGAGCAGGGTCAGCAGCCCCTCGCGCGCCCGCGCGCGCCGCAACCAGGCGGACAGCTCGGCCGTGATCATCACCAGGCTGGGACCTGATGTAGCAACGCTGAGGAAACCGGTGGTCTGCTCCATGGCGCAATGGTAGTCGAAGATCATTCCCTTTCAGAGCGGAGATTTCATGTGAAGTTCGATCCATCGCTGCCGTGGCGCGACATCTCGTCAGGCGGGTTCAACCAACTGATCGGCCCGGCCCGGTTTGCCCGGGCGGGCGAGAACGAGTGGCACGGCATGCTGGCGCTGGACGAGCGGCACCGCAACGTGGGCGGTGTCTGCCATGGCGGCGTGACGCTGAGCCTGGCGGATCTGACCATGGGCACCGCAACCTTCGAGGCGGGCGGGCGGCGCCCCTGTGCCACCATCGAGATGGGCAGCCATTTCCTCGCCGCCGCCAAGATGGGCCAGAGCCTGCTGGCCATCGCCACCCAGAATCGCGGGGTGCGGGATCTGAGTTTCATGAGCTGTGAGATCTGGGCGACCGGCGACGACAGCCGCCGCCTGGTCATGCGGGCCTCGGGCATCTGGAAGTACCTTGCCAGCCGCGAGGCCCAGGATCCGCAAACGGACCCGCCAAAGGGCCCCTGACACCCCGCCTCAGATGGCTTCGAGCTGGTCGATCAGCGCGTCGATATCGCCGTTGTTGTTTTTCAGCATGCCCGCGATCTCGTCGCGCTGGGTCAACAGCATCGAGACGTTCTCGATGATGATATCGGCAATCACCGTGCGCCCGGGCCGGTCGGACACCAGCCAGTCGACCGCGATGGGCGCGCCGCTGGTCTGCGAGACGAGGCTCGAGACGATCAGCCCGCGCCGCCCGCCGTCATCGACATCGCCCAGTGTGACGGTTTCGCCCGAATAGGTCTGGAACCGGCGTGCATAGACCACGGAAATCATGTGCGAGAACGCCTTCGTAAAACGTTCCTTTTGATCATCGGTCATGTCGCGCCAGGCGAGACCGGCCGAGAATCGGGCGATTTGCGGCATCGCGGCGCGGTCTTCCATCACCGCCTCCAGCGCCTTTGCCTTGGCGTCAGTATCCTCTGACGACCGAACGATGGCCATCACATCGTCGACCGAGGCCTGAACATGGGCCTTTGCCGCATCGGACTCGAGCGCGCGCACCGCGCCACCCCCGGCCGTCATGAGGCCAATGGTCGCAAACATCGCTACGAGTCCGCGTCTGGTAAAAATCATCTACTGCCTCTCTCCGGTCACATCCAATCGTGCCGGTACCTTGTTGCCGTCCTTCATATATCCCGCCCCGTCGGGGATTTGAACCACGGGCGGGGCAAATTTTACCGTCAACGCCCTTGCGCAAATGATCGGTGTCCGTGTTGTTCACGATTCCGTTAGCCGCACAAGCGCCGTAATCTTGCCCTGAACCTCGTGAACAGTTAGGACGCTCTGGAAAGGACTCCTCGGGGAGTCGGGTTCGCGCTCGTCATGCGGAATGTTACACTTTATTCGGATACCCCTGTTAGGTTGCTTTTGAGGTCCGGCACGGCGCGATATCATTTGCCGGAACGACAAGACCGAGGAACATAATGAGAAAACCCACTGGCAAAGCGGAACTGCGAAGTGCAATGGCGACCTGTCGCAGCCACTTCATCGCCGTTTTCGTCTTTTCGATTTTCGTCAACCTGCTGATGCTGACCGGCCCGATCTTTATGCTGCAGACCTATGACAGGGTTCTGACCAGCCGGTCGGAGGAGACGCTGGTGGTCCTCGTGATTCTGATCACGATCCTGTTCGGCTTTTACGGATTGCTGGAATTCGCCCGCGGTCGGGTGCTGGCGCGCGCGGGGGCGCGGTTCTCGGACCTGATGGACAACAGGGTGTTCAACGCGGTGCTGCGCCGCTCGGTCTCGCCGGCGGAACGCGCACGGCCGAACTCGGCGGCGCGCGACCTTGATGCGGTGCGCCAGCTGCTGGCCGGGCCCGCGCCCTTTGCGCTGGTCGACATGCCCTGGGTGCCGATCTTTTTTGCCGCGCTCTTTATCGTGCACCCGCTGATGGGCTGGGTGGCGATCGGCGGCGGCTCGATCCTGATCGTTATGACCGCGCTCAACCAGTACCGCTCCTCTGCGCCCAATGCCGAAGCCCAGCGCACCAGCGCCGAGGCCGAGAGCGTGGGCGAGGAAATGCGCCAGAATGCCGAGGTGGTACAGGGCCTTGGCATGCGCGATGCGGGCCTGATGCGCTGGAAACGGCTGCGCCAGCAATCGCTGCAGAAACAGCTTTTGGCCTCGGACCGGACCGCGAGCTATTCGAGCACGTCGAAATCGCTGCGCTTTTATCTGCAATCGATCATGCTGGGAACCGGCGCCTGGCTGGCGCTTCAGGGTCTGATCTCGCCGGGGATGATGATCGCGGGCTCGATCATCATGGGCCGTGCGCTGGCCCCGATCGAGCAGGCCATCGCCCAATGGAGCCTGGCCCAACGCGCGGCCCGAGGCTGGAAGGCGCTGGGCGAGATCCTGGAAAAGACCCCGGATGAGGAGGAAAAGACCCAACTCCCGGCGCCGCAAGGCTATGTCAAGGCGCAGAAAATCGCCGTGGTCGCCCCGGGTGAGCAGGTGCCCGCGCTTCGCGGGGTGGATTTCGCCATCGAGCCCGGCCAGGCGCTGGGCGTCATCGGCCCCTCGGGCTCGGGCAAGACCACGCTGGCAAAGGTGCTGACAGGGATCTGGGCGCCCGCCGCGGGCACCGTCCGGCTGGATGGCGCCGCGCTGGATCAATGGCCTGTCTATGACCTGGGCAAACATGTCGGCTATCTGCCCCAG
>JBCCHW010000088.1:0-13366 GCA_039028555.1 Pseudomonadota bacterium | reverse complement strand
GGGCAGGCTGGAGCTTGCCCAGCATCACGTTGCAGTCGGTGACCGTCAGCGGGCCGCCATTGCGATAGCAGGCGGGGCCGGGATTGGCCCCGGCACTTTCGGGCCCGACCTGAAAGCGCCGGGGCCAATCCCGGCCCCGCCTGCTATCGCAATGGCGGCCCGCTGACGGTCACCGACTGCAACGTGATGCTGGGCAAGCTCCAGCCTGCCCATTTCCCGGCGGTCTTTGGCCCCGGAGGCGACCAGCCGCTCGACCGCGCCGTGGTGGTCGAGAAATTCCGCGCGCTCGCCGCCGAGATCGCCGGGGCGACCGGCGCCCGGCCGCTCAGCCCCGAGGAGACCGCCGAAGGCTTCCTGCGCATCGCGGTCGAAAACATGGCCAACGCGATCAAGAAGATCTCGGTCCAGCGCGGCTATGACGTGACGCGCTATACGCTCAACTGTTTCGGTGGGGCGGGCGGGCAGCATGCCTGCCTTGTCGCCGATGCGCTGGGGATGGAGAGCGTCTTTCTCCACCCCTATGCCGGGGTCCTGTCGGCCTATGGCATGGGGCTCGCCGATATCCGTGCCCTGCGCGAGCGTCAGTTCGAGCGCCCGGTGGCCGAGACGGCGGCGGCGGGCGAGATCCTCGCCACGATGGCCACCGAGGCCGAGGCCGAGATCGCCGCCCAGGGCATCGCGCCCGATCGGATCCGCACCGAACGCCGCGCGCATCTGCGCTATCGGGGCTCGCATCAGGCGCTCGAGGTCGATTTCGGCACCGAGGCCCAGATGCATGCCCGGTTCGACGCCGCCCACAAGGCGCGTTTCGGCTTTGCCGCCGGGAACCGCGAATTGCTGATCGAGGCGCTGGCGGTCGAGGCGATCGGGGGGGCGGCCACCGTCTCGGACGCCCGGGCGCCCCAAACCGCCGGGGCGAAACCGCTCGACACCGTGGCCTCGGTGATGGAAGGGACCGAGCATGCGACGCCCCTTTACGACCGCGATCAGATGACCCCGGGCCAGGCCATCGACGGCCCCGCGATCATCAGGGAACGCACCGCCACCACCGTGGTCGAGCCCGGCTGGCAGGCGCGGCTGAACGACTGGGGCCACCTGATCCTGACCCGCGTCGTGGCGCGCGCGCGGCGCGAGGCCATCGGCACCCATGCCGACCCGATCCTGCTCGAGGTCTTCAACAACCTCTTCATGTCGATTGCCGAGCAGATGGGGGCGACGCTGCAAAACACCGCCTACAGCGTCAATATCAAGGAACGGCTCGATTTCTCCTGCGCGCTGTTTGACACCACCGGCGGGCTGGTCGCCAACGCGCCGCATGTGCCGGTGCATCTGGGCTCGATGTCCGAGGCCGTGCGCACGGTCATTCGGCAGAACCCGGGCATGAAGCCAGGCGATGTCTTTGTGCTGAACGCCCCCTTCAACGGCGGCACCCATCTGCCGGACGTGACCGTGATCACCCCGGTCTGGGACGAGGCCGGCGCCCAGGTGCTGTTTTACGTGGGCTCGCGCGGGCACCATGCCGATATCGGCGGGCGCACGCCGGGCTCCGCCCCGCCCGACAGCTCCCATATCGACGAAGAGGGCGTGCTGATCGACAATTTCAAGCTGGTCGACCAGGGCGTGCTGCGCGAGGCGGAAACCCGGGCGCTGCTCGCCTCCGGCCCCTATCCCTGCCGCAATATCGAAGAGAACATGGCCGACCTCGCCGCCCAGGTGGCCGCCAACGAGACCGGCGCGCAACAGGTGCGCAAGATGGTTGCCCAGTTCGGGCTGGCCGCCGTGCAGGCCTATATGGGCCATGTCCAGGACAATGCCGAGGAAAGCGTGCGCCGGGTGATCGGCGCGCTGACGGACGGCGCCTATGACTATGAGCTCGACAACGGCCGCTTCATCCGGGTGGCCATCCGGGTTGACCGCGACCGGCGCGAGGCGGTGATCGACTTTACCGGCACGGCAGACAAGGACCCCTATAACTACAACGCCCCGCTGGCGGTCTGCCACGCGGTGGTGCTCTATGTCTTCCGCACGCTGGTGGGCGCCGAGATCCCGCTGAACGAGGGCTGTTTCAAGCCGCTGAAAATCATCGCGCCCAAAGGCTCGATGCTGAACGCCCAGTACCCCGCCGCCGTGATCGCCGGGAACACCGAGGTGAGCCAGCTTGCCTGCAACGCGCTGATGGGCGCGCTGGGCGTGATGGCGGGCAGCCAGGCGACCATGAACAACTTCATCTGGGGCAATGACCGGTTGCAGAATTACGAGACGATCTGCGGCGGCACGGGGGCGGGGCCCGATTTCGACGGATGTTCGGCGGTCCAGACCCATATGAACAATACGCTGATGACCGACCCGGAGGTGCTGGAATGGCGCTTCCCCGTGCGGCTCGAAGAGTTCTCCATCCGCCTCGGGTCGGGCGGCGGGGGCCGGCATCAGGGCGGCGACGGCATCACGCGGCGCATGCGCTTTCTAGAGGCGATGACGGTCACCACGCTTTGCTCGCACCGGCGGGTCCACCCCTTTGGCGTCGATGGCGGCGGGCCGGGTGAGGTTGGCAAGGAATGGGTCGAACGCGCCGATGGCCGGATCGACGCCCACAAGGGCAACGATCAAAGCGAGGTCGCCCCGGGCGATGTCTTTGTGCTGACCACACCGGGGGGCGGCGGGTACGGTGGGGCATAAGCGACAACCGCGTCGTCGATGAGTTTCTCATCTCGGATCATGCGGGTTTTGCCGCCGAGAGCTTGGGTCATGTGTGTGCCCTCGTTGCTCATCGTGGCTGGCTTTGGTGTCATGCCGAGCTTCGACTTTTCAATTTTCGATCGGATCTGGCACTCTTCCTTTTGGCTATCGAGCGTCGTCATTTTGATTCTCTTGGCGCCATTTCTTCCTTTGGCCATTGCCTGCTTTGGCGCCATCTCGCGCCCCCAATGGAATGCATCTACAAGTATCGGATGCGCTCTTGCCGCAGGTTCTTGGGGTGTGATTCTCACACCGGTGGTTTTGATGTTTTCTGGCCCCGGTTCGATCCCATTGATCGCTTACCTTTCGATCAATTTGTCCGTGTGGGGAATCTTGCTTTGCTTTGTCCGAGACGATGTTCCGACCTCCAAACTAAGGGCGATTGGAAGCGCCATGCTGGTCGTCGCGATGGTTGGCCCTCTTTGGTCACTATCTAGTGGCATCCGCGCCGCGTGGAGTGCTTATGACGTTGCAGATGGTCATGCCTTTTGCATCGGGTACCATGGGCCAGACAAACCGCTGCGAGCTCTGAGCGATCTGCGTGGCGGGTGGATGTGGACTGATCACAGTGGCTACAAGATTGGATCCAAGTGGTACTTCCATGCCATTCTCATCAGAGAGGATGGGGAGATCTACAACTGGTCACATCGCAAGTTTCGGTTCGAACGCCTCGGCAGCGCGAGTGAGGTGAAAGCGCGCCGGTTTATTGCTGGCCCGTTCGACGAGATCTGTGCTCCGAAAGAGCGGTTCTTGGTTGACTTGCCATGGTTTTGATCTTCCGGTTCCTAAGTCCATCGTCAGATGCTGAGTTGGTAGTATGGCTCTGGGCAACCGGGCGGAGGACCGCAAGCGTGAAGGCTTACGCCCTTGCGTGATCCCGCCTGAAGCCATTTGTCTGTCCACATCGCGCCAGATCGCGGCTGCGCGATTTCAAATCGCGTTTTGTCGTCGCGCCGGATCGGGCCCCGCGATGTCGGATTGACTGGCGGGCCGGCAAGGTGCACTGGGCCCGGAATCAAGGGCGAAGCCCGCCGGGCCGCGCCCTCCCTCCCCCTTGGGAGGGCGCCATTGCCGCGTCGCGCATAGCTCTGCCATTGGAGGAGGGCCGCCGGGATAAACCGCACTGCTCAACCGCCATGCGCGCCCACCCGAGGGCGGGCGCGGCCCTCTGCTGCACGGGGCCGGTCCGACGCCCCCGCCGGGATCAGATGTCGAGGTTCTCGACGTTCAGCGCATTATCCTGAATGAACTGCCGGCGGGGCTCCACCACGTCGCCCATCAGCTTGGTAAAGATCTCGTCCGCCTCGGCCATATGGTCGATGCGCACCTGCAACAGGGTGCGGGCATCGGGGTCGAGTGTGGTCTCCCACAACTGGTCGGCATTCATCTCACCCAGACCCTTATAGCGTTGTAATGTCAGGCCTTTTTCGCCCTCCGCCATGACGAGATCGAGCAGTTCCGAGGGCGCCCGCACGGCGAATTCCCGCTCCTTGCGGATCAGTATGGCAGGCGCGCCATAGGTCTCGTTCAGGCTCTCGCTCAGCCCCGCCAGCGCCCGCGCCTCGGCCGAGCGCAGCGCAAAGGCGTCGATGGTCCGCGTCTCGGCCACGCCGCGCAGCACCCGGGTAAAGCGCGTCCCGCCATTGCCGTGAACATCGCCCTCCCAGCCGCGCTCGGTCTCGGGCGCGAGGCTGTCGAGCCGCGTCGCCACCCGCCCGGCCGAGGCCCGGTCGACCGCGCCGCCGATCACGCCCTCGATGGCCATCTGCTCCAGCACAAAGCGGGGATACTGGGTTGGGAAAGCCCCAAGGATCTGCTTCACCCGCCGGGCCTCGTCGACCAGCCGGCGCAGATCGGCGCCCATGATCTGCGCCCCATTCGCCAGCCGCAGCACGGTGTCGTCGATGCCCTCGCCGATGAGGTAATCCTCAAGCTCGCGCTCATCCTTGCAATAGCGCGAGGATTTGCCCCGGCTGACCTTGTAGAGCGGCGGCTGTGCGATGTAGAGATACCCCCCCTCGATCAGCTCCGGCATCTGGCGATAAAAGAAGGTCAGCAGCAGCGTGCGGATATGCGCGCCGTCCACATCCGCGTCCGTCATCAGGATGATCTTGTGGTAGCGCAGCTTTGAGATATCAAACTCGTCGCGCCCGATGCCGGTACCTAAGGCCATGACAAGATTGCCGATTTCCTGGCTCGAGAGCATCCGGTCGAACCGCGCGCGCTCGACATTCAGGATCTTGCCGCGCAGGGGCAGGATCGCCTGGACCATGCGGTTGCGCCCGCCCTGGGCCGAGCCGCCGGCGCTGTCGCCCTCGACCAGGAAAAGCTCGGTTTTCGAGGCGTCTTTCTCCGAGCAGTCCTTGAGCTTGCCGGCCAGGAAATTGACATCCAGCGCGGATTTGCGCCGGGTCAGCTCGCGCGCCTTGCGCGCCGCCTCGCGGGCCATGGCGGCCTCGACGATCTTGCCGACCACGGTGCGGGCCTCGCTCGGGTTCTCCTCGAACCATTCGGAGAGCTTTTCGTTCATCAGGCTTTCGACCACCGGGCGGACCTCGGACGAGACCAGCTTGTCCTTGGTCTGGCTCGAGAATTTCGGGTCGGGCACCTTGACCGACAGCACACAGGTCAGCCCCTCGCGCGCGTCGTCGCCCGACAGCGTGACCTTCTCCTTCTTGGCGATGCCCGAGCTGCCCGCATAGTTGTTGATGGTCCGGGTCAGCGCGCCGCGAAAGCCCGCCAGATGGGTTCCGCCGTCGCGCTGCGGGATGTTGTTGGTAAAGCTCAGCACATTCTCGTGATAGGCGTCGTTCCACCACATGGCGACCTCGACGGTGATCCCGTCCTTTTCGCCGGAAACGCAGATCGGGTTCGGGATCAGCGGGGTTTTCGAGCGGTCGAGATAGCGCACAAAGGCCTCGACCCCGCCCTCGTAATGGAGTTCCTGCTCCACCGCCTCGGCCCTGCGCTGGTCGCGCAACAGGATGCGCACGCCGGAATTCAGGAAGGCGAGTTCGCGCAGCCGATGCTCGAGCGTTTTGTAGTTGTACTCGGTATTGGTGAAGGTGCGCGACGAGGCGTGAAAGCGCACCAGCGTGCCTTTCCTGCCCTCGGCATCGCCGACCACTTCGAGCGAGCGCACCGTCTCGCCATGTTCAAAGCGGCAGACATGCTCCTTGCCATCGCGCCAGACGGTAAGCTCCAGCCAGTCCGACAGCGCATTGACGACCGAGACGCCCACACCGTGCAAGCCCCCGGAAACCTTATAGGAATTCTGGTCGAACTTGCCGCCGGCATGAAGCTGGGTCATGATGACTTCGGCGGCACTCACGCCCTCTTCCTCGTGGATGCCCACAGGGATGCCGCGCCCGTTATCGCTGACCGAAACCGAGCCGTCGGCATGCAGCACGACGCGCACCAGATCGGCATGACCGGCCAGCGCCTCGTCGATGGCGTTGTCGACGACCTCATAGACCATGTGATGCAGGCCCGAGCCGTCGTCGGTATCGCCGATATACATGCCCGGCCGCTTGCGCACGGCCTCGAGCCCCTTGAGCACCTTGATGCTGTCGGCGCCGTATTCGGGAGCGCCCTCTTGCGGGCTCTCGTTCTGCTCGTTCTCAGCCATTTTCATGTCCTAGCTTGGCGGCTGGTGCCGCATCCGCGTGGCAGGGGCCGGTGCGGTGAGTTTCGGGGCCGTCGCTCATGCTGCCTCCAACGCCGATCCATCTGGCGTTTCGGTGACCGAGAAACGGCGTGTTTCGGGTGGAAGCGCCTCGAACAGCTCCGGGCCCGTGCCCGTCATCCAGGCCTGGCACCCCAGCCCGTGGATTTCCGCGTAGAGCGCGGCGCGGCGCTCGGCGTCGAGATGGGCGGCCACCTCGTCGAGCAGAACCACAGGCACCGTGCCCGCCTCGGCCAAGGCGCGCGCATTGGCGAGGATCAGCGAGATCAGCAACGCCTTTTGCTCGCCCGTCGAGCAGGCCCGCGCGGGCATTGATTTTACAGCATAAATCGCCTCGAGATCGCTGCGATGGGGCCCGGTGAGGCTGCGCCCCGCCGCGGCATCGCGAACCCGCCCCACGCCCAATGCGGCGCAGAGCCCGGCAGCTTCCTCACTCTCGAGAGCATCCAGTTCTTCGCTGTCCGCCCCGGCGCTGCGAATCACCTCTGCAAAACGTGCTTCCATGTATCCCAAGATAGCCATTTCGGCCCTTGGAAACAATGTTTCGGCCTGATTCTGAGCAGCTTCGAGCCGGGCGAGCGCCAGGGCGCGGGCGCGGGCGATCCGGGCGCCCTCGCGGCCCATCTGTGCCTCGAGCCCGCCCAGCCACGAGGGGTCGCCGGGGCCGTCCTTCAACAGCCTGTTTCGCTCTCGCATGACCTTCTCATAGCGGATCGACGCCTCGCCATGGGCGGGGAAGAACCCCAGCGCGATCCGGTCGAGAAACCGGCGCCGCTCCGCCGCCCCGTCGAGCCACAGCCGGTCCATGGCGGGCGTCAGCCAGACCATGCGGATCAGGTGGCCGAGCGCGCTTTGCGTCGCCGCCTTCCCGTCGATCTCGACCATGCGGCCCGAGGCCCCCGCCTCGGCCCCCGTCACCACCTCCACCAGCCCCTCCGCCTGGGTGACTTCGGCACGGAGGCGCCAGCCCACCGGGTCGGGGCGGCGCATCAACTCCTCGCTCGCCGCCCGGCGCAGGCCGCGGCCCGGAACCAGCAGCGAGAGCGCCTCCAACACATTGGTCTTGCCCGCGCCATTGGGCCCGTAAAGCGCGACCGAAGCGCCGCCGGTGACAAGGCGGGCGCCGGTATAAGAGCGGAACCGGTTCAGCTGGAGGCTTTCAATAGCAATATTCGTCATTACGCTCGCGCCATTATTGCGATATCAGCAATAAACAATTCTCGAACAGGGCAGTACTGCGGCGCCGGCGGCGACCCTACATCACCCTTGGGCATCTCTGCCCGCAAGCATCGCCGTCGAAGCCCACACCAAGGAGCCGTTCCGTGATCAAGTTCTACTTCCACCACACACCGAACCCCCATGAAAGTCGCCCTCTTTCTCGAAGAAAGCGGGCTGGACTATCAGACCATATCGCTGGATGTCTTTAAGGGCGATCAACATGCGCCTGAGTACCGCAAGATCAACCCGAACGGCAAGGCGCCGGCCATCGAGATGGACGGCAAGCGGGTGTTCGATTCCAACGCCATCCTGCTCTATCTCGCCGAGAAAACCGGCGCCTACCAGGGCAAGGAGGAGGACCGGGGCGAGTTCCTCTCATGGCTGATGTGGATCGCGAGCGGGCTGGGCCCCTATTCCGGCCAATGGGTGCACTTCCAGACCGCAGGCGCGGCCGAGGGCGGGGCCTACGCGATCCGCCGCTATAAATTCGAGGCGCATCGCCACTATCAGGTGATGGATGACCATCTGGCCGGGCGCGATTACTTCGTCTCGGACGCGTACACCATCGTCGACATGGCCGCCTGGGGCTGGGTCGACCGCCATGTGCGGGTGCTGGGCGAGGGCGAACTCGACAACTACCCGAACGTCAAGACATGGTACGACACCATCAACGCCCGCCCGGCCGTCGCGCGCGCCCGCAAGGTCGGCACCGATCTCGAGTTCAAAAAGGACTTCGACGACGAAACCGCCCTCGCGATGTTCCCGTCGAATTTTGAAGAGGCCTGAAACCCTGCCGACAAGATGCCTCGGGCTCGACCCGGGGCATCGTCTGGAATGCCTGATTTGAGCTCGAAGTGTTAAAAGTGGCGCTCGGAACTGATGCCGGATGTTGATGGCCGGTGACCAGCATCGTTAACGTTCATGCAGAGCCCGGCCAGCAATCCATACCGAAGGACGAATTTCATGCACCCCACCGAAAAAATTGTTCGCCAGTTTCACGAGTCATGGGGCATGCGCGATCCTGACCGCGGGGCAGAAATCATTTCGGACGATTGCGACTTTGAAGACATTGCTCGTCAAGAAAAGCTGACCGGAAAGGAGGCCTACATAGACGACTACTATCGTTGGCGGGAAGCTTTTCCGAACGGTCTTTGCGAAGTTGAAAACGTAATTGTCAGCCAATGCGGGGATTGGGCAACCGTCGAGTTCCGCAATACCGGCATTCACGCGGGCGTGCTACGTTCTAGCCTTGGGGATTTTCCACCAACGGGAAAGAGAGCCGAAGTTCGCTATTGCTCCGTGATGAGAGTCAAAGATGGAATGGTGGTAGAAGGCCGCGATTACTATGACAGCGCAACGATTGCCCGCCAATTAGGGTTGGTTGACTAAGGCAGTGACTTCTGACTGAAGAACGCGCCCGGCAGCCTTCAGAAGAAAGCGGACATTCAGGAGCTTGAAAGAAAGTGTCGGCTCCGTCCGCATTGCTGCCATTCCAGATACTAAACGCGCATCGGCATTACGACATAGATGGCGGAGCTGTCGTCGCCTTCGCGGACCAGGGTGGGGGCGCCGGGGTCGGCGAACATGAAGACGGCGTTCTCGCGGTCGACTTGGCCTGCGATTTCCAGCAGGTATTTAGCGTTGAACCCGATCTCCATCGAATCGTCGGGATAGGCGACGCCCAGCTCTTCGGCGGCGCTGCCGGCATCGGGCGAGTTGACCGAGAGGGTCAGGCGGTCGGTCTCCATGGCGAGCTTGACCGCGCGGGAGCGTTCCTGGCTGACCGTTGCCACCCGGTCGACGGCAGCGGCGAAATCGGCGGCATCGACCTCCATGCGCTTGGTGTTTCCGGTGGGGATCACGCGGGTATAGTCGGGGAAGGCCCCGTCGATCACCTTGGAGGTCAGCACCAGCCCGTCGGTCGAGAAGCGGATCTTGGTCTCAGAGACCGAGATGCTGATCTCTGCCTCGTCATCCTCGAGCAGTTTGCGCAGCTCTCCCACCGTCTTGCGCGGCACGATGACACCGGGCGCGTCCTCGGCGCCCGCGGGCAGGTCCGCGTCGATGCGGGCAAGGCGGTGCCCGTCGGTCGCCACAGCGCGCAGCACCTTGGCGCCGTCGCTCTCGGCCACGTGGAAATAGACACCGTTGAGGTAATAGCGCGTCTCTTCGGTCGAGACGGCGAATTTCGATTTGTCGAACAGCCGGCGCAGCATGGGCGCAGGCGCGGCAAACGAGCAGGCATACTCGCTGGATGCCATGACCGGGAAATCCTCACGCGGGAGGGTCGCCAGCGCAAAGCGCGAGCGGCCCGCGATCACGTCGAGGCGGCCGGTACTTGCATCCGCCGACAGCGACAGCTGGGCCCCGTCGGGCAGTTTGCGCACGATCTCGTGCAACAGATGCGCTGCAACCGTGGTGGCGCCGGCCTGCTCGACCATGGCGGGGAGTTTCTCGATCACCTCGATATCCAGATCGGTCGCCCGGAGCGAGACTTCATCGCCCTCCGCCTCGATCAGCACATTGGCGAGGATCGGGATGGTGTTCTTGCGCTCGACCACCCCCTGGGCGCGGCTCATGGCCTTGAGCAACTGCGCGCGTTCGATGCTGACTTTCATGGCGTCTTCTTCCCGGACGTAAGTGATACTCGCATCCCGTTCGATCTACGGGATATGGAGCCTATCGCATCTGTGCGGGCGATCAATGCCTTGCAGTGCAAAAAGGGACACCAAAGCGGGACGCCAACGGGCATTTCGGCCCGTGGGCGGTCTCGTCGTGCCGGGATCGGCCCCGCTGCCGGGGATCAGCCGGGGTAAAGCGCGCTTTCGACGCCCAGATATCCGTCCCAGGCGAACCAATAGGCGACATGGCCGGGGATGCGGGCAAGGCGGATGCCGCCCGGCCCGGTCAGCGCCTCTTCGCCCACCTGCCAGACACCTCCCGGCCCAGCCAGCGTGTCTGCGGTGGCGCCGGGGGCGAATTCGCGCTCCCCGCGCTGATAGGCGCGCACGGTCCGCGTCTCGGCATTGCCGATCAGGACGATATTGGCGAGGCCCACCTGGTCGTTGATCACGGGCGTGTCGCCGAACGCGGCGACCGGCCAGGCCTTGGCGCCGCCGGGCTGACGGACGCCAAAGACAAAGTCCTTGCGCTTCACCTGCGATTCGTCCCGGACCAGGGTCGGGAACATCAGATCGGGCGAGGCGAAATAGTCGCGATAGACGACGCCCGAGCCATAGTCGCGGAAGTGGCCGGTCTCGAGCGAGAGCACCCGCGTTTCGGGATGCCGGTCGCGCCAGTCGGCCCAGCTGGTGATCGCGACGGGGCGGATCTTGAGCCGGATCCCCGATTGGGCCAAGGGCCCGATCACCGGCTCGCCGGTGAACTGGTTCCAGAGCGAGTTGGTCTGGCGATCGAACATCAGCTTGTTGGACCGGTAGAGAAACCCCGAGGAGCCAAAGACAAACGGCGCCTCGCGCCCCTCGACCTCGGTTTCAAACAGAATCCCCGCGCCGCAGAGCGTGCAATAGGCCAACGCCACCGGCACCCCGCCGATCACCTCGTTGAACATCTCGTGCCAGCCCATGATGCGCAGCGGATAGGCCCGCGCATCGCCGTTGATCTCGACACCAAAGACCAGGTCATCATCCACCAGATACGACGCCTCGGCCGCCGGGATCAGCCGGGGATTGTCGAGCGAGGGGATGCCGTCGACCCGCACGCCGCCCCAGGTAACTTCCTCGAACCGGATGCGGAACTGGTCGTGATCTTCGGCGGCGTTGGGGAAGAACTGCATGAAGTTCTCGTCAATCCCGCGCCAGAAATTCAGCTTCAGCGGGTAGTAGCTGGGATGGGGCGCGACCTCGGGATGGGCCTCCTGCCACAGCATGGCGTCGCGCCACGAGGTGATTTGCGTGCCCGTGAGTCTCGAGAGCGCCTCGGCAACCCGCACATGGTTGCCGCCGATGCGCATCATCAGGACCAGGCTTGGCACCACATCGAGCTCGCCGCGGGCGACGAGACTGTCGAGCGCCTCCTGCTGATCGTGGGGGTTGCCGACCAGCGCCTCGATCACCAGCGCCTGGATATCCGCCTCCTGGGCGGTGGCGGGGAGCGACAGCACTGGCAGGCAGGCAACGAGGGCGAGAATGGCACGGCGCATGGGATCCTCCCTTGGTGAACGCGTCGCAGCATACCCGCAACGCCCCGCCACAGGCGTTCACAAGCGCTTGGCCTCACGTGCACGTGTCGGATCGTGAGCGCGTGTCAGCTTGGGCCATCCTGGCCAAACGCCCCGGGCCGCGGTGCCTGCCAAGTCATCGTCGTGTCGGTTCCGGTTCGCGCTGGTCGGGCCTGCCTGGCGCCACCATGGCAGGCGAGCCGGGCGCGGGGTCAGTCGAACCAGGTGGTGAAGTCGTCGGGGCTGAGTTTGTCGACCCGCAGGCTGTTTTCCGGCGCGCTGGTATCTTCGTGCCCCAGCGAGATCCCGCAGACGAAAATCTCGTCCTCCGGGATGTTGAGGATCGGGCGGATCACCTTGTGATACTCGCACCAGGCGACCTGGCCGCAGGAGTGCAGCCCCTCGCCCCGCGCACCGATCAGGATGTTTTCGATGAACATGCCCACATCGATGAAGATCCCGGTCGAAAGGTTGCGGTGGAAGGTCACAAAAATGCCGACCGGCGCGCCAAAGAACTTGAAGTTCTCGAGCATCTGGGCCACCCGGCGATCCTTGTCTTCGCGCTTGATGCCCAGGGTTTCGTACAGGCCGAACCCCACCGCCCGGCGGCGCGATTGATAGGGCTCGAACCATTCCACGGGGTAATAGTCGAATTCCTCGTCCCTGGGCGCGCCTGCCGCGATGGCGTCGAGCACGGCGGTGCTGACCCGGTCGCGGGTCGCGCCGGTCACCACATAGACCTGCCAGGGCTGGATGTTATGCCCCGATGGGGCATAGGCCGCGCCGGTGAGAATCCGCTCGATGGTTTCGCGGGGGATCGGATCGGGCAGAAACCGCCGGACGGACCGGCGGCTGATCAGCGCGTCATGAACCGGATTTGCGGTCAACGTCCCTCGAGCCCGCGGCGCAGAACCTCGAGATCTTCGGCCATCTGACTGTCGTTTTCCTTGAGCTTTTCGATGACCTTGACCGCATGGATCACGGTCGTGTGGTCGCGGTTGCCAAAGCCACGGCCGATCTCGGGCAGGCTCTTTTGGGTCAGCATCTTGCACAGATACATCGCCACCTGCCGGGGCCGGACCACCATGCGCGACCGCCGGGCCGAGGTGAGGTCGGACATCCGCAGGTTAAAGTGGTTCGAGACCGCGCGCTTGATCTCTTCGATCGTCACCTTGCGTTCGGCCGTGCGCAACAGGTCCGAGAGGCATTCCTGGGTCACCTCCAGATCGATCCGCCGGTCAATCAGCGCGGCAAAGGCAAACAGCCGCACGAGCGCCCCTTCGAGCACCCGCACATTGGTCGAGATCCGCTGGGCGAGGAATTCGAGCACCTTGGGGTCGACCTCGATCTCCGGGTCGGCGCGGCGCATATCGGCGACCTTCTGGTGCAGGATGCCCAGGCGAAGCTCGTAATCGGCGGGGTGGATATCGACCACCAGCCCCTGTTGCAGGCGCGAGCGGATCCGGTCTTCCAGCCCGTCGATGCGATCGGGCGACCGGTCGCCCGAGATCACGATCTGCTTTTTCTGGTCGATCAGGGCGTTGAAG
>JBCCHW010000087.1:0-13483 GCA_039028555.1 Pseudomonadota bacterium | reverse complement strand
GTGACGCTTGGCAAGATCGCTCACGACTCAACCATACGCGCGCTTGGCGGTCGTGTCGCGGAGCATCCGTTCGGCCATCACGTTACCAGCAGCCTGGCCACGTACTCGATTACGGCAAGCTATCATTGCTCGCGCTACAATACGAATACCGGTCGGCTGACCCCAAAGATGTTCGAGGGCGTATTTGAGATGATCCGCGACTCGTTGGATCGATCCGGCTCACTTGGTGCCGAATAGGCGATCTCCCGCATCGCCGAGGCCCGGCACGATGTACCCATGCTCGTTTAGCTTTTCATCCAGCGCGCAGGTGTAGATCGGGACGTCGGGA
Organism: Pseudomonadota bacterium; assembly: GCA_039028555.1. GTDB lineage: Bacteria > Pseudomonadota > Alphaproteobacteria > Rhodobacterales > Rhodobacteraceae > Thermohalobaculum. Next base: position 13,155 of record JBCCHW010000087.1, on the reverse strand, counting down.
TGGTGCTGATGAAATCTTGCGATCCCCTCTGGTGCTGCTACCAGCGCCAGAAAACGAAGATCGGTTGTGCCGCGCTTTTTGACCTCCTCAACCGCCGCGATGCCGGAGCCGCCGGTCGCGAGCATCGGATCGACCACCACCGTTGTCCGATGCGCCATGTCGTCGGGTAGATTGTTGTAATAGGTCACCGGCTCCAGCGTGTCGGAGTTTCGGTAGAGACCGACATGTCCGACCCGGGCCGATGGCACAAGATCGAGCAAACCTTGCAGCAATCCGTCCCCGGCGCGCAGGACGGATACAAAGCAGAGCTTCTTTCCCGCGAGCTTTCGCGCAGTCATCCGGCACACGGGGGTTTCTATCTCCACCTCCTCAAGCTCGAGGTCCCGCAATACTTCATAGGCTGAGAGCGCCGATGTTTCCCGCAGCAATCGGCGAAAGACAGCTGTGGGCGTCTCTCGATCGCGCATCAGGGTGAGCTTATGCTCGATCAACGGGTGGTCGATAACGGTCAAGAGTGACATCGTGGGTGCTCGCGGTTCGTTGAGTCTTCCTTCGGTACCGGATCCAGAGTGAGACGTCGACCTGGCAGTTAGGCGTCGATTGCCTGGACCAATCGCTTAGCTTAGGCTCGGGCTCTCTTTTGGGTGGTGGAGTGGTAAATGGATCTCGTATTGAAGGGCGGTCGTGTGATCGACCCTGCAAACCGTCTGGATGCCACAGTCGATGTGGGGTTTAGCGCAGGTAAGGTCGCTGCCGTCGGGCGCGGTCTTGCCGGCGAGGAAACACGGGATGTATCGGGGCATATCGTATGCCCGGGCCTGATCGACCTGCATACCCATGTTTATTGGGGCGGCACGTCCCTTGGTATCGATGCCGATGAGTTCTGCCGCACCTGCGGTGTGACCACTTCTGTAGATACAGGGTCCGCCGGGCCCGGCAACTTTGCCGGGTTCAGATCACATGTGATCGAACGGTCCGAGGCGCGGATCCTCGCCTATCTCCATGTCTCCTTTGCCGGGATTTATGGCTTCGGCAGCGAGGTTGCGGTGGGCGAGAGCGAGGATATCCGGCTCATGGCGCCGGTTTCGGCGGCCAAGGTTGCAGAGGAAAACCGTGATGTCATCGTCGGGATCAAGATTCGCCTTGGCCGGCACGCCTCGGGCGATCAGGGTCTCGCGCCGTTGCAGTATGCGTTGGATGTCGCCGAGGAAACCGGCCTGCCGATCATGGCGCATATCGACGAGCCGCCGCCGAGCTATGGCGAACTGGTTGAGCGGCTACGCCCTGGCGATGTCCTGACACATTGTTTTCGGCCTTTCCCCAACACTCCTGTTGGCGCGCAAGGGCGCATCCGTGACGAAGTCATCGAGGCGCGCGAACGCGGAGTCTTCTTTGACGTCGGGCACGGCATGGGAAGCTTCTCGTTCAAGACGGCGCGGGCGATGCTGGCTCAGGGGTTCATGCCTGATACCATCAGTTCGGATGTACATCAGCTCTGCATCAACGGACCCGCCTATGATCAGACCGTGACCATGTCAAAGCTGCTATGCATGGGAATGGAGCTCGATCAGGTGATTGCGGCTTCAACAATCAACGCGGCCCAGGCGCTGCGCAGGCCGGAACTGGGCACCTTCTCGCCCGGGGCGGTCGGGGATGCCACTGTATTGAAGCTAGAGAACGGCCCTGTTCAATACGAGGATGTATTGGGCGAGGTTCTTGACGCCGAACAGCAATTGTTTAGCCGGGGTGTTGTGATCGGGGGCAAGTGGTGGTGGCCAGAAGGCTAGGTTGGTTGCGAATGGCAACGACATTCGAATGAGTAAGCCCTGAAGTCTTCTCTAACGCCAGGTGTCGAGAAGAAACAAATCCTGGTCTCACCGACGGAGCAATTCGTGCTCCGAGTCCGAGCAGCTTCTGGGCGTCTGGGATCCGCTGAAACTGATCGCTGCCAGACTCACGAGGGCGACCTCGGCGCGTCTTCTCAGCGACATGGGGGCGCGGCGCGATTTTGTGAGAAACAGGTTTCGGTACCGGCACGTATCCGTTGCTGCCGACGCAGGAGCTGTCCGACCCGGTGACGTTTCCCATCTTCGCTTGTTGAATGCCCCTGGCGGGGGGCGGCACTCTAAGTGCTTCTCGACAAACGCAAAGTCCGACTTCGCGTGATGCTGGGGACAGTCGCCGGAGGCACTGTTGCCTCGGGCGTTCAATTTGGGGACAGCCAACTCGGATGGGTGTGACATGCGCCATCTTGTCAACCCTGGCCTTCGCCCGGGGTTCCCGCGCGACTGTCGTCGATCTTCGAGACATCAGCCGGCTTGGACGCACCACGGTGATCCTCGCCGGCGCGCTATCGTTTTGTACAACCGCGTTGGCAGTCAGTTGGTTGTTTGGGTGGGTTGATGACCGCATTCCTGGGCTGGACATACTTGGATGGTCAATGCTGGCGATCTATGGGTTGGATCCCCTTGGGGCGCTTCTCGCGCAGAGGCGGGCGGGTTAATCATGGCTCAGGCCCCCTCGCTCGCCGCTTCGAGGAGCCACCGAGAGACCTTTTTGACCGGACCGGGTTTTGGCGCCATCGCCGACACAATGTGAAAGCTCTGGTCTGTTTCAAGGTCAAAATCAGAGGAAAGGACCCGCACCAGCCGACCTTCTGCGATGGCGGAGCGAACCAGCGGTTCGGGGGATATTGCCATACCGATGCCACGCTCGGCCGCGTCGATCGCCAGGGACGACAATGACAGGGTCATCGACGCTGTTTCCGGCACATATCCGATAAAATGATCAAACCAGGCCGTCCATGCGTCATGCCCGTCGGCGATCAAAGTTTCGGCAGTGATGTCGGCCGGTGTCTTTCCTGCCAATCGCGAGCGCAGACCCGGTGAGGCGACAACGACAAAGGGACCTTTGAGCATCGGTCGCGACCAGCCGGAGTTCGGCTCCTGACCCCAACGGATGGCGAGGTCGACCCGATCCGGTCCTACGAGGGGGCGTATCTCGGTCGTTGCATCCACCGCGATCGAGATGTCGGGGTGCTGTGCATAGAACTCTGGCAAGCGTGGAATCAGCCATCGCGCCGAAATCGATGGCGGTGCTGAGAGTATCACACGCTGATGCCCTTCCTCCCCGCGGATGTTCCGCAAGTCGCTCAGCGCCGCCGAAAGACTCGTCAGCGCGACCCGCACATGGTCCAGGAAATCTACTGCCTCAGGGGTTGCGATCAAGCCCCTGGGGTGGCGTTCAAAAAGCGACAAGCCAATCTCCTGCTCGACGGCGCGCACCTGTTGCGCAACGGCCCCCTGCGTTACATGCATCTCTTGGGCCGCGGCGCGAAAGCTGCCCAGGCGGGCCGAGGCTTCAAGCGCGATCAGCGCGTTCAGCGGCGGAAGCGGCTCACGTCTCGGTCCCCAACTTTTCATACAGTAGTTTTCCTACAACCCCGGCGTCAAAATCTGACTTGCCCGCGTTGCTTCGCTGCGTCAACCAGATCCTGTGGCAAGGCGTCTTGCGCAAAGGCGCCGCCGATCGCATGCTTTCGGTTTGCAAGGGGACGACCAGTCAACATGTCCAATCCACAGATCAAGATCGGTGTCGATATCGGAGGGACATTTACCGACGTCGTCCTGGAGGCCGAGGGACGCCAGGAATCGACCAAAATCCTGACGACCAACAGCGCTCCCGAGGAGGCCATTCTGGAGGGGCTGTCTGAGGTCTGCGAGAAGGCCGGTGTTTCGCCTGGCGATATCGATCTTGTCATCCACGGGACGACGCTCGCGACAAATGCGCTGATCGAGCGCCGGGGCGCGCGCACAGCCCTGATCACGACCAAGGGTTTCCGTGACGTGATCGAAATGCGGACCGAAGGCCGTTTCGAACAGTATGATCTGAATTTGAAGCTGCCCGATCCGCTCATCTCGCGTGAGCACCGGCTGGTTCTAAGCGAACGGCTCGCAGCAGACGGCCAGGTATTGTTGCCACTCGATGAAGGTGAGCTCGCCGCGATGGTCGATACCGTGCGCGCCGGGGGATATGAAAGTGTGGCGGTCGGCTTTCTTCATTCCTATCAGAATCCCGCTCATGAGGAGCGGGTACGAGAGGTGCTGTCGGCAGCCCTCCCCGATTTGACGATTTCGCTCTCTTCGGAAGTTTCGCCGCAAATGCGCGAGTACGAGCGATTCAACACCGTAGCCGCGAATGCCTACGTCAAACCGGTCATGAAGGCCTATCTGAGCCGCCTCGTGGCGCGCCTCGCCGGGATCGGCGCAACGGCGCCCGTTTTTCTGATGCATTCGGGGGGTGGCATTGTCTCGATAGAAACAGCGGCAGAGTTTCCCGTACGGTTGGTTGAGAGTGGACCCGCCGGCGGGGCAATCTTTGCCGCGCATATCGCCCGGCAGCACAAGCTCGACAAGGTGATCAGTTTTGACATGGGTGGGACCACCGCTAAGATCTGTCTGATCAAGGATTACACGCCGAAAACCGCCCGGGTTTTCGAGGTCGCACGCAGCTATCGGTTCAAGAAGGGATCGGGTATGCCGATTTCGATCCCGGTAATCGACATGGTCGAAATCGGTGCCGGCGGAGGGTCGCTGGCCCATGTGGATTCGATGAACCAGATCCGCGTCGGGCCCGAAAGCGCCGGAAGCGATCCAGGGCCCGCATGTTATGGCCGCGGCGGTTCTCGCCCCGCGGTAACGGATGCCGATGTCGTGCTTGGCCGGATCGATCCCGAAAACTTTGCTGGCGGATCGATTCGATTGTCGGCCCAGGCATCGCAGGCCGCGCTGACCACCGAAATCGGCGCAAAACTGGCTCACGATGTGACGACGTCTGCCTATGGCGTCTCGGAGGTCGTTGACGAAAACATGGCCAATGCCGCGCGGGTCCACGCGGTTGAGAATGGCGAAGATCTGAGCGGGTACACCATGATCGCCTTTGGCGGCGCCGCCCCGCTTCACGCGGCGCGGTTGTGCCAAAAGCTCGGAATTGGAAAGCTGCTCATTCCCGCAGGCGCAGGCGTTGGATCGGCGATCGGGTTTTTGCGGGCGCCGTTTAGTTATGAGGCGACGCACAGCTCTTACATGCGTCTTTCCGCTTTCTCGCCGGCGGAGGCCGGTAAAATCCTCGACCGGCTCAAACAGGAAACCACATCGTTTGTCGAGGGATGCGCACCATCCTCACCCCTCAACTATCGGATAAGAACCTTCATGCGCTACGTTGGCCAGGGTTGGGAGATTCCTGTGGATCTAGAGGACGTAGCGCCCGAGGTCGATGACATCCGCGCCAGATTTGAAGCGGCCTATTCCGGCCTGTTCGGTCGCATTGTTGATGGATTGGATATCGAGGTCGCCAGCTGGTCGGTCCTGGCGGAAACCAGCGCGCAGATATCCCAAGATGCAGCCGGAATGGCAAAGAGTGTCGGTGCCGTTCGCGCCTCGGGAACCCGCGAGCTATTCGACCCGGCAAACGGTGTCTTCGTCGACGCCGCGGTACATGAGCGGGACGGCATGCAACCGGGCGTAATCGAGGCGGGACCAGCCATCGTTGTTGAGCGCGAAACCGCAACGATCATTCCCCCCGGGTTTAGCGCGCAGTTGCACGACGATGGCACGCTGGTCCTGGAACAAGGAGCATCATCATGACATCCGCTGTTCAGAATCAGGTTATGTGGAACAGGCTGATCTCGATCGTCGAAGAGCAGGCCCAGGCCCTTGTACGCACAGCTTTCTCCACCTCGGTGCGCGAGGCCGGCGATCTATCGGCCGGTGTCTATGACCGCGAGGGACGCATGCTCGCACAGGCCGTTACCGGGACGCCAGGACACGTTAACGCCATGGCGGAGTCGGTGGGCCATTTCATGCGCGAGATCGGCGTCGACAGGATGGTCGAGGGCGATGTCTACATCACAAACGATCCTTGGTGGGGCACCGGGCATCTTCACGACATAACGGTTGTCACACCCAGTTTTCATCGCGGCGCACTGATCGGCTTTTTTGCTTGTACAGCGCATGTGGTCGATATCGGAGGCCGCGGTTTTGGGGCCGATGGCAACTCTGTCTATGAAGAAGGGCTGAGGATCCCGATCATGCCGTTCGCCCGTGCCGGCCAAGTAAACCACGATCTGGTCGGGATCGTCAGGGCAAATGTGCGGGAGGCAGATCAGGTCGTCGGCGATATCTATGCGCTTGCCGCTTGCAACGATACCGGCCATCGGCGTCTTGCCGAAATGATGCGCGAGTTTGACCTCGCCGATATCACCGAGATCACAGCCTTTATCCTCGAAAACTCCCATCGGGCGACGGTTGAACGGATCGCGGCGTTGCCACGTCGGACTGCCGCCAACAGCATGACAATTGACGGGTTTGATACGCCGATCACCCTGGCGGCGACGCTGAAGATTGAGCCCGACCATATCGCGATAGATTTCACCGACACGTCCGGGGTTGATCCCAAGGGGATCAATGTGCCGCTCGTCTACACCAAGGCCTATACATGTTATGCGCTGAAATGTGCGATTGCGCCGGAGATCCCCAACAACGCGGCCTCGCTAGCCCCGTTTCGTGTGTCGGCACCGGAAGGGTCGATCGTGAATGCCAGTCATCCGGCACCCGTTGCGTTGCGCCATGTCATCGGCCACATGATCCCCGACACGGTGCTGGGGGCCCTTCATCATGTGCTCCCGGGCGAGGTTCCAGCCGAAGGATGCGGCGCGCTTTGCAATTTCCAACTCTCGTTCCGGCCGGTCGAGGGCGCGAACGATCCCAATGCCCGGCGCGCTGAGGTTTTGTTGTTCAACTGCGGTGGGTCAGGTGCCCGGCCAACCCTTGACGGGATGAACGCCACGGCCTTTCCCTCGGGCGTGATGACGATGCCCGTCGAAGCGACCGAACAGACCGGGCCGATTGTCATCTGGCGCAAGGAGTTGCGACCCGATAGCGGTGGCGCAGGAACCTTCCGCGGCGGCCTTGGCCAGCATATGGAGATCGGCGCGCGCGATGGATACCGCTTTGACTTTTCGGCGATGTTCGACCGGGTCGATCATCCTGCACGGGGTCGCGAGGGCGGATTGAGCGGTGGCCGGACCGGATTCACTACCTCAGGCGGCAAGGTAATGCGCGGTAAGGGCCGCCAATCGATTCCGCCGGGCAATCGTGCGGTTTTGGATCTGCCCGGTGGCGCTGGTTATGGCCAACCCTCGGGGCGCGATCCCGCTGCGGTGCGCCGTGATATCGCGCTGGGCTACATTTCGCCAGAAGCTGCGCGGCGCGATTATGGCTTCGAGGAGTAACAATGGTCGACGCCGCACCAGTTCAAAGCAGCTATGACGTCGTGATCGTCGGCGGCGCGATGATAGGTTCGTCGGTCGCCTGGTGGCTGAGCGAAAGTTCAGATTTCGACGGGTCGGTTCTGGTTGTTGAGCGTGATCCCAGCTTTGAGTATGCCTCGACATCGCGCACAAACAGCTGCATCCGCCAGCAGTTCTCGACCGAGATCAACATTCGCATCAGCCAGTTCGGCGCCGACTTTATCCGGAACTTCCGCGACTATATTGGTGATCCGGAGGCGCCGGATGTCGCGCTCAACAGCTATGGCTACATGTATCTCGCTGCCAGCGAAGGCTTTGCCGAGATCTTGCGCGAAGCCCAGTCCATCCAGGCGGCATGCGGTGCTGGCACCCGGATCATGACGCGCGATCAGATCGCTGAGGCTTATCCATTCTACAACCTCGACGACATTGTCCTGGGCAGTCATAACCCCGTAGACGAGGGGTATTTTGACGGAAACACCCTGTTCGATTGGTGGAAGCGCAAGGCGCGCCAGAACGGCGTCGATTACATTCACAACGAGGTTGTCGCAATCGCGCGCAAGGGCAACAAGGTCACCTCGGTCACCCTGGCGTCGGGAGAAACCGTTTCGGCCGGGATCGTCGTCAATGCTTCGGGCCCGCGGGCGAATGTGACGGCAAAGATGGCCGGGCTCGAGGTGCCGGTGGAGCCTCGACGCCGCTATACCTTTGTCTTTGACGCGGCACACCCGCTCGACCGCGACTTGCCGCTGACCATTGACCCTTCCGGCGTACATGTCAGAACCGACGGGCGCTATTACCTCTGCGGCTGCCCGCCCGACGAGGACCATGCGGTCGATCTTGACGATTTCGCGATGGATCACAGCGTTTGGGAAGAAAAGGTCTGGCCCGCGATTGCGACACGGATCCCCGCGTTCGAGGCGGTTAAAGTGGTCAACAGCTGGATCGGCCACTACGCCTACAATACCCTCGATCAGAACGCGATCATTGGGTTTCATCCCGAGGTCGGAAACTTTGTGTTCGTAAACGGGTTCTCGGGGCATGGGTTTCAGCAGTCACCCGCCATGGGACGCGCGGTGTCGGAACTGATCGCGTTTGGCGCCTACCAGACGCTTGATATGACGTCGCTGGGGTATGAGCGGATCGTCGCAAACAAGCCTTTCCTCGAGAAGGCCGTTATCTGAGAGGATGCCATGCTGTTGAAAGGTAAGATCGCAGTTGTCACCGGGTCCGCCGGTGGGTTGGGTTACGCTTGCGCCCAGGCCTTCCTGCGCGAGGGCGCAAAGGTTGTGATCTCAGATGTAACGGACGATCGCGGAGAGGCCGCGGCAAGCGACCTTGGCCCCGATTGCAGTTATCTGCATTGCGACGTGACGAAAAAGTCCGATGTTCAGGCGCTGATCGATCGGGCGGTAACGCTCTATGGTCGCCTCGATATCGCCGTTGCGAATGCGGGCATCATTCATGCCTGCGATCCTCTGGAACTCGACGAAGCCGACTATGACCGCGTCATGGATATCAACATGAAGGGTGTGGTGTTCACGGGGCAACTGGCCGCCAAACAAATGTTGACCCAGGACGCAGATGCCGATGGATGCCGCGGCGTCGTGATCAACATGTCCTCATACCAGGCCGAGGGGGTGATCCCGGAAATCGCACCTTATGTCATCTCGAAGGGCGGCATAAAACAATGGACCAAGGCGCTCGGCATTCGCATGGCGCAAGAGGGCGTTCGTGTGAATGCAATCGGCCCAGGCTCGATCGCGACCGAGATGTTCAAGACTGTATCCGCGAGTCCCGAAAAGATGCGGACAATCATGTCCCGCACCCCGATCGGCCGCGCGGGGGAGCCTATAGAAATCGGAAACGCGGCCGTGTTCCTTGCCTCCAATCTTTCGAGCTATGTAATCGGCGAGACGATTTATGTGGACGGCGGCAGGCTGGGCCTGAACTATACGGTTCCGGTAAAGGACTAACCCAGACGGACAAGATATGCTCAATCCCCCAGGACCTGAGATCCTCGATCAACTCTCCAACCTGCTCGGTCAGAGGGGGATCATATTGGGCGACGAGCCTGAAGCCCGTCCGTATCTGCTCGAGCCGCGGGATCGCTGGCAAGGCATCGCTGCGGCAATCGCGCGACCCAAGAGCACGTCCGATGTCTCGGCGGTTCTCAAGATCTGCTCAGAACATCGAATTGGCGTTGTGCCCATCTCGGGGGGAACGGGCCTGGTCGGCGGTCAGACATTACACGAAGGGCCCCTGCCGCTGCTTTTATCGCTCGAACGGATGAATGCCATCCGGGCCGTATTGCCCGATGACGGTGCAATCATCGCCGAAGCGGGATGTGTTCTGGCGGATATCAAGAAGGCGGCGGATGACGTCGACCGGCTCTTTCCGCTGTCATTGGCCTCTGAAGGGACATGCCAGATCGGTGGCAACCTGGCCACCAACGCCGGCGGGGTTCAGGTGCTGCGGTATGGAAATACCCGGGATCTTGTTCTGGATGTCGAGGCGGTCCTGGCCGATGGCACTGTGATCGAAGGGACCAAAACCCTGCGCAAAAACAATCTCGGGTTTGATCTGCGGCATCTTTTGATCGGGTCCGAAGGGGCGCTTGGGATCATAACCGCTGCGTCGCTCAAGCTCTTCCCGAAACCGGGTGATATGGTCACGGGCATGCTGGCGATTCCGGGCCCTGACCAGGCAGTTGCAATTCTCCATCGCCTGAAAGATCGTTTGGGCGATGAAATCACCGGTTTCGAGCTGATCCATTCATGCGGGCCGGAGTTCATCCGAAGGTTTCATTCGGACTTTTCCGATCCATTGCCAGGCAATCCAGAATGGCGAGTTCTCTTTGAGATTATCGGCGCTAAGGGGGGCGGCCTGGAAGCGCTCTTCGAACAGGCCATGGCGGAGCTGTTCGACAGCGGCCTCGCGACCGATGGTGTTGTCGCCCAGTCGCAGGCGCAGCGTGACGCCATTTGGTGGGTACGCGAGACGATACCGGAATCCAATCGCAAGGTTGGCGCCGTCGCCTCCACCGACATTTCCCTGCCAGTGTCAAAGCTGGCGAGCTTTATCGATCAGGGCCGCAAAGTTGTCGAAGCGATTGACCCCTCCCTCGTGATCAATTGTTTTGGTCACGTCGGCGACGGGAACCTTCACTATAATGTTTTCCCGGCCAAAGGCAGAAGCCGGCCCGACTACGATAATGTCCGCCCCATCGTGAAGCGCGACATCCATGATCTGGTCAACTCAATTGGCGGCTCGGTATCGGCCGAACATGGCGTTGGTCGATTGAAGCTGGATGATTTGGAGAGATACGGTGACCCCGGCCATTTGGCTGCGAGCCGTGCGATCAAAGCGGCGCTTGACCCTCTAGGAGTTCTTAATCCGGGCGCCGTCATTCGACAATGACCCCATGGTCAAACGATCTATGCCCTACAGGTTGTCGTTGAAAGCCGCTCTAAAGAACATAGTGTTCTTGTAAGGCGGGAGGGAAGCAATGCGCGTTTTGATGTTTATCACCGCATTAACGGCGATCGGTGCTCTTCAGGCTTGTACGCCGGTCGCACGCGTTCCTGATCTTGCCGAGATCTACAGTTCCGTGTCCGAGGCCAGCGATACCGAGCTGCGCCGCCCGTTGATTACGATCCCGGGAACGCTCGGCTCGCGGCTCGTGGATGGCGAAACGGGGACAATAGTCTGGGGGGGAGGAAGCAGGGGTCTCTCGGCGGATCCGGACGATAAGGATGAAGCGCGGCTGATCGCACTTCCTCTTCTGGCCGAGGGTCAGCCCTTTTCGGAACACCGGGATTCTGTGCGCGCTGCGGGTGTTCTCGACAGCGCTCGCGCCGACTTGCTCGGGCTGCCGATTGATCTTGAGGTCTATGGTGGTGTCCGCCGCACCCTTGGCTTTGGCGGTTTCCTCGTTGACCGCGGAGCAACGCCGGAAAACGCGGAGGAGTTTGCTGAGCTCGAAAGGGATTGGTCAGGCGATCCGGATTACGCATCGCTAGCTGCCATTGATCCCACGACGGCTTTCCGGTTTGACTACGATTGGCGCCGCGATCTGGTCACTCTGGCCCAAGAGTTTCACCACTTCATTCAACAACGACGGAGCTTTGTCGCCGAACAACGCAGCCGCATCACCGGTCGCAAGGTGGATCCCGACGAGATTGTGTTTGATCTCCTCGCCCATTCCATGGGGGGCCTCATTGCGCGTTACTATCTGATGTATGGGCCTGCGGATCTGGCCGACGATGGTGCGCTACCACCCATCACATGGGAAGGGGCGAAGTATTTCAGCCGGGTCATCATCGTGGCGACGCCCAATGCGGGCTCGATCCTCGCGATGGACAATCTGATCAACGGCAAGGAGCTGGGCCCGTTTCAGCCGGTGTATTCCGCACCGCTGCTTGCAACCCATGCCTCGACATGGCAGCTCATGCCGCGACGGCGGCATGCCCGACTGAGGTTCATTGGGGATGCGGGCGAACTGGCGCCCGACCCCTATGACCCCGAGGTGTGGGAAGAGTTTCAGTGGGCCCTGGCGAGTTCGGAAGCTGAACCCCTCCTCAGCTGGCTTTTGCCCGGGATCGCGGCGCCACAAGAACGCCGTCGGCGCGGCCTCGTTCATCAGCGCCGAATGCTCAAACGGGCAAAGCGCTTTCACCAGGCGATGGACCGTTGGGCGCCCAAACCAGAGAACATCGAGCTCTTTCTCGTCGTCGGCGGCGGCTTTGAAACACCCTCCAACGCAGTCGCCGATGTTGATACCGGGACATTCCGGCTCGACCAGGTCGAGGAGGGGGATGGCGTGGTCCTTAGGGCCTCGGTCCTGCTCGATGAGCGCCAGGGGCGCGAATATGTTTCCGGACTGCAAAGTCCATTGCGGTTTGACACGACCCTGTTCTTGCCGGATGAGCATGTCGAACTTACCAAGAACCCTGTCTTTGGCGATAATCTCTTGTTCTGGCTCCTCGAACAGCCCAGGGACCGGGGCTTGCTGAAATCGACGGAATCAAAGAGCCTGAAGAGTGCCGACATCCCAAATCTCGAGAGCGACGAGCCGGACCTGGCCAAAAACGCCGGTAACGATCGCTGATGCACCCAGAATGCTCCTTGCCGTGGCGGGAGCATCCGCCTTATGTTGCGGCGCATGAATTGAGATTGGCGGGGCCGGAAACAAGCGCGGAGGATCAGGATGCAAAAGGTCTTTAAGACAGCGGCAGAGGCGATTGACGGGATCATCAAAGACGACATGTTGATTGCCGCTGGCGGTTTCGGCCTTTGCGGTATTCCAGAGAACCTGATCGCGGCAATCCGCGATAGCGGGGTAAAGAACCTCACAATCGCTTCGAACAATGCCGGTGTCGACGAGTTCGGCCTGGGTGTCTTGCTCGAATCGCACCAGGTTAAAAAGATGATGTCGTCCTATGTTGGCGAGAATGATGAGTTCATGCGTCAGTATCTGTCGGGCGAACTGGAAATCGAGTTCAACCCGCAAGGAACACTGGCAGAGCGTCTGCGCGCGGGCGGTGCCGGCATTCCAGGTTTCTACACCAAAACCGGCGTCGGAACGCAGGTTGCCGAGGGTAAGGAGGAAAAGGTCTTTGACGGCGAAACCTATATCCTCGAGCGTGGCATCCGCGCCGACCTCGCGATTGTCAAGGCGTGGAAGGGTGATACGCAGGGCAATCTGATTTACCGCAAAACCGCAAACAACTTTAACGGGCCCGGCGCCATGTCTGGCAGGGTTACCATCGCGGAGGTGGAACACCTTGTGCCGCCGGGAGAATTGGACCCGAACCAGATCCACACCCCCGGAATCTTTGTGCAGC
>JBCCHW010000086.1:0-13874 GCA_039028555.1 Pseudomonadota bacterium | reverse complement strand
CCTAGCCCGGAATCGGTTGCGTCGCCAAGAGGCGGAAGGCAATAAGGCACTCTGCTTCAGGGCATTGCGACACCATGCTGCGCCCTGCAAACCGGAAACGAGGATTTTGATTGCCCCGGCTCGACCGTTACATCTTTGCTCAGATTGCCTGGCCGTTCTTTTTCTTCGTGCTGGTTTTCACCGGTGTTATCTGGCTGGCGCTGTCGCTGCGCATCATCGATACGGTGGTCGCCTCTGGCCAGAGCGCGAATGTGTTTCTCGAATTTGTGGCGCTTTTGATCCCCAAGGTACTGGTCATCGTGTTCCCGGTATCGGCCTTTGCCGCAGCACTTTATGCGATCAACCGCCTGCACTCGGAAAGCGAGATCCAGGTCATGTTTGCCTCTGGCATCTCGGGGCAGCGGCTCATGCGGCCGGTCCTGGTGTTTGCAATGTTGGTGATGGTGGCGATGTATGCGCTGACGACAACCATCGCGCCGCTGGCCCAGCGCACGATGCTGGACCGGATCAGCGAAATCCGCGGCGATGTCGCCGCCGCGTTTTTAAAGCCCGGAACGTTCATGAACCCGGAACCGGGCCTGACCGTCTATCTGCGCGCAATGGCAAAACCCGGAGAAATGCTGGGCGTCTTTGTGCATGACGAGCGCGACCCTGCAAATGTCGTCACGTACTCGGCAGAACGGGCCTATCTGATCAACGAGCCGGACCAGGAGCGGCTGGTGATGTTCGACGGGATCGCGCAGAGCGTCTCGGCCGAGGATCCGGGCGCGCTGTCGATTCTGCGGTTCGATCAATTGGGATACGACCTGACCAGCGGCGCGGGCGGAGGCGGCGGGCGGGCGCGAAAGCCCTCCGAGATGTCGATCAGCGAGCTGTTGTCGGTCGGCCCCGAAGACACCCGCGGCAGGACGCTGGGCGATTATCGGGCCGAGGCGCATGAAGCCCTGTCGGGCCCGCTCTATGCGATCGCGCTGCCCTTCCTTGCGCTCGCCTTCATCATCGGGAACCAGAACCGCCGAAACGGGCTGACCGGTCAGGTCGCCGTGGCGGTGATCGTGGGTGTTGGCCTGCGGCTGATCGGGCTCGCGCTCAAGAGTGCGACATCGAACGAAGCGGCCCTGTGGCCGCTGATGTATGTGCCGCCGGTTGCTGGCATCGCTCTGGCGTTCTGGATGTTGTCGAGCAGCGGCATGTCCGCCCGGCTGCAGCTGTTCAGGGTGCGATGATGAGTTGGACGCTCAATCTCTACATCGCCCGTGTCTTCCTGACATTTGCCGTCTTTGCATTCCTGGCGGTCTTCGCCCTGATCATGATCGTGGATCTGGTCGAACTAATGCGCGACAACAAGCGGGGCGCGGCGGATTTCTCCGAGCTGGTGGGGATGGCCCTTCTCCATGCGCCGTCGATCACGATCAAAGCCGCGCCGTTCACGGTTCTGCTCGCGTCGATGATCTGTTTTGCGACATTGGCCAATCGGTCGGAGCTTGTCGTGACGCGGGCGGCGGGTGTCTCGGCGCTGCGCGTGATCGCGCCCGCGCTTCTTACCGCGGCGGTCCTGGGAGTTGTCGCTTTTGCCGTTTACAATCCGATTGCCTCGGCATTCGCAACGCGGTTCGAGCATCTTCAGGAGCAGTATTTCGACAAGTCCAGCTCGTCCCTGACAGTGTCGGCCGATGGTGTCTGGCTGCGCCAGGGAGATGAAACCGGGCAGACGGTCGTGCGCGCGCAAAGGGCAAGCGGAACGATCGAGCGGCTCTGGGACGTGAATGTCTTTCAGTTCGACAAATCCGACCGGCTGTACCGGCGGCTCGATGCCCGCTCAGCCGAGTTGGAGCCGCAGTACTGGCGGTTGAACGGCGTGTCGCAATGGACCATCGACCTCGACAATTCTCCCGTCTCGGTCGGGGATGTGAGCGAGTCTATCGCGACGAAGTCGGGCGAAGTGCTGATTCCCACCGATCTGACATCGGCGCGGATTGTCGAGAGTTTCGCGGCACCGGAAACCATTTCATTCTGGGCGCTTCCCGGTTTTATCTCGCTGTTGGAGAAATCCGGCTTCTCGTCTGACCGGCACTGGATGCATCTGATCAGCCTGTTGTCGACGCCGATCGTCTTTGTCGCGATGGTGCTGATCGGCGCGGCATTCTCGATGCGCCATGCCCGGTTTGGCGGGTTGGGCACGATGGCGCTGGGCTGTGTACTGACAGGCTTTGGATACTTCTTCTTGTCCGATGTCACTGCGGCGCTGGGGGCTTCGGGGGCGGTTCCGGTGACATTGGCCGGCTGGGTCCCGCCCTTCGCCGCGGTTCTGCTGGCTCTGGGCTTGCTGCTACACCTCGAAGATGGCTAAAAGGTTTCAAAGCCCTGACAGGGAACGAGCGGGTTGATGAGGCGAGGGGGAAGCAGGGCAATGACGCCATGGGTTTTCAGAACGATCCTCTGCTCGGCGCTCGTTCTGGGATCCATCGCGCAGGCGCAAGACATCTCCCCGGTCGAGGACGACCAGCCTGTCGCGCTCGTCGCCGATGACGTGACCTATAACTCCGAGACGCGCGAACTCATCGCGACGGGCAGCGTCGAAGTCTACTATGGCGACCGCACCCTGACCGCCGACAGGATCGTGTACAACGATGAGACAAAGCGGATCACGGCGGCGGGCGACATTGTCCTGCGCGATCCCAGCGGCACCACCGTCTATGGCGAGTTTGCCGATCTCGACGCCGATCTTCGCGACGGGATCATCGAAGGGGCGCAATCGATCCTGGGCGAACAGGGCAAACTGGCCGCTGTCGAGGCGTTGCGCTTTGATGATCGCTACAATGTCCTGGCAAAGGCGGTCTACAGCCCCTGTGATGTATGCGCCGACGAGCCGACGCCGCTGTGGCGGATCCGTGCGAACAAGGTCATCCATGACGAGGTCGGAAAAGAGGTCCATTACGAGGACGCCTGGTTCGACCTGATGGGCGTGCCGGTACTCTGGACCCCGTATTTCAGCCACCCCGACCCGACGGTCGATCGGAAAAGCGGTTTCCTGACACCGTCTTTCAAGCAGGATTCGAACTTCGGTTTCGGGATGAAAGTGCCCTATTACTGGGTGATCGATGATCATTCCGACGTAACGATCGAGCCCTTTTTCACCACCGAGGAGGGCGTTCTCGGGCTGTTCGAATACCGCCGGCTGTTCGAAAATGGTGCCATGGAGGTCGGCGGCTCGATCGCCAGGACGGCGTTCACCGGCGAGGATTCATGGCAGGGGCATCTCGATACGGACGGGCTGTTTACGACCAGGCAGGACATCAAGTATGGCTGGGACATCAAGACGGCGTCGGATGACGACTATCTTCGTTTTTTCGATATCTCGAACGAAGACCGGCTGACCAGTCAGCTTTTCGGCTACAAGTATCAGCCGCATTCCTTTTTCGACGTGCGCGGCGTCCGATTCCAGTCGTTGCGTTCGAATGAGCCGTCGGGACAGATCCCTGTGGCGCTTCCCGATTTTGACGCGCGATATGAACTGCCCGGCTACTTCGCGGGCGGGGATCTGGGGATCATCACGAATGCGCAAAGCCTGTTCCGGACCAATGGGACCGACAGCACGCGCGTCTCCCTCGGCCTCGACTGGGAGCGTGAGGTGGTCTTGCCGATCGGCCTCTCCCTGACAGGTTTTGCCGAGGTCCGCGGCGATGTCTTTTCGGTCAGAAACGACCCCGATCTTGCCGACGAGACCTCGTTCAGATTCGCGCCCACGGCAGGGGTCGAGGCGCGATACCCGCTGATCTGGGAGATGGAGAACGGCTCCGCCCATTACCTCGAGCCTATCGTGCAGGCCATCGTGGCGCCCTATGGCGGCAATAGTGCGAACTTCATCAACGAAGACAGTCTGGTGACCGAATTCGACGAGAACAATCTGTTCTCACGGTCGCATTTCAGCGGAATCGACGGGTTTGAATCCGGGCCGCGGCTGAATGTGGGCCTGACATATGAGTGGCTGACCGATGACGGGATCAACTTCAACGCCACGGGGGGCCGTGTTCTTCGCCTGAAGGACGCCGATGAGTTTTCCAGCGGCAGCGGGCTCGTGAATGCCCAATCCGACTGGGTCGCCGGATGGTCGGCCAGTTATGATCCCTATGTGACGATCCGGCACCGGGTGCGGGTGGGGGACGACCTGGAATTGAACCGGAACGAAGTATCCGCCTCGCTTCGCGCCTGGCGCCTCTCGCTGGGCGGCAGCTATACGTTTCTCGAGGCTGACCCGGAAGTGTTTCAACCCGACCCGAGGGAAGAGTTTGCGATTGCAGGCTCGTTTCGGTTGAGCCCCAACTGGCGAATCCGCGGCGATCTGCGCCGGGATCTGGAGGAGGGTGAATTCATTCGCGGCGGGGCCGGTATCAAATATGCCAACGAGTGTTGTGAGATCGACCTCTTTTTCAGCCGCGACCTGACATCAACGGAAAATGTTGCCGCATCGACGAGTGTCACCCTGCAGGTCCAATTGCTCACGCTGGGAACCTCTGATACCGGTCTATTCACGGATACGATCTTTGACTTTGAGGAGCAGCAGGATTTTCTCTCGCCGTCCTCCGGGATCGACAGATAAAGGAAAAGCGGACAATGGGTGAAAATCAGGTGGCACGGGTATGAGGCTCGCCCTTCGGTTCATGACGGTCTGCCTGTTTGCCTGGGCGCTGAGCCCGGCGGTAGCCGCGTCGCAGACGATCTTCAAGCCGGTGGCTATTGTGAACGATTCCGCGATCACCGGGTTCGACCTGGCGCAGCGGGCGCAAATTCTCACCGTTCTGGGAATCGGCGCCCGGTCACCCGATCAGCTTCGCTCGTCCGCCCTGGACAGTCTGATCGAAGACCGCCTGAAACTCGAGGCCGGCGAACAGGTTGGCATGTCGGCGACAGACGAGGTGCTGAAACTCGGCCTGGACATCTATGCCGAACAGCGCAATTCGACGGGCGAGGAATTCAAACAGCGGATGAACAGCCAGGGTGTCTCGGATCAGGCGCTGAACGATCTGATCGCGGCAGACACGATCTGGCGCGAGGTTGTCCGCTCGCGGTTTCTGGCCCGCGCCGAACCCCCGGAGGCGCGGATCGACGAGGAGATTGCGCTGCGCTCGGGCAGTGCCTCGTTGGAGTTTTACCTTCGCGAGATCGGTCTGCGCCTGAATGGGACACCCGAGCAGGACCAGGCAAAACAAAGCCTTATCCTGGAATTGTATCAGCGAATGAACGGAGGCGGCGATTTCGAACGCGGCATCGAGCAGTATTCAGAATCGCCCAGCAAGGCCAATCAGGGCGTTCTGGGCTGGGTGCCGTCGACGAAACTGCCACAAGAATTGGTTCGGGATCTTTCCACGCTCCCGTTGATGGGCGTGACACGGCCTGTCCGGGTTCAGGGCGGTGTCTCGATCCTGCAATTGCTCGAGCGGCGCAATCTCGCGATCGATGCGGAAGAGACCCCGCCCGAGGTGCGCGAACAGATCCGCCAACAGCTCTTGTCCGAAGAGCTCAACCGCCTCGCCGATGGTTATCTGCAGGAACTGCGACGTGACGCGCTGATCGAATTGCGGTGACCGGATCGGCAATGCCAAAGATCGCACCGTTAGCGCTGAGCATGGGTGATCCCAGCGGCATCGGGCCTGAAATTGCCGCCAAGCTGTGGCACGATCGCGCGGGAGGGGCCAGCTTCTTCCTGATCGGCGATCCGGCCCTGTTCACGGGCATCGTTCCGGTGGTGGAGATTTCGGGCCCGGCCGACGCCCTTGGCGTGTTTGATCGCGCGCTCCCGGTGCTTCCGTTGCGTCTCAAGGCCCCGGCGCGCCCCGGTGAGCCGAGCCCGGCAAACGCCGCCTGCACCATCGAGGCGATCAGACGCGGGGCCGAACTCGCCTCCTCGGGGCAGGCATCGGCGCTGGTGACCAACCCGATCAACAAGAAGGCTCTTTATGACGGCGCCGGCTTCACCTTCCCCGGACATACCGAGTATCTGGCCGAGCTGGGAGGGGTCGAGCGCTCGGTCATGATGCTGGCGGGCCCGTCGCTCAGGGTCGTGCCTGTGACCATCCACATCCCGCTCGCCGAGGTTCCCCGCCGGCTTGAACAGCACGATATCGTCGAGACGGCCATCATCACCGCGCACAGCCTTGTCCGGGATTTCGGCATCGATGCGCCGCGCCTCGCCCTCGCGGGCCTCAACCCGCATGCGGGCGAAGGGGGCGCGATGGGGCGCGAGGAGATCGAGACGATTGTTCCCGCGGTCGAGGAGATTCGGCACGCCGGGATCGATGTCGTCGGCCCCCTGCCCGCCGACACCATGTTCCATGCCGCCGCGCGGCAACTCTATGACGCGGCCCTGACCATGTATCACGATCAGGGCCTGATCCCGATCAAGGCCCTGGACTTTGATCAGGGCGTCAATGTCACGCTGGGTCTGCCCTTTGTCAGAACCTCGCCAGATCACGGCACCGCTTACGATATCGCGGGCAAGGGCATTGCCGACCCGACCAGCCTGCGCGCTGCCATGATGATGGCCGCACAGATGGCAGAAAGACGGCTCGACACATGACACTGGCACCGGACGGGTTGCCGCCGTTGCGCGAAGTCATCGCCGCGCACGGGTTGTCGGCCCGAAAATCGCTCGGGCAGAACTTTCTGTTGGATCTGAACCTTACGGGAAAGATCGCGCGTGTCTCTGGCCCCCTCTCTGGGGCCACGGTCGTCGAGGTCGGGCCCGGGCCCGGTG
This sequence comes from Pseudomonadota bacterium, assembly GCA_039028555.1. Lineage (GTDB taxonomy): Bacteria > Pseudomonadota > Alphaproteobacteria > Rhodobacterales > Rhodobacteraceae > Thermohalobaculum. The sequence goes on along the minus strand of JBCCHW010000086.1, from coordinate 7,120 downwards.
GCCTCACGCGGGCTTTGCTGGCCGAGGGTGCTGCGCGGGTGATCGCAATCGAGCGCGATCACCGATGCCTTGCGGCGCTCGAGCAGATTGGCGCGTCCTATCCGGGCCGATTGAGCATCATCGAGGGGGATGCGCTAGCGGTCGACCTTACCGCTCATCTAGACGGCCCGGCGCGGATCTGCGCCAATCTTCCCTATAATGTCGGTACCGAGCTTCTCGTCCGCTGGCTGACACCGCAAAGATGGCCGCCCTGGTGGGATAGCCTGACCCTGATGTTCCAGCGTGAGGTCGCGCAGCGGATCTGTGCGCTGCCGGGGACCAAGGCCTATGGCCGGCTGTCGGTTCTTGCCCAATGGCGCAGCGCTGCGCGGCTCTGTTTCGACGTCAATCCGTCCGCCTTCACCCCGCCGCCAAAGGTGACGTCGTCGGTTGTGAACATCCGGCCAGAGCGCGCAGATCCCGAGGTCGATCCGATGATACTGGAGCGGGTTGTCGCCGCTGCGTTCTCACAGCGCCGAAAGATGCTGCGTCAATCGTTGAAATCACTGGTCAGCGAGCCGGAAGCCAGTCTTTTGGCTGCCGATATAGCCCCGACCCGCCGTGCCGAAACAGTCAGCATCGCCGAGTTTCAGGCTCTGGCCCGTCTTTTTGGTGGTCAGGATTCCGGCTGAGGTTCGGCGAGTTCCGCCACTTCACCGGGTTTTTCCTCGCCACGGGCTGGTTTGCGTGACTTTGCGGGTTGGCTGGTAGCCATCTCGTCCTCACCCACGATCAGGTTTTCCGGTTGTGGTGTCCCTGAATCGATGGTGGTCAATCCTGCAACAGCCGCCTGAGCCGGTGGCGTGGTGGCGACCGCGTCTGCATCGTGCCCGTTGGTCGCGGGTTGTTGGTTGTTCTGTTCGGCCTGCTCTTCCTTGCGCTGCTCATGCGCCTGTTGCGCGGCATTGGCCTGGATGAGCAGGCGCTGATAATGCTCGGCATGTTGCAGAAAGTTCTCGGCAACGACACGATCGCCCGATGTCTGTGAATCGCGGGCAAGCGAGAGATATTTTTCGATTATCTGCTGGGGTGTTCCCCGGACTTTTCCCTCGGGCCCGGTGCTTTCATACACGCGATTGGCCGAGTTGCCGTTCCCTTTGCTTCTGCCGCGCCCGCGGGCCCGGTTGTTTTTTTGTGGTGATCTCATTGGGTCCTGATCTTCTAGTTTCTCGGCGCATACCGGACCATTCCGGAGAGTGTTATGCCGATTAAGTGCCGCTCAACGCGTCGCCTGCGCTACGTCGTAGCTGTTGCATGTGCGTGGTAGCCGTTCCCTCAGGTCCATTGCTAAACTGCAATGACTGTCGGCTGAGTTATTTATAGCAATTTTCGACCCGCAAACAACCGTTAAACCCTGAAATTCAACAATCCGTTGCATTCAAGCCCCCTACAACCCTGTCGCGACCATCCATATCCGGGTAGATGCTCACCCGTGACAATCCCGCCGCTTTGAGTATCTTGGCAACCGCAGGGCCTTGCGTTGTTCCAATTTCGAACAATGCCCGACCGTTCTTTGCTAGATATCCGAACAGGTCGGCAGCAATAAGGCGATAGGCGCCCAATCCATCCCCCCCCGGCGAGAGCGCGAGCCGGGGCTCGTGATGGAGTTCGGGCGATATCTCGCCCATCTCCTGATCAGAGAGATAGGGCGGGTTGGCGATGATCAGATCAAAGACGCCTTCCACCGGCGCGTACCAGCTTCCCCGGACGAGTTGCGCCCGATCTTCGACGCCCAGATTCCGGGCATTGCGGAGCGCCATGTCCAGCGCGCGGCCGCTCACATCAACCCCGATACCCGTGGCGGCAGGCCATTCAGCCAACAGCGTCAGGAGCAGGCAACCGCTTCCCGTTCCGAGGTCGAGAATGCGCGCCGCCGGTTGCTCCAGCGCGCGGGCAATCAGCGTTTCCGTCTCGGGCCGCGGATCCAGCACATCCCGGTTCACGCGGAAATCCCGGCCCCAAAAGGCCCGTTTCCCGATGATATGGGAGACGGGCTTTCGGGCGCAACGCGCCTCGATCGCCTGGTCGAACCGGGCGCGTTCCTCCGCGCCCGCCGGGTCTGACAACGACGCCGAAAGGGTCGCCGCACCCGCGCCGGACACCCATCGATAGAGCAATCGGGCATCACGTTCGGCATCCGGCACGCCCGCCGTGCGCAGCCGGGCCGCGCCCAGCGCAAGCGCCTGTTGGCGGGTGATCACCCGGCCATCTCGGCCAGCTTGGCGGCTTGATCGGCGGCGATCAGCGCGTCGATCACTTCGTCCAGATCCCCCTGGATCACCTGCTCGAGCCGATAAAGCGTCAGGTTGATCCGATGGTCGGTCACCCTGCCCTGCGGAAAATTGTACGTGCGGATCCGCTCTGACCGATCCCCCGATCCGACCTGGCCTTTGCGGTCGGCGGCGCGTGCCTCGTCCGCGCGCTGACGTTCAAGGTCGTAAAGACGCGCGCGCAGCACCTCCATGGCGCGGGCCCGGTTCTGGTGCTGGGATTTCTCCGAGCTCGTCACGACGATGCCAGAGGGAATATGGGTGATCCGCACCGCGCTGTCGGTCGTGTTCACATGCTGCCCGCCGGCGCCCGAGGCGCGCATCGTGTCGATGCGGATATCGGCGGCGGGAATGTCGATATCGATCTCTGCCGCTTCGGGCAGAACGGCAACCGTTGCGGCCGAGGTATGGATGCGCCCCTGGCTCTCGGTCTCGGGCACGCGCTGCACGCGGTGCACCCCGCTTTCGAATTTCAGGCGGGCAAAGACACCATCGCCGCGGATTGCGGCCACAACCTCACGAATGCCGCCCAGTTCCGAGGGTTGTTCCTCGAGGATCTCGACCGTCCATCCCTTTGCCTCGGCATAGCGCAGATACATGCGCAGCAGATCGCCGGCGAACAGGGCCGCCTCGTCGCCGCCGGTGCCGGGCCTGATCTCGATGATTGCGGGTCGCTGATCGGCCTCGTCGCGCGGGATCAGGGCGCGCCGCACGGCATCCTCGCGGGCAGGCCTTGCGGTCTCCAGCACCGCGATCTCTTCGGCCGCGAGCTCCGCCATATCGGCGTCATCGAGCATCGCTCGGGCGTCTTCCAGCGCCTGTTCGGCCTCGCGCCATTCCTGAATGACCGCCACGGTCTCGCGCATCCCCGCATAGTCGCGGGCCAGTGTGACGATCTCCGCGGGATCGGTCACCTCGGACATTTTCGCCTCGAGAAAGGCAAATCGGTCGAGAATTTCCTGAAGGCGGGTCTCGGGGATCATTGATCAGGCTGTGCCAACTGTGGGGCCTCAGGTCAAGCATCTCGGCCATGTGTCCGCGCGAGAGCATTGTTTCAGCGCAAAACTGACTGTAAGCTGGTTTCATGGCCTACCGATTGCTCACCATCGGTCTCCTTTGTCTGTTCCCTCTGGGAGCGGTTGCCGAGGATGGCCCGATGCAGTCCCAGCTTTACTCGCCCCCGGCGGCCAAGGAAGGCCACGCCTATCCCGATTGTTTCTGCACCAACAGCGATGGCGATCGGGTCGAGTTGGGCGAAAGCGCCTGCCTTCAGATCGGCTCACGCCGGGTTTGGGCACGGTGCGACATGTCGCTGAACAATCCGGCCTGGCGCGATGACGGCGAGGAATGCCCCTCGGTCTGAGCACAGCGCCCGGCGTCACTTCACCTTTGAAAGCCAATCCAGGACACGCGCCTTGTTCACGCCCATGTCGCTATAGCCGTATTGCGACCGTGAATAGACGATCAACGCCGCACCGTCGCCCGTATCGACCGCCTTTACCGTGATGAAATCAGGAAACCCGATCAGCGCGGAGCGTTGTTCGAAAGTCGCCTGCAGCGGGCCGGTACCGATTTCGCGCACCCGCGGTTGGCCGAGTGCGATTTTTTTGACCCTGTCGAGCAACTCCTCCGGCGTTTCGGCGAAAACCGGCGACGATTCATCTGGCAGCGCCCGGGTCGTTCCGGGCGGGGCGAGCAGAAAGTCGTTGGGCTTACCCGTCCGCGTGACCTGAGACGGATCCACATTCCAGCGCGCCGTGTCTGTGGTGGAAAGATTGACCCAGAAATAGCCCGCGCCAGCCAGCACGATCAGCGCACAGATCAGCCAGATGATCCAGCGGATCATTCAGCGGCGACGTCCGAGGTCTTTTCTGCGGCCCGCTCCACTTCGAGCTCGGCGGCGCGTTTCTCGACCAGTTCGACGATATGGTCGACCATCGAGGCATTATCGTGTTTGTGATCCTGTTTCCCGGCCCAGTAGACCATGCCAGAGCCGGCGCCGCCCCCGGTCCACCCGACATCGGTCATCAGCGCCTCGCCCGGCCCGTTGACCACGCAACCGATGATCGACAGCGACATGGGCGTCTTGATGTGCTCGAGCCGTTCCTCGAGAATGCCGACGGTCTTGATCACGTCAAACCCCTGCCGCGCGCAGGAGGGGCACGAGATGATGTTGACGCCCCGGTGACGCAGGCCAAGGCCTTTGAGGATTTCAAAGCCGACCTTCACCTCCTGCACCGGATCGGCCGAAAGCGAGACCCGCATGGTGTCGCCGATTCCCATCCACAGCAGATTGCCCATCCCGATCGCCGATTTGATCGTGCCGGATACAAAGCCGCCCGCCTCGGTAATGCCGAGGTGGATCGGCGCATCGCAGGCCTCCGCCAGGCCCTGATAGGCAGCGGCGGCGAGGAATACATCCGAGGCTTTCACGCTGATCTTGAACTCGTGAAAGTCATTGTCCTGCAGGATCTTCATGTGGTCGAGGCCGGATTCGATCATCGCCTCCGGGCAGGGTTCGCCATATTTCTCGAGCAGGTGTTTTTCGAGACTGCCGGCATTCACCCCGATCCGCATCGAGCATCCGTTGTTGCGCGCTGCGCTGATCACCTCGCGCACACGCTCTGCCGAGCCGATATTGCCCGGATTGATCCGGAGGCAGGCGGCGCCGGCCTCGGCGCTCTCGATGCCGCGTTTGTAGTGAAAGTGAATGTCCGCGACGATCGGGACCGGCGATTGGGCACAGATCTCCTTCATCGCATGCGAGCTGTCTGCATCGGGGACCGAGACGCGCACGATATCCGCCCCCGCTTCGGCACATGCCTCGATCTGTTTCAGGGTCGATTTCGCGTCGGTCGTCAGGGTGTTCGTCATCGTCTGGACGCTGATCGGCGCGTCACCGCCAACGGGAACCGGGCCGACCATGATCTTGCGGCTTTCACGGCGATAGATATTGCGCCATGGGCGGACGTGATTGATCGACATGCGCGCTCTCCTCGACTGTTGGCCTGTATTTAGAGTGCGCGGGCGCGGGTGTCGAGATGCCAGGGCGTGACTCCGGTGTAATAACCGGGCCTGGCCATGGTTACTCGAGATCGACGGCAGCGCGCTGTTGATTTTGCGGCACTCGCTCCGGCGCAAGCGCGATGCTCTCTGCCCGGGGGAAACTCTCGCGAATGGTATCGGCGGAAAGCGAGATGTTTTTCACCACCCGGCCACGGTCGCCGATGGGACCATAGGCGATGCCGTCGAGAAACAGGTAGACGCCGCCCGCATTGCCGGCGCGTATGACCGGATCGGCTGCCTGGTCGGGCAGGTCGTATTTCTGCCCCGCAACGAGAATGCCTTCGAACAGCGTGATGTTCTTGCCTTCGGTCACCCGAACCCAGGCCTCTTCTGCCGCATGAACGGCGATGCCCTTGATGCTTGCGACCAGGGGGGCGGCCTCGATCGGCGCCTCGCCGATGGCGGTTTCCGGGATGATGCGCGCGGCACTTTCCTGAAGCGAGGCCGCGAGGATGGCGTCATCGGCGGAGTCAATCACCCCGCTCGCCACGCCTTCGCGGATCGGCGTTTCGGTTTCGGGCCGTGCAAAGACGCCATAGCGCTGCGGATCGATCGCCGATATCGGGCCATCACGCCGAGAGGACGGATCTTCGGGGAACGGTGGCGGCACCTCGATGCCCGCCAGTGCGCCGCTGCCGAGATAGGCCGAGGCATCGGGTGCGGTAAAGCCCGGATCGTCGTTCGGGATCGCGATTGCGGGCGCCTCAGACATGATATCGGGCGCCTCGACCAGGGGTTCGAACCCGACCCGCTGGATATCCTGCAAAACGGCATAGCCGCCATAGGAGACGCCGCCCAATGTGATCATGAGCGCGAGGGTCGAGAAAACACCACCGAGCGAGATATTGGTTCGAAAACCGGTCGGCATCGGCGGCGCGGCAAAGCGCGACTTCGCGATCTGATTGCCGACGGGGGAATTGAGGCCCCCCTTGGTCTTGCGCTCGGCTCCCGCACTGCTGCTGCCATTTGCAAACATGGCGTAGGGGGACTGGAAGCCCGACTCGTCGCAGAACCGCGCATAACAGGAATCCGCGTCCAGCCCCAGGTACCGGGCATAGCAGCGGACATAGCCCGCGACGACACTGGGATTTGGGAAGCCTTCGACGTCGCAATTCTCGATCGCGACGATCATCGGCGCCTTGATCTTGAGGTCGCGCTCGACGTCCTCGAGAGACTTGCCCAGCGAGGCGCGTTCACCGCGCATCTCGTCGCCGAGCGTAATCTCATATGCGTCAAAACCCCGAAGCTCCATCGGGATGCTCCTGCTCTGGCTTCTTTGCGTCACTTCGCCGAAGTGCTCTCGCCTGATTGTGCGAACACTATCGCAAATGCACTCGAGCATTTCAACGCAAGCATGGCTTAGATCTCCGTTATAGCGCGAGAATCTAACAATAATTAGGCGCGATCGCCGGGCTTACTCCTGGTGACAGTTTCACTGCCCATTGCGCTGGAACCACGAGGAAATCAAAGACTGATTCTGTAAACAACAAGTTGCTGATTGGGGAGATTTTTCAAAATACAATTGGTTAACTACCACTTTTCAGTTCCTGCACGAAGTATACGCGCGGCTCAAGCGCTTAATCTGAGCGGCTTTGATAAAGGGTGTTGAGAACTTCCAGTAACAAGCTGATTGCAAGGCATAAGCGGCGCAGCTTGCTTTATCAAAGCCGCTCAGATTAAGCGCTTGAGCCGCGCGTATACTTCGTGCAGGAACTGAAAAGTGGTAGTTAACCAATTGTATTTTG
>JBCCHW010000085.1:0-14023 GCA_039028555.1 Pseudomonadota bacterium | reverse complement strand
GCCAGCTTCGCCGGGTGATCACCCCGGAAATCAATGCCATTTCGACCGCCTTGCTCGCAGTCTCGGTCGTGATGGTCACCATCTTCTTCCTGCTCAACCGGAAGAAGGACTAGGCTGCGGGCCGGACGGACAACATGGGAGAAAGATCATGAAAGCACTGGGCTATGCGGGGCTCGTCGCCGCCGCCGCAATGGTGTCGACACCTGCCCTCGCCGCGGGCGAGTTGAACATCTTCAACTGGGGCAACTACACCAACCCCGAGTTGATCGAGAAGTTCGAAAAGGAACACGACGTCAAGGTCACGATCACCGATTACGACTCGAACGACACGGCGCTGGCCAAGGTCAAGGCCGGTGGCCACGGCTTTGACATCGTCGTCCCCTCGGCCAGCTATGTCCCGATCTGGGTCGGCGAGGGCCTGTTGATGGAAACCCGGCCCGACCAGATGTCGAACTTCGGCAATGTTGCCGAGGAGTGGGTGAATGTCGATTGGGATCCGGGGCGCCACTATACCGTGCCCTGGCAATGGGGCAGCGTCGGCATGGTCGTCGATACCTCGATCTATGACGGCAATATCGACACCAGCGCCATCGTCTTTGATCCGCCCGAGGAACTGGTGGGCAAGATCAACGTCGCGCCCGAGATGGGCGATGTGATGGGCACCGCCATCAAGTATGTGGGTGGTGAGCTTTGCACCGGCGACAAGGAGGTGCTGAAAAAGGTCCGCGACGTGCTGGTCGAGGCCAAGCCGAAATGGCTCTCGATGGATTATGGCGTGATCGAAAAGTTCGCGGGTCGCGACCTTGCCGCCTCGCTCTACTGGAACGGGGCTGCGTTCCGGGCCCGGGAAAAGAACCCGGATGTGCGCTATGGCTACCCGCAGGAAGGCTTCATGCTGTGGATGGACAGCGTGGGCGTGCTGGCCGATGCCAAGAATGTCGAGAATGCCAAGCTGTTCCAGAACTTTGTCATGGAGCCCGAGAATGCGGCGCTGATCTCGGCGTTTGCCCGCTATGCCAACGGGATCAAGGGCTCGGAAGAATTCATGCCCAAGGACATGATCGACGCGCCGGAAATCGCGATCCCGACCGAGCTGGCAGCCGCGGGCGTCTTCACCCCGACCTGCCCGCCCGAAGTGCAGCAGATCTACACAAAGATCTGGACGGAGCTGCAAAAGTAATCTTGGATGCTGGCCGGGCCTGTTCCGGCCAGCAACACTCCGAGATAGCGATGTCTTCCTTCAAGAATTCCGACCCCGCGCTGCCGATCATGCAGGGCACCCCGCCGCCGCCCGAATGGCGACCGCCACCAAACAGCTGGGACCAGCCGCCCTGGAACCGGTGGACGTTTCAGAACATCCGCGAAATCCTCCCCACCGCCGAGGTCTGGCGCGGAGCGGGCCCGGTCCGTACCCTGACGCCGGACCCCCACGAGATCTCCGGCATCCCCTTTACCGCGCAGAGCGGTGCCACCATGACCCTCGCCCAGATGCTGGACGCGACCTATACGGACGGGTTCATCCTCATCCATCGCGGTCGGGTCATCCATGAAAGCTATTACGGCACCATGGGCCCGCGTACGCTCCACCTCTCGCAATCCATGGCGAAATCGGTCACCGCTGCCGCGGCGGGCGTGCTGATCGGGGACGGCGTGCTCGATCCCGATGCGCCGCTGGCCGATATCATGCCAGAGCTGGGCGCCACGGCCTATGCGGACGCGACCGTTCGCCATCTGATGGACATGGCAAGCGGTGTCCGGTTCGACGAGACCTATACGGATCCCACCTCGGATGTGGCCCTGCTCGAATATGCCTGCGGGTGGAAACCGACGCGTGCCGGAATCGAGACGCCCGCCTCGGTTTGGGAGCAGATCCTGACCCTGACGGTGAAGGAAGCCGAGCATGGCAGCCGCTTCAACTACCGCTCGATCGAGACGGATGTGCTCGCCCATGTGATGGAACGCGCGGCGGGCAAACGCCTGCCCCAGATCGTCAGCGAAACGCTGTGGCAACGCATCGGCGCCGAGGAAAGCGCCAACTTCACCGTCGACCGCGCCGGGTATGCGCTGGCCGATGGCGGTTTCAACGCGACGCTGCGCGACTATGCCCGCTTTGGCCTCGCCATGCTGGAAGGCGGCGCGGTCGATGGTCAGCAGGTGATCCCGAAAGCCTTTGTCGAGGATACGATGTTCTCGTCGCGCGGCCTGTTCAACGAGGAAAGCCGGGTGACGCTGCCCAACGGCACCTATCGCAACCAGTTCTGGGTCGAGGACCGCGACCATGCGACCGTGCTCGCCAAGGGCGTGTTCGGCCAGCTGATCTTGATCTCGCCCGAGCTCGAGGCGGTGGCGGTGAAGCTCTCCACCTGGCCGGATTTCCTGAACCCCGAATACGACATCAACGCCCGGCGCGCGATCCGCGCCGTGATCAACGCGCTCGCCTGACGACTGGAAGGACCCGAAATGGCAGATCTAGATCTTTGTTACATGCCCGCGACCGAGGCGATTGCGCGCTTTGCCGACAAGACCCTTTCACCCGTCGAGTTGATGGAGGCCACCATCGCCCGGGCCGAGGCGGTGGAGCCCGGCGTCAACGCCCTCACCTTCACCCATTTCGACGCGGCGATGAGCCAGGCGAAAGTGGCCGAGGCACGCTATGGCGCCGGCGCGCCGATCGGCCCGCTCGACGGGTTGCCAGTGGGCATCAAGGATGAATCGACCATTGCCGGGCAGCAGACATCCGGCGGGTCGCTGATCTACAAGGACACGGTCCACGACGTGACCGCGCCGGTGAACCAGCGGGTGATGGATGCAGGCGGGATTGTGCATGCCCGCACCGCGACGCCGGAGTTTTCCTGTGCCGGGTATTGCTGGTCGCGGCTTTGGGGGGTGACGCGTAATCCCTGGAACCTCGACAAGACACCCGGCGGCTCGTCGGGCGGTGCCGCGGCCTCGCTCGCCTCGGGCACGTCCAGCGTGGCGACCGGATCGGATATCGCAGGATCGATCCGCATCCCGGCCTCGGCCTCGGGCCTTGTGGGGTTCAAGCCGCCCTATGGGCGAAACCCCGAAGAGCGCGTCTTCAACATGGATTTCTATTGCCATACCGGCCCGCTGGCCCGGACGGTCCGCGATGTGATCCTGTTGCAGAACGTGATGGCGGGGCCGCATCCGCGCGACATCTCGACGCTCAAGCCAAAGCTGACGCTGCCCGACAGTTATGAGTCGGCCAAGGGACTGAAACTCGCCTTCTCGATGGATCTCGGCATGTATCCGGTGGATGCGGAAGTGCGCAAGAACACGCTCGCCGCGGTCGAGATCCTGCGCGATCAGGGCGCCGAGATCACCGAGGTCGATCTGGGGTGGGAGCCGCGCATGGCCGCGGCCGGCCTCACCTACCTCCAGCACCTCTTTGGCGGCTATATCGGGCGGCTCTTGCCCGATCACGCTGACGAGATGACGACCTATGCCCGCGATTTCGCCGAAAAGGCGCAACTGACCACCGCGGCCCAGTTCATCGACACGCTCGACGTCGCGGGCGAGATGTATGAGACCTTTGGCCCCCTGATGGAGGATTACGACGCGCTGTTGTGCCCGACCCTGGCGCTGCCGGCGGTGCCGGCGGACTTTGACCAGTCAAAGGACAAGCTGGTGATCGAGGGGCAGGAGGTCGAGCCCTTTATCGGGTGGCTGATGACCAGCCCGTTCAACATGCTCAGCCGCTGCCCCGTGCTGACGGTCCCCTCGGGCCATGCCGCCAACGGCGTGCCGACGGGGTTGCAGATCGTCGGGCGCAGCTATTGCGATGCGGATGTGATGCGGGTTGGCATGGCGTTCGAGTCGGCGGTGGGCGGCTGGTACACCGACGCGGCCAAGCGTCCGCCGGTCTGAGGCGGCAGAGCTCAGTCGAGATCGAGCCCCTGAACCGACCGGACGGCAACAATGTCGACGGGTCGGGTGAACCCTTTCAGTTGGATCGGGGGCAGGGTTTCGGCCTCGACCTTGCTCTCGACATCCAGATATGCGCGGTGGCTGGCGAGGATCTGGTCGTCGTCGGCCGCGTCGCAGAGCCGCGAGGCCGCGTTCACGACGCTGCCGATGGCGGTATAGTCGGTACGCCCCTGCAAGCCCACCAGCCCCAGTGTCGCGAACCCGCTGGCGATCCCGATGCCCAGCCCGATATCGTGGCCGAGCCGGGTGAGCGGCGCCTTGACCGTCTGGAACGACTCGCGGATTTCGAGCGCGGTCGAGATCGCATCCAGCGTCGGTTCCTTGCAGGGCACGGGATCGTTGAAAAAGGCCATGATCCCGTCGCCGGACCGAAACCCGATGGTGCCGCCGCGCGCCGAAATCCGCGCCCCGGCGCGGTCGTGGAAACGCTCGAGGATCTCGATCACCTCCTCGGGCTCGGCGTCTTCGGACAGGGCGGTAAAGTTGCGCAGGTCACAGAACAGGCAGGCGATATAGCGCCGGTGCGAGCGGAGCAGGTCCTGCCGGTCGTCGCCGATCACGATATTGGCGATCTCGGGCGACAGGAAGTGGCGCAATCGGCCCAGCCGCCCGATACGGTCCTGTTGCGAGGCGACCCGTTCGGCCAGTTGCCGGTTCAGCTCGGCAATCTCCGCAGACTGGCGCAGCTCGGTCTCGTGCATCCGGGTCAAGAGCAGGTTCTGATTCAGAAACGCCGCGACGACCAACAGCACGAGGGCCGCCGCCTCGATCTGTTCATCGTAGTGGAGATACAGGGTCGCGATCAGTGTGCCCGTGGCAACGCTGCCCAGGATCAGCGGCAGGTTTCGCCCATGGCGCTGCCGGTTCCTGAACAGGTAGTAGACCCCCACCACCGCCAGGCCCCACATCAGCACCGCCTGAAAATGCGGATTGAAGACCAGCCCCTTGATCCCGAATAAGGTGCTGCCGACGACACCGGAATAGCAGACGATCAACGAGCCGATCGCGGCGATCATCGCGCCGGACCCCGCCGGGAGTGCCGCCTGCAGCGCGCTCAGCGGCGCCCCGGGTGCGGCCGCGATCCCGTCTGCCTTGGCTCTGCTGCGGTCGGGTTGGTCGGCCATTTACACTGCCCAGATCATTGATGAGGTCAGGATAGTGGGTAAGGCATGACGGGTCAAAGCGTTGCACGGGGCGCCACCGCAGGGGCAAACGCCGCCCCCCTCACGCCCCGTCTCGCGGCCCGCTGGCAATCACCTCTGCCTGTTTTGCCACCCAGGGGGCTGCGCGCTCCAACTGCCCGGAGAGCGCGATCAGCCGCTCATCATCGCCAAAGCGGGCGGCGATGTGGATCCCGATCGGCAGATCCTGCGCGCTCCAGTGCAGCGGCAGCGAGATCGCGGGCTGGCCGCTGGCATTGAACGCGGCAGTATAGGGCGAATAGTCGAACACGCCGCAGGGCCCCATTCGGTAGGCGACGAAATCTTCGTTGTCGGGTTTCAGGCGTCCGACCTTCATGGGCGGTTCGGCAAGGGTGGGCGTGACCAGCATGTCGAAGCTTTGGAACCAGCGCTCCATCCGGCGGCCAAAGGCGTGGATCTGGTTGATCGAGGCCAGGTAGGCGGCGCCCGAAACCGTGTCGGCATAGCGGAGCGCGCCCCGGGTCACGCCGTCGAGCAGCGTGAGGTCAAGCGCGTCCCGCGGGCATTTGCTGTCGACCGACAGGGCCGTGCCGCAGGCGACGACCTTGGTCCAGGCAGCCATCATTGCGGGGACATCGACCCACTCGGGCGCGTCCTGTTCCACGACCTCATGGCCGAGATCGGATAGGAGTGCTGCCGTGCGCTCCACCCCCGCGCGGCAGTCGGAATGAATCGGCCCGCCGGTGAGCGTCTTGAACGAGATCGCGATCTTGAGCGGGGCGGGGGCTGTCCCCATCGCCTCGGCAAAGCTGCCCGAGAGCGGAGGCGCCCAGTAAGGATCGCCCAGATCCGGGCCGACGGTGGCGTCCATCAGCGCCGCCGTGTCGCGCAGGCTGCGGGTCAGGTAGCCGTCGATCGCCATGCCGCCCCAGCCTTCGCCCACACCGGGGCCGTCGGGCAGATGCCCCCGGGTGGGTTTAAAGCCGACCAGACCGCAGCTCGCGGCAGGAATGCGGACCGAGCCGCCGCCGTCCGAGCCATGGGCCGCCGGCACGATCCCGGCGGCGACCGCGGCGCCAGAGCCGCCCGAAGAACCGCCAGGGGTTCGCGACAGATCCCAGGGGTTGCGCACCGGGCCGTCATAGACCTGCGCCTCGGTCACCGGGCCGATGCCCAGTTCCGGCGAGGCTGTGCGCCCGAACGGCACCAACCCCGTTGCTTTCAGCCGCAGATACAGCTCCGAGTCATAGCCATAGACCGTGTTGGCAAACAGGCGCGAGCCGTTATGCGAGGGGAAATCCACCGCCTCGATGCCGAGATCCTTCAACAGAAACGGCACCCCTTTGAACGGCCCGTCAGGCAGGCCGCCCGCAATCATTCCGCGAGCGGTCTGTTCGCGCAGATTGTGGACCGCATTCAGCGCCGGGTTCAGCGCCGCGACACGATCGAGCGCTTCGGTCAGCAGTTCCTCGGGCGAAGCGGCGCCGCTTGCCACCAGACCGGCCAGGCCGGTGGCATCCAGATCGGTGTAGTTTGTGGTCATCGGGGTCTCTGTGTGAGGCAGGCTCAGCTGCGGGTGGACATGGCTTTCATGATGATCGAGCGGTCGACCTCGCCGATCAGGCGGTTTTGCGAATCGACCACGGGAAGCGGGTCATCCTGATCCGCCGCCCGGTCGATCAGATCGTCGAGCTTTGTATTGGCGGCGACCATGATCCCGGACTCGAACAAACCCTTTGCCCGGTCGCCCGCTTCGCGCATGACCTTGCCGGCAGAGAGCACCTTGTAACGGGGCACATCCTCGGTGAAGTCGCGCACATACTGATCGGCAGGATTGGCGACAATCTCTTCGGGCGTGCCGATCTGGCTGATCACCCCGTCCTTCATGATGGCGATATGGTCGCCCATCTTGATGGCTTCGAGGAAGTCGTGGGTGATAAAGACCATGGTCTTTTTCATCTCTGCCTGCAGGCGCAGCAACTCGTCCTGCATCTCGCGCCGGATCAGCGGATCGAGGGCCGAGAAGGGTTCGTCAAAGATCAGGATCTCTGGATCCACGGCCATGGCGCGGGCAAGCCCGACCCGCTGTTGCATCCCGCCCGAGAGCTCGCGGGGGTAGTTTTCCTCCCAGCCGCCAAGGCCAACGAGCTTCAAGACCTCCATCGCCCGGGCGATCCGCTGTTCGTGGGGTTCGCCCCGCACTTCCAGGCCAAAGGCGATGTTCTCGATGACCTTGCGGTGTGGAAACAGACCGAAATGCTGGAACACCATGCTGAGTTTCGTCCGGCGCAGCTCCATCAGGTCGCGGTCGTTCAGTCGGGTGATGTCCTGCCCGTCGATGACCACCTCGCCGCCCGTCGGGTCGATCAGGCGCGAGATACAGCGAACAAGCGTCGATTTGCCCGAGCCTGAGAGGCCCATGACCACAAAGGTCTCGCCCGTCTGAACCTCGAATGACACATCCTTGACCGCGACCACATGGCCTGATTCCGCCTGGATCTGCGCGCGCGAGGCGTTGCGGTCGATCTCGGCAAGCGCCCGTTCGGGATTGTTGCCAAAGATCTTCCAAACTTCGCGGCAAATGATTTTTGGCTCTTCGCTCACTTAGCTCTCCCCGCCAGCGATTGCTTTTGGTCCAGAAACAGCCCCCCCGTCTGGACATTAGGTCGGTACCATTGCATCGTTTCCGCCTGCTCCAAAGACGGAAATGGCTGCATGGCGGGAAAAATTGATGGTCGATAGTGTGTTGCCGCGTGAATCAAGTGGATTCCTGAATGGATGGGAACGCTTGGCTGTTCCGCTTGGAATCCTCGCAGTGTCGCTGATCATTCTGGCGATGTACGGCCACGAGCAGGTCTTCCCTGCCATCTTCACCGACAATTTCCCCTTTAGCGAGTGGGTCAATCAGGCCGAGAATTGGCTCGAGGACAATCTGAAGTGGCTGACCCGGGCGATCTCCGACGGCGTGGGATGGGCGCTGGACGGGCTGGAAGAGTTTCTCTGGACCGTGCCCTGGCTGGTGGTTGTGGTGGCCCTGGTGTTTCCAGCGCTTGCCTATGGCGGGTTGCCGCTGGGGCTTTTGACCTTGGCAGGCGTGATGCTGTGGGGCGCGTTCGACATGTGGTACGAGGCCATGTCGACCCTTGCCATGATGGGTATCTCGGTGGCGCTTTGCGTGGTGTTCGGGGCGCTGATCGGGGTTGCCTGTGCACAATCCGACAGGGTGGAACGGGTCGTCAGCCCGATCCTTGATACCATGCAGGTGATGCCGGCCTTTGTGTACCTGCTGCCCGCGATCTTCTTTTTCGGGATCGGACCGACGGCGGCCACCATGGCGATCATCATCTATGCGATCCCGCCAATGATCCGACTGACCAATCTGGGGATCCGCCAGGTGCCCGGAACGATGATCGAGGCGGCGGAAAGCTTCGGCGTCACGCGCTTTCAGATGCTGATCAAGGTGCAGATCCCCCAGGCGTTGCCCTCGATCATGCTGGGGATCAACCAGACCATCATGATGGCGCTGGGCCTGGCGGTGCTGGCGGTCTTTGTCGGTGGCGGGGGCCTGGGCGAGACGGTCTGGAAGGCCATCGTCAAGCTCAAGGTGGGATGGTCGCTGGAAGGCGGGCTGTGCATCGTCGCCATGGCGATTGTGTTTGACCGGCTCAGCCAGGCGATGAGCCACCCCACCAGCCTGCCAAAGCTGCGCAAGGGCGAGATGCGGTTCTACCTGTTGCCGCAGGTATGGGAGCACTATCCGCTTGCCCGCGCGGTCGAGACCCCGATCGGCCTGGCGGTCGGTCTGGTCTCGCGCGTCTCGGGCGCGATCGTGAACGCGATTGCGGGGTTGGCTCAATCGATGGGGGCCTCCGGCGTCGCGGCAGCACGGTATATTCGCACGCATCCCTATCTGGTCATCGGCGTCCTGCTGATCACTGCGATGCTGGTGATCGAAGCCTATGCACCCAAGGGATGGCGCATCGGCGGGTATCCGCGCTCGCTGGAATTCTCGATCCGCGAGCCAATCGACGCCGCCATTGCCTGGCTGACCGTGAACCCCGCCTTTATCGCGGTGACCCAGACCATTCGCTCTGTCGTCTATCTCTATTTCCTGCGCCCCATCGATATGTTCCTGACCGAGCTGCCGTGGTGGTACGTGATCGCGCTCTTTACCGGGGCGGTCTGGTACGGCGCCGGCTGGCGCCTGGCGGTTCTGACCTTTCTGTCGCTGATGTTCTGCGGCGCGAGCGGGCTGTGGGATCTGACCATGTACACGCTGAACGGCACCCTGGTCTCGGTGGTGTTCTGTCTGCTTGTGGGGGTGCCCATCGGGATCGCCGCGGCGTTCTCGAAACCGCTGGACGCGGTTGTGCGCCCGATCCTCGACACGATGCAGACCATCCCGTCGTTTGTCTATCTGGTGCCGGCGCTGTTCTTTTTCGGCGGCAATCCGACGACGGCGGTGATCGCGACCGTGATCTATGCCATCCCGCCGGTGATCAGGACGACGACGCTGGGAATCCGGCAGGTGCCGGTCGAGATGGATGAGGTCGCCACCTCGTTCGGTGCGCGCAAACTTCAGAGCCTGTTGAAGATCAAACTGCCGCTCGCGCTGCCCTCGATCATGCTGGGGGTGAACCAGACGGTGATCATGGCGCTGGCAATGCAGACGGTGACTCCGCTGGTGGCGGGCCTCGGCCTGGGCAAAGAGGTCTATGATGCCATGAACATTGCCAACACCGGCAAAGGTCTGACGGCAGGGATTTGCATTGTTCTGATGGCCGTCATTCTCGACCGTCTCAGCCTTTCGCTGACGCAAAAACAACGCAGGGCGCTGGGATTGACATAAGCGGGCAAATGCGCCCTCTTTTTTTTTAAAGAAAACCGAAAACAGGGAAAATCACCGAAGGAGGTGGAAGATGTATCAAAAATCCTTACTCGCCGTTTCTGCGGCGGCATTGGGGCTCGCGGTTTCAGCGGTTGGCGCGCAGGCTGCCGGTCTGCTGAAAGTGCCGGTCGCCGACTGGACCGGAGCCGCGGTGAGCTGTGAGATCATCGATCAGCTGGTCGAGAACGAGTTGGGCCATAAGGTCAAGCGGATCACCATGCCGTCGGGCCCGGGTGTTTCCGAGGGGCTGCGCAGCGGCGATCTCGATTACGCCTGCGAGACCTGGCCGTCCTATTCGACCACCAAGGAGAAGTATGTCACCGAGTATGGCGGCGACGGTTCGGTCAAATACTTTGCGCCGACCGGGGTTGTGGGCCAGTCTGGCTATTTCGTGCCCCGCTATCTGGTCGAGGGACCGGATGCCAAGGCGCCCGATCTCAAGACCTATGAGGAGCTCAACCAGTACAAGGACCTCTTCAAGACGCTGGAATCCGGTGACAAGGGCCGCCTGATCGGCTGCCCGGTCGCCGCCTGGGAATGCAAAGATGCCGAGCGCATCGAAGGCTTGGAGCTCGATTACGAAATCACCGAGCTGGGTTCGGAAACAGCGCATTTCGCCGAGATGAAGGCCGCCTATGCGCGCAAGGAACCTTTTATCGCCTATGCGTGGACCCCGCACTGGATCTTTGCCGAGCTGGACTTGGTCGAAGTGGGCCTGCCGCCCTATTCGGACGAAGCCTGGCCGATGACGGATTGGCCCGAAGACGTCACCTATAACTACGGCCGCCCGGATCTGGGCGACGAGTACCCCGAAGTGGTGGCCCTGCTCGAGAAGTTCCGGATCTCGAATGACGAGCAGGCCGGCCTGATCCTCGCGGTCGATATCGACGGCAAGGACGTCGAGGATGTCGCCGCCAAGTGGATCGCCGATAACGAGGCGACCTGGGGCCCCTGGGTCAAATAGGCGCCTCTGACGACCGAGAAGCTATGCGAAGCCCCGGCGACGGGGCTTCGTGCTTTCTGGACGGACACGCGCCGCCTGGTGATCTCCGTCGCCTCAGGACCTAAAGGAAAGCCGTATCTGGCTACATACCTGCACCGATTCTGTCCTATGGTGAAATCAGAGACTGGCGTGCTGCGAGCCCCGCCGACGCCCAGAGGTTATCAACACACGCCGACAGATCCGCGACGGGCCGATCTGGCATTGGCAGATTGAGCGGAAGGACAGAACATGGATCTTGAAGCCCAAGGCAACGATTACACCGCGATCATCGAGGCCGACCGTGCCCATATGTGGCACCATCTGAGCCAGCACAAGAAATTCGAAACCGTCGATCCGCTGGTGATCATCGAAGGCAGGGGACTGCGCATCTGGAACGCCGCGGGACGCGAGCATCTCGATGCGACCTCCGGCGGGGTCTGGACCGTGAATGTCGGCTATGGCCGCGCCGAGATTGCCGAGGCCGTTCGCGATCAACTGGTCAAGCTGCCCTATTTCGCAGGTTCCGCGGGCACTGTTCCCGGCGCGCTGTTTGCCGAGAAACTGTTGACCAAGATGCCGGGCATGAGCCGGGTCTACTATTCCAACTCCGGCTCCGAGGCGAACGAGAAGGCCTACAAGATCGTCCGCCAGATCAGCCACAACAGGCATGGCGGCAAGAAACACAAGATCCTCTACCGCGAGCGCGACTATCACGGCACCACCATCACGGCGCTCAGCTCGGGCGGGCAGGATGAGCGCAAGGCGCAGTACGGGCCGTTCACGCCCGGCTTTGTCTCGGTACCCCATTGCCTCGAATACCGGTCGCAATGGGGCGAGGTCGAGGATTACGGTGTGCGCGCGGCCAACGCGATCGAAGAGGTGATCCTGCGCGAGGGCGCCGATACCGTGGGTGGCCTGATCCTGGAACCGATCACCGCAGGCGGCGGCGTCATCGTGCCCCCGGCCGGGTATTGGGAGCGGGTTCAGGAGATCTGCACAAAGTACGATATCCTGCTGATCATCGACGAAGTCGTCTGTGGTGTCGGGCGCACCGGCGCCTGGTTTGGCTATCAGCACTTCGGCATCAAGCCCGATATCGTGACCATGGCCAAAGGCGTCGCCTCGGGCTATGCGGCAATCTCGTGCACGGTGACCACCGAGGCGGTGTTCGACGAGTTCAAGTCGAATGCCGACGATCCGATGAACTACTTCCGCGACATCTCGACCTTTGGCGGCTGCACCGCGGGGCCGGCGGCGGCGCGGGCAACCATGCAGATCATCGAGAATGAATCCCTGTTGGAGAATGTCACCTCGATGGGCGACTACCTGCTCGATGGCCTGGGGGGCCTTGCCGACAAGTATGACTGCATCGGCGAAGTCCGGGGCAAGGGGCTGTTCCAGGGTGTCGAAATGGTCGCCGACCGCACCACGCGCGAGCCGATGCCCGAAGCGATGGTCCAGGCGATCGTCGCCGACTGCATGAAGGTATCGGCTGTGGTGATCGGCGCGACCAACCGCTCGTTGCCGGGGCTGAACAACACGCTGTGCCTCAGCCCGGGCTTTATCGCGACGAAATCGGATATCGACGAGATCGTCATTGCGATCGATGGTGCGATCAGCCGCGTCACGGCAGCCTGACCAGCGGCCTTCCCGGGCGGGTTCGTGCCCGCCTGCCAGATTGATTTCGAGCCCTGCCGCAAGGCGGGGCTCTTTTTTTTGGTGGCCATTTGATCTCCCCGCGCCCGGCACCTGACCTATTATCGCTCACTTTGCCACCACCACGCCGTATTCGAGAGAGGGTTTGTTAGGATTTCTGCTCAATAGTCGCTTGTGTGGCCAGGATGGTCCCAATCGGATGTCGGCCTTTCGGCACCGGTTTCCCGCCGAAACTGCGGGGTTTTGCCGGAAAACCCGGTTCGTGAAACGCGGTATAAACATGCCGCCCAACACAAAGGGAAAAGCTAATGGCTAGCATTCTGACCAACAACAGCGCCATGGTCGCGCTGAACACGCTGCGAACCATCAACAACGATCTGCAAAGCGTGCAAAGCGAGATTTCAACCGGCTTGAGGGTCGGCCAGGCAAAGGACAACGCCGCAATCTTTGCGATCAGCCAGGTGATGCGTTCGGACGTCGAAGGATTCGAATCTCTCTCGGAATCCCTCTCGCTTGGTTCGTCGACCGTCGCCGTCGCCTCGAACGCGGCGAATTCGATCGCCGGGAGCCTGAACGAGATCAAGGGCAAGATCGTTGCCGCGAACGGGGACAATGTCGACAAACAGACGCTGCAGGACGAGATCCAATCGCTTGTCTCGCAGATCGGTAGCGTTGTCGGCGCGGCCCAGCTCAACGGCTTGAACCTGATCGACGGGTCTGCGGGGGCGTCCCTCAATGTCCTGTCGTCGCTTGATCGCGACAGCACGGGTACCGTGACCGCGAGCAACATCACGGTCGATCTTTCGGGCACCAATCTGTCGACGACCACGGGCACCGCGGTGGCCGCCGTATTTGACGCCGCCCAGGTCGGCGCGAACGGGGCTGCATCCGGTTTCTCGGCCGCAATCGATGAAAGCGGGGGAACTACCGAAGATCTGGATATCACCTTTGATTCCGGTGTGGCGCCGACAGCGGGCAGTGTCTACAGCGTCTCTATCGGGGATACCGAGTTCTCCTATGTTGCACAGACCGGCGATGACAACCTGGTGGTGGCGTATAATCTGCGCGATCAGATCCAGAACAGCGGTCTGGATGTAACGGCATCTGTTACCTCGGTCGTCGACCCGACTGCTACCGATGTTGATCTCAACATTAAAAACGATGACCTGACGACCGGCCTGACGATCGCTGGCGATGTCACATCGGCTGGTTCGGGGGCGCTTTCGGGCCTGTCCGCGATCGACGTGGTTACGAATGCCGCAGGGGCATTGGATACCATCGAGACTGCGATCAAGGCGGTGAATGGTGCTCAGGCAACCTTTGGTACGGCGGAACGCCGGCTGGAGATCCAGAACGACTTCATGAGCACGCTGATCGACAGCTTCAAATCCGGGATCGGCACCTTGG
>JBCCHW010000084.1:0-14060 GCA_039028555.1 Pseudomonadota bacterium | reverse complement strand
GCATCTCGGAGGAGCCTCATGACACAGACAGCGATCCCCTTTCTCTTCATACGCGGCGGCACGTCGCGCGGCCCTTACATGCAGCGCCCGGATCTGCCTGAAGACCGGGAAACACTGGCCAAGGTGCTGATCAGCGCCATCGGCGCTGGCCACCCCCTCAATATCGACGGCATTGGCGGGGGCGCGCCGGTGACGACCAAGGTCGCGATGATCTCACGCTCTGATCAGCCTGGCGTCGATATCGACTATTTGTTCGCTCAGGTCTCGGTCACCGAAAAGATGGTGGACTTCAAACCGACCTGCGGGAACATGCTGTCGGGCGTCGGGCCGGCTGCAATCGAGTTGGGATTGGCCCACGCGACACCGGGTGAGACGCGGCTGCGCATCCGCGCCGTGAACACGGGCGCGCTGATCGATGCGACCCTGCAAACGCCCGGGGGCGCCATGACCTATGAGGGCGACGCCGCGATCGACGGTGTGCCCGGAACGGCGGCCCCGGTCGGGTTGAGCTTCATGGGTGTGGTCGGCGCGGCCACCGGCAAACTGCTGCCCACAGGGGCGGTGCGCGACACGATTGACGGGATCGAGGTGACCTGCCTCGACGTTGCCATGCCGGTGGTGATTGCCCGGGCCGAAGCCTTTGGCCTGACCGGGCATGAAAGCAGCGCCGAACTGGATGCTGACAAAGCCTTTTTCGCCCGTATGGAGCCGATCCGGATTGAAGCCAGCCGGCGCATGGGCATGGGCGATGTCAGCCAGTCGGTGACGCCGAAGTTCGCGCTCGTCGCCCCGGCGCGGTCGGGCGGCAGCCTGGCAACCCGCTATTTCCAGCCCTGGAACTGCCATCCAACTCTCGCGGTCACGGGCGCGCAATGCATCGCGTCCTGCGCACTGATGCCGGGAACGGTCGCCGACGGTCTGATGGCGCCACCCGAAAGCCCGGCTAAAGTGGTGATCGAGCATCCGCTGGGCGCAATCGACGCGCTGGTGGATTTCAAAGTCACGAATGCCGGGATCGAGATTCACTCGGCGGGCCTGACCCGCACCACCCGCCTCTTGGCGCGCGGGGAGCTTTACGTGCCCCGCTCGGTCTGGGCGGGCTGATCCGCGAGGGCTGCCAGCAACGCCGACCGGCG
This sequence comes from Pseudomonadota bacterium, assembly GCA_039028555.1. Classification (GTDB taxonomy): domain Bacteria; phylum Pseudomonadota; class Alphaproteobacteria; order Rhodobacterales; family Rhodobacteraceae; genus Thermohalobaculum. The sequence continues at coordinate 12,924 of JBCCHW010000084.1, read as the reverse complement.
CTCGAGCAAATGATTGAACTGGGCGTCACACCCCGCGATCGGGCGGGGATAGGTGTGGATCTCGGCCTTGACCGCGTCGAGCTCGGTCTGGAGCTGGGTTCTGGACGTCATGCGTTTTCCTACCTCCCGGTGTTTGCCGCCTCGAGTCGAAGGCGGGCCTTGTAGGCGTTGAGAATATGCACCCGGGCGGCCGCTTCCGCCGCGTCGTAATCGCGGGCGACAATGGCGTTCACGACGGCCTGATGCTCCTCGACCGAGGTCGCGCCCCGCCCCTGGATCATCAGCGTTGTCCCCGAGAGCAGTGCCAGCGAGCGGCGCATGCGCATCAACATTTCATTGAGATAGCGGTTATGGGACGCGCGGTGGAGTTGTCGGTGAAACTGCCGGTTCGTCTGGGCGAGGGCGGCAGGGTCTTCGGCCCGGGCCCGGTCTGCATCCACCATCTCCTGCAGCACCGCGATCTCGGCGGCGGAGGCATGGCGCGCGGCGAGGCGGGCGGCATAGCCCTCCAGCACCTCGCGCAATTCATAAAGCTCGCCCAGCTGGTCATAGTCGAGCCGCGACACCGTCAGCCCGCGCCGCCCATCGCGCTGGGCCATGCCGTGGCTTTCGAGGCGGTTCAGGGCCTCGCGCACAGGCGTGCGTGAGACGCCAAAGCGCTTCGCCAGATCGGTTTCGATCAACCGCTCCCCCGGGGGGTAGTCGCCGCGGTCGATCGCCTCGAGCAGGGCGGTGTAGATATCTGTTTCATCGCGCGCCATGGCCCCTCCTGCCCGGTGTATATCAGCTTTTGCATGCATTTGTATACTTGCCATATGCATACAAATGGATACAATAATGCTCAGCCAACTCGATTCCTGCACAAAGTGAGCCATGTTCGATCCGCGAAAGCAGTACGATGTCCTGATCGCCGGGGGCGGCAACGCGGCCCTTTGCGCCGCGATCCGTGCTGCCGAGGGGGGTGCCAGCGTGCTGGTCGCCGAAGCAGCGCCAAAAGGGTTCAGGGGCGGCAACTCGCGCCACACGCGCAACCTGCGTACCGCCCATGACGCGCCGACGGATGTGTTGACGGAAAGCTATTCCGAGGCGGAGTATCTCGACGACCTGATGCGGGTCACCGCTGGCAAAACCAACGAGACGCTGGCCCGGCTCGCCATCGCTGAGTCGAAACATGTGGCGGCCTGGATGGCCGGGCAGGGGGTCAAGTTCCAGCAGTCGCTTGGCGGAACCCTGTCGCTGTCGCGCACCAACCCGTTTTTCCTGGGCGGGGGCAAGGCTCTGCTTAACGCCTATTACCTGCGCGCAGACGCGCTCGGCATCGATGTCCTCTATGATACCGAGGTGACGGGCCTGGAGGTCGAAGAGGGCTTCTTTACCGCCGCAAAGCTGCGCAGCCGCGGGTTTGAGACCCGCATCGGAGCCCGCGCCCTGATTGCGGCCGCCGGGGGCTTTCAGGCCAATATCGACTGGTTGGAAGAAGCCTGGGGCCCCGCCGCGCGCAACTTCAAGATCCGCGGCACGCCCTATGCCAGGGGCGGATTGCTGCGCTCGCTGTTGGACGCAGGGCTCGAGCCGGTGGGCGAGGCCGACCAGTGCCATGCCGTGGCCATCGACGCCCGTGCGCCGGATTTCGACGGGGGCATCTCGACCCGGCTCGATTGCGTGCCGTTCTCGATCGTCGTGAACCGCGAGGCGGTTCGGTTCTACGACGAGGGCGAGGATTTCTGGCCCAAACGCTATGCGATATGGGGGCGGCTGGTTGCCGCTCAGCCGGGTCAGATCGGCTATGCGGTTCTCGACAGCCAGGCGATCACCGAGTTCATGCCGTCGATCTTCCCGCCCGAGAAGGCGGATACCATCGGGGAACTGGCGGGAAAGCTGGCACTCGACCCGGTGCTCCTAAGCAAAACGGTCGACGACTTCAACGCGGCCTGTGCGGGCGGCACCTATGATCCGACGCGCCACGACGGGTGTCGCACCAACGGGTTGAGCCCTGACAAGACCAACTGGGCCCGACCGATCATCCAGCCGCCATTCTATGGCTACCCGCTGCGTCCCGGAATCACGTTTACCTATATGGGTGTTGCCGTCGACGAAGGCGCCCGGGTTGCGATGGCGGGCGGCAAGCCCTCGGCCAATATCTGGGCGGCGGGAGAGATCATGGCCGGTAATATCCTCGGCCAGGGCTATCTCGCCGGGATCGGCATGACCATCGGCACCGTTTTTGGCCGCATCGCAGGGGAAAGGGCTGCCGCCTATGTCCGCAACTGAGAGTCTCACCCGCCCCACGGTCGCCCCGCAGGGCCTTGCCGAAACACCGGTCATGGCCGAGGCGCGCCGGACCATGGAGATCTGCAATGCCTGCCGCTATTGCGAGGGCTATTGCCCGGTTTTCCCGGCCATGGAGCGCCGCCGGGCCTTTGCTTCGGCTGATCTCGGCCATCTCGCCAATCTCTGCCACAACTGCAAGGGATGTTGGTTTGCCTGCCAATACGCACCACCACACGAATTCGGGCTGAACCTGCCAAAGACCTTCTCGGAGCTCAGGGTCGAAACCTATGCCGAGGCCGCCTGGCCGGCGGGCGCCGGTCGGTTGTTTGCGCGCAACGGGTTGTGGATCGGGCTCGCAACGGCGCTGGTGTTCGCGCTTGTGATGATCGGCGCGGCTCTGATGGTCTCGCCTGAGGCGATGACTGGAACGCATCGTGGGCCCGGGGCTTTTTATGCGGTGATCCCGCACGAGGTGATGGTGGCGCTGGGGGGGCTGACTTTCAGCTGGGCCATCGCCGCGATGGTGCTGGGCGGTGTTCGGTACTGGCGGATCTGCGGCGCGCCCGGCGTGCGGTTGGCGCATGTGGCCCAGGCGTTCCGCGAGGCGGCGACCACGCGGCATCTGGGCGGTGCGGGCGACGGGTGCAACGATATCGACGAACGCTTTGGCATGGGCCGCCGGTACGCTCATATGGCGACGATGTGGGGTTTTCTGCTCTGCTTTGCGTCGACCTCGATTGGCACGCTGATGCACTACCTGCTCGGCTGGGACGCCCCCTATTCATGGTACTCGGCACCGGTTGTTCTGGGCACCGTCGGGGGCGTGATGCTGACCTATGGTACGGCGGCGCTGTTCCTCCTGAAGATCGAGGCAGAGCCCGAGCCCATGGCAAAGCAACACTTCGGGATGGATTACGCCTTTCTGGCGCTGTTGTTCTGGGTCGCGGTGACGGGGTTGGTGCTTTTGTTCTTTCGCCACACCTCGGCGATGGGATGGCTGCTGGCGGTGCATCTGGGCGTTGTTCTGGCTTTTTTCCTGAGCCTGCCCTACAGCAAGTTCGTTCACGGGATCTATCGCGTCATGGCGATTGCCCGCGATGCGGCCGAGCGCTAGGGCACCCTCGAAAAACATTTCCTAGCCGGTTCTAACTATGGCCCTTTTCAGGGGTCAGACTTTGCCTGATTCGATGTGAAGTTCTAAAAAACCGCCGGGAAAACACCTATATCGTTCCCGAGATGCCAAGAGTTATGGGATAGGATGGGAGAGGATTTCATGATTGACGTTTCCATTTTCGAAGGGCTGCCGATCGCCCTGATCGTGCTTGTGGTCTTTGCGATCATCATCGTCAGCCGCGCGGTCAGGACCGTGCCGCAAGGGGAGAACTGGACCGTCGAGCGTTTTGGCCGCTACACCAAGACGTTGTTTCCTGGCTTGCGCTTTCTGATCCCGCTGATCGATCAGATCGGTAACCGGGTCAACATGATGGAAACCGTGCTCGATATCGACAGTCAGGAAGTGATCACGCGCGACAACGCGCCCGTGCGTGCGGATGCGGTGGCCTTCTTTCAGGTGATCGACGCGGCACAAGCCTCGTATGAGGTACGTGATCTCAACCGGGCCCTGCAGAATCTTTCCATGACCAACATCCGTTCGGTCATCGGGGCGATGGATCTTGACGAGGTGCTCTCGAACCGCGATGCGATCAACACCAAGCTGCTGGGCATCATCGACGAGGCCGCGCAGCCCTGGGGGGTCAAAGTCACCCGCGTGGAGATCAAGGATCTTCAGCCGCCGATGGACATCACCGAGGCGATGGGGCGCCAGATGAAGGCCGAGCGGGAGAAACGCGCCGAGATCCTGACCGCCGAGGGCGAAAAGCAATCCGCGATCCTCAAGGCCGAGGGGGTCCGTGAAAGCCAGATCCGCGAGGCCGAGGGCCGCCGCGAGGCCGCCTTCCTCGACGCCGAGGCGCGTGAGCGCGAAGCCGAAGCCGAGGCAAAGGCGACCGCGATGGTCTCCGCCGCCGTCGCCGAGGGCAACGTGCAGGCCCTGAACTACTTTGTGGCACAGGGCTACACCCAGGCGATCTCGGACATCGCGGCGAGCCCGAACTCGAAAACCGTGCTGCTGCCCATGGATGCCGCCGGCATCGCGGGTGCTGTCGCAGGGATCGCGGAACTGACCAGCCAGCTGAAAGGAAAGGGCTGAAAAATGCCGGAGGTTTTCTCCTTCCTAGACGGGATATCGCCCTGGTGGTGGGTTGCGGCGGCACTCGCCATCGCGGCGATCGAACTGGTGACCTTCAGCTATTATCTCTTGTGGCTTGCCCTGGCCGCGGGGGCGGTGGCGGGCATCATGTGGGCTGTGCCCGGCTATACGGGCAACCAGCAGGTTGGCACCTTTGCCCTTCTCGCCATCGCGGCCACGGCAGCGGGGTGGAAACTTGCCTCGCGCCACCGTCAGGAGCCGGGTGATCCGGGGCTCAACAACCGCGCAAAGGCCCTGATCGGGCGCAGCGCCGTGGTGACCGGCGACTTTCGCGGCGGGGCCGGGCCGGTCGAGGTCGATGGCATCCGCTGGCGCGGGCAGGTGCCGTCAGGTGCTCCGGTACCGGCGCCGGGAACCGAGCTGCTGATTACCGAGGCCAACGGGATGACCCTGATCCTCGCGGAGCCCTCGAATCTCTCGACCTGAGTTGTGATATTCGCGCGGTTGCGCGCCCTCGCATTTCTGGTACTGTCCGCGAAGTGCGGAGAAAAAATGCTGTCCTGTGGGGTGGTTGCAAAGTAACCCGCATAAGTTGCTTTGCCAGCCTCGGTCACGCGCAGGGCGAGAGGTCGAGAGCAATGAGTTTGCGAAATCTGACGGGCATCGGCAAATCAGCGCTGGCAAGCGTGTTGACGGCGGCGTGTTTTCTGACGCTGGGCGCTCAGCCGGTCTCGGCTCAAGGTGTGGGGCCGATAGAATGTGGCACCGCGTATCAGGTGGTCAAGGGCGATACGCTCAACTCGATCGCGGTGCGCGCCTATAAGGTCGGCAACCACCGCGTCATCCAGCGCGCCAATCGCAGCCAGTTGCCCAACGGGAACATCATCGAGATCGACCAGCGCCTGCTGGTCCCCTGTCTCGACGGGTCGGGCCCGCAAACGGTCGAGGAGTATGTGGCACGCGGCGGCGTGATCGAGGCGCCCGAGACAGAGCTCGCGCTCACCCAGCCGCAACGTCTGGCGGCACCGGTGGCCAAGGGGCGGATAAAGTTTCTGACCGGCTCTGACTATGCGCCCTTTACCGATGAGGACATGCCCGAGGGCGGCATGATCACCGAGCTTGTCAAGCGCGCGATGAAACATGCCGATGAAAGGCAGGATTACCGTGTCACCTTTGTCAATGACTGGGGCCCGCATCTGAGCATTCTGCTGCCCGAGGGGGCGTTCGATATGGGCTTTCCCTGGTTCAAGCCCGATTGCAGCAAAATCGCGCTGTTGTCCGAGGGCATGCAGTCGCGCTGCCGGGATTTCATCTTTTCTGATCCGTTTTTCGAGGTCAACATCGGCTATTACGTCAACAAGGCGTCGCCCCTGGCGGCGGCAAAGACCTATGGCGATCTGGCCGGCAAGGTGATCTGCCGCCCGCGCGGCTATTTCACGTTTGACCTCGAGCAGGAGGGGCTGTCCGAGCCCAACATCATCATGCTGACCTTGCCGACGCCCGAGGGATGCTTCAAGGCGCTGCGGGACGGGGTCGCGGATGTCGTCTCGCTCAATACCTGGCTGGCCGAGGAAGAGTTGGCCAACCTGAACACCAAGGATCAAACCGTCGAACTCAACGACCTTGGCACCGTCCAGACGCTCCATGTGATCACGCCGAAAACCAATGCCAACGGGCCGTCCTATGTGACCCTGGTCAACAAGGGGCTGAGCGAGATGAAACAGTCCGGCGAATGGTTCGAGGTGGTCTCACGCCAACTCACCGCCCAGGGGCAAAAACTGCAATAGCTTTGGCAGGTATCTGCGTGTTCACGGCGCAGGGAACGGATCCGATCAGACGACCGGATCCTTCCCGTTTCAGGCATGGGTTTGTCAGAACAGGAAATCGTCGGCGCTGAGATCCTCGGCACTTGTTCCGCGCAGGATCAGGCTGTCGCCATTGCCAAAGTTCAAGCGGACAGCGCCGAGTTGATCGCGCGCTGTCGCCAGGACGTCCTCAAAGCTCTCGATGCCCTCGATGTCCAAAGCAATCCGGTTGTCGCCGCGGCCAGAGAACCCGTGAATTGTATCGCGCCCATCGCCCTGGGTGAAAACAAAGATGTCGTCACCAGCGCCACCGTACAGTTTGTCGTTGCCGGCACCACCGGCGATCAGGTCATTCCCGTTGCCGCCGTTGATCTGATCGCGCCCGTCGCCACCGGACAGATTGTCGTCGCCCGCACCGCCATAGAGGCTGTCCGCGCCGTCACCGCCCTCGATATCGTCAAAGCCGCGCCCGCCCAGCAGGAAATCGCGCCCGTCACCGCCGTCGATGATGTCGTCGCCGACACCGCCAAAGATGAAATCGCGCCCCTGTTCACCGTTCAGCACATCCCACCCGCTGCCGCCAAAGATGACGTCGAGACCGGCGCCACCGTCGATGAAGTCATCGGCGCGCGTGCCTGCCAGCACATCGCGACCATTGGTGCCTGTCTGCTCGGCAATTGTGTTCACATGGATCGTGGCAATTCCTGAATCGGGCAGGGTAAAGTCGGCAACCTCTGGATCGATGAAGTTTCCAAATGCGTTTGTCCCGCCCAGGATGATCTGATCGCCACCGGGATTTCCGAGCGATCCGTTGAAGCCGGGATGGATGCTGACCACGCCGTTTTCGGTCTCGCCTGTATTTGGGCCTGTCTGGTTGATAAAGGCCGCGTCGAGCTCGGTATTCACTTCGGTGCCCGCATCACGGACGCTGCTCCCGGTAAAGGCCAGGCTCTGCGCGCCCAGGAACGTGCCGGTATCGTCGAAAAGCTGCACGGCGTTTGCGGTTCCGAAAAACGCGTCATTCGACGGCAAGATCATCGAGGCGAGGCCCAGGAACCCGTTGGACAGCCCGTCGACCGCCACGGTGGCCGAGGTCAGTTCCCGCACATCCACCGGGCCGCGCGCTCCGGCGATATTGACCGATTGGGCATCTGCATCGGCGGTTGAGAGCTCGCCCGCGATCACGGCGTTATTGCCATCCTCGGCAAGGGCTTCGAGCCCGGCCGAGGCGGTTCCGCCCAGATCGTAAATGTCAAAGCTGCCATCGTGGAATGCAGTAAAGACCGGGGTGATCGCCGTGCCGCCGATATCAGATGTGTTGCGGACAGATACACGAATGTCGGTTGTCATTGAAACGCTCCGTTGCTGGATTTCCCTCGCGCCAATTGCCTATGCCGGTTCGGGAGCGATACGGACTCAAGTCTATTCACAACATGTTCTGGCGGTGTGAGGGAGGGCCCATCGGGCGCCCGCGAATCTCCGCTGTCAGACGTGAGAAAACCGGCCCCGTGGTGCAAAGGTGCCGAAACCGAACCCGCCGTTTCGCGTGCCCTGATGGCTGAAAAACGCCACCGGACGCGATTGCGCAGCCTTAAACCCCTCGCATAGCCTGCGCAGGCGGTGTTTCTGGCAGAGGGCGCGTGATGCACAAAAGTCCGTTCACACGTGATGAACTCCCCGCGCGCCTTGTGCGGGCCCGACGGTTATCTGAGGCGACGCGGCAACGACCGGGGGCGTGACGGGCTCAGCCCTCGGCCCGAATGACTTTTGCCAAGGCGTTCAGTTCCTCGTCTTCGATCCCCATGGCGGTCAGATGGGCCAGCGTATTGTCGAAATACTCGATATTCGGCCCCATCGGGCCGACGGCGTGGCAGATCCGGCGGGCCTGTTCCGCCCGGCTTATCCCGCCCGCATATTGCGCATGGGTCCGGTCGAGGACGTAACAGATCGCATCGACCCGCTGGCCCGGGGTCTCACCCTTATCCAGCAGGGCGACCGGGGTGCAGATCTCGAAATAGCTGCGGGTGACCAACTCGCGGTCCGAGAGATAGTCGCGCACCTCGTCCGCGACGCTGGCGCAGACACGAAAGGCGAGCCCGGTACAGCTTTTGCCCGGTTGCCAGTCAAGGCCGACCACCAGGCCGGGCTGTGCCTCGGTCCCGCGATAGCGCACCGAGGTCAGGCGAAACTCCCGCTGATAGTCGTCGAGCCTGGCGACACGGCGTTCGAGATAGTCGAAACCGGTCTTCCACATCAGGGAGCCATAGCCAAAAACCCAGAAATCGCCCTCTTTCATCGCCGTCTTTCATTGTGAGTGGAGAAGTCCCACCTATAACGCGGTTGATCAGTTTGCGTCAAAGGATGCGTCGGATGAAACGGGTGATGGTGTGGGCCGTCGGTCTGGTTGTGGTGGCAGCGCTTGGCTGGGGCCTCTGGTGGCAGGCGCTGGCGAGCGGGCAGAGGGCCGCGATCGAGGCCTGGTTTGCCGACCGCCGTCAGGCCGGCTGGCAGGCGGAACTGGGCGCGATCACGGTCGAGGGCTTCCCCCTAAGGCTGGATCGCGAATTGCTGGCGATCCAGCTCGCCGATCCACGGGCGGGCTGGTCGTGGACCCTGCCGAGAGTGGGGGTCAAAGGCGAGGCGATCGCGCCGACCCGGTTCGACTTGGTGATGCCCGACCATCACAGCATCGCGATCCCCGGCCAGCGGGTCGATATCCGCCATCGGCGCCTGGATGGCCAGCTGTCGCTGGTGCCGGGCCCGCGCCTTGGCTGGCGCGACGGCATTGTTCAGGGCGAGGCGGTGGCGATCGCCTCGCAGGCCGGGTGGGAGGCGGGGGCAGAGGCGCTTTCGGCCCAGCTCGTCGAACGCGCGCCCGGGACCGCGCCAGCCAACAGCTATACCATGACGCTGGACGCAACCGCGGTGGACCTGCCGCGCCGGCTGTTGGACAGGATCGATCCGGCAGACCTCTTGTCGACCCGGGTGGAGGAACTTTCCTTTGCCGGCTCGGCGGCTCTGACTGCTCCGCTCGACCTCAGGACCATTGAAAATGGCGAGATTGATCTGACCGCCGCCACAATCCGCAAGGCACGGTTGAGCTGGGGCGAATTGGCGGTTGATGCACGCGGTACCTTTGACGTCACGGCAGACGGGTACCCGCAGGGAGAGATCACACTCACGCTCAGCAACTGGCGCCAGATGATCGTGATTGCCCGCAACTCGGGCGCGGTCGAGCCCGGGCTGATCGATGCGGCCGAGCAGGCATTGCAATTCGTTGCCCTCATCGCCGGCGATGGCGACAATATCGACGTGCCGCTAAAGCTGTCGGGCGGCAAGGTGCGGATCGGCCCTTTTGCCATCGCGGATGCGCCGCGACTGGCTGAGGCCGGTAAATGACGACATCAGATCATCATGAATCCCGAAACGGCGACGCCCGTATTGCGCAACGCCAGCTTCACACCCATTGGATCGCGTCATCCGGTCGCCAAGGCGGCGACGCGGCAAAGGGGGCGTGTTTTCCGTATTGGAGCTTCTCGAAGACCGCGATCGCGATCTGCGCGCTGAAGCTTGTCGAGATGCGGGCGCTGGATCTGGATGCGCCGGTCATGGGGGAACGCTTCACGTTGCGCCATCTGCTCGCGCATACCTCGGGTCTGCCCGATTACGGACCTCTCAAAGACTATCATGCTGCCGTGGCACGCCATGACACGCCCTGGACCCGTGAGCGGCTTTTGGAGGCGGCATTGGCGCCGGGCATGCTGTTTGCGCCCGGCGAAGGCTGGTATTACTCTAACATCGGCTATCTGTTTGCGCGCGAACGCATCGAAGCTGCGATGCAAAAGCCGCTGGGCGATGTGATCGCGGCGTTGATTTGCGAGCCGTTGGGATTGAGCAGCGTCCGGTTCTGGGGCTCGATGCAACAATCCGCGGACCTGCACTGGGATGCCGCGGCCAGCTATGATCCGCGCTGGGTCTATCACGGGTGCCTGATCGGATCGGCCCAGGATGCGGCGCGAATACTGCATGCTCTGTGTACCGGAGATCTGCTGCGGCCAGAGACCAGGGCCGAGATGCTGGAAAGATATCCGGTTGGCGGCGCCATTCCCGGGCGGCCCTGGACCTTGTGCGGCTATGGCCTGGGTCTGATGTCGGGCGCGATGAGCGGGGTCGGCGATGCTATCGGGCATTCAGGTGCTGGCCCCTTCAGCGTCAATGCCGTCTATCACTTCCCGGACCTGCCCGACCCCGTTACGGTCGCGTGCTTTACGGACGGATCGGACGAGAGCCCGGCTGAATTCGCGGCAAAGGAAATCGCCCGAGATCGATAACCGTGTTTTGCGTGATCCGGCGGCTGCCCGCCGTGCCGATGCCGTGCGATCTGAAAAACGGGCATTGCCGGGCGCCCCGCGAACGCCAGCCCGGCGCTACCGGCAATAGGGGCTGCCGCCGCGTTGGGCGGTGTCAAAGTGAAAGTGATTCTGGTGGTGTTTGTCAGATTCGGGGCCCAGCACTGTATGGAACAGTCCGCAGGCCTTTTTGTGGGTCTGGTCCAGAAAGCGCCCCTTGGCGCCCCGGCCCCAATCGCCCTTCACGGTCACCTTTTGCCCGTCCGACAGGGTGACGCCGCCTACATCCACAGCGCGGCCCCGGGCATGTTCCGAGATCCGTGCGCCCGGCTGGTGGTTCCGGGTCCGGCAGGCATAAGAGCCCATCACCCAGACCTCGCGGATCGGCGCACCTAATTCGCGCTTTGCGGCAGGGTCGGCGATGGCCGTCAGCCAATCGGCGAACCGCCGGGCTGTAGGGCAGTTCAGCGTTGCGGCGGTCGAGAGGCGAATGCCCGCCACGACCTCGATCCTGACCGGTGCCAGCACGCCGCAAGGGCTGTTGGCCGAGACGATATCGGCCTTGACCGTGCCCACCAAACGGGGGTCCTGGCAAACCGTGCCGCGCGCCGAGGCGAGTGCGGGCGGTGTGTGCGGTGTGATGGCGGCGGCCGGTTGCACCGGGCGGGCCAAGGATTTCGGTCGCGCGACCGGCCTGGGCGGCGCCATCGCGATGATCAGATCGGGAACGGCGGGCGCAGCCGAGGTCTCGCCGCCCGTCGCCGCAGAAACGCCCGCCGCGCTCAAGACCGGGCGAGGTGCCGGGATCGGGACAACGACCATCAGGGACGGTGCGGCGCCCGGCTCTGCCAGCGTGGCGGACTCCCGGGTAACCGGCGCGGCCGGGATTGCGGTCGTCTCGGCGCCCGGCGCCGGTTTCGGCAATGGCTGGGGAACCAGTGCCAGCCCTGCGGCGGTCAGCAGGGCGGGCAGGGCGATCACGGCTGGTCTGCCTGCGCGGCGATACGGCCGAAATCTGGCGCCTCGATATCCTGGCCCGCATCCAGAATGCCGCGCCGGATCGCGCGGGTTCGGGTGAAGTACTCGAACAGGAACTCTCCGTCCCCGTTGCGGATCGCGCTTTGCACGGTCATCAGCTCTTCGGTGAACCGGCCCAGCACGTCCAGCGTCGCCTCGCGGTTGTTGAGGAACACGTCGCGCCACATAGTGGGGTCCGAGGCCGCGATCCGGGTAAAGTCGCGGAACCCGGCGGCCGAGAACTGTACCACCTCTTCGTCGGTCACCCGGCGCATGTCGTCCGCCACACCGACCATCGTATAGGCAATTGCGTGCGGCACGTGCGAGGTTACGGCGACGACCAGATCATGGTGCTCGGGCGTCATTTCGGCGGTCTCGGCGCCGATTGCCTGCCAAAAGGCGGCAAGCGCCTGCGTCTTGGCCGGGTCGACCCCGGGCAGGGGCGTCAGTATCACCCAACGGTTCTGGAAAAGACCGGCAAAGCCCGCCTCAGGCCCTGAATGCTCGGTCCCCGCCATGGGATGGCCCGGCACGAAATGGGTGTGGGCCGGCAAATGCGGCGCAACATCGGCAATCAGGTCCTGTTTTACCGACCCGACATCGCTGACAATGGCCCCTTTGGCGAGATGGGGGGCGATCGCTTGCGCCACGCTGCCGCAGGCGCCGACCGGCACGCAGAGGATCACGCAATCCGCCCCCGCTACCGCCTCGCCCGGGGTTTCGAACACCTCGCAAAAGCCGAGCTCGGCAGCCTTGGCGCGCGTTTCTGATGATCGCGCATAGCCCGTAACCCGGCCCGCCGCACCGGTTTCCTGCGCGGCACGGGCGATGGACGAGCCGATCAGCCCGAGCCCGATCAGAGCCACATGCCGGAAGATCATGACCCCAGCCAGTCCCGGATGCCGGCGATCAGCGCGCGGCACCCCTCTTCATCGCCGATGGAAATGCGCAGGTGCCGGGGCAGGCCATAGCCTGCCATGCCGCGCACCAGAACGCCTTGTTCGGCCAGGAAATCATGGCAACCCATCGCGTCCTCGCCGATCTCTGCCAGCACAAAGTTGCCATGGCTGGGGGTGACGGGGATGTTGAGCCGGGTCAACTCGGCCGTCACCCAATCGCGCCATTTGGCGTTCTCGGCCCGGCAATGCAGAACCCAGTCCTGATCGCGCACCGAGGCTTCGCCCGCCGCCAGCGCCGGGGCGGTGACGTTGAACGGACCGCGCACCCGGTTGAGCATGTCGATCACGTGATCCGGGCCATAACACCAGCCAAG
>JBCCHW010000083.1:0-14178 GCA_039028555.1 Pseudomonadota bacterium | reverse complement strand
GCGGCAGGGCGGCGTGGATGTTCGAGGGCGCGGTCACCTGGGTCACACCCATGGGATACGAGGCCGGGCACAACGCCGCGGGCATGCACCTTTATGCCGCAACCCCGGACGATCCCGGCGGGGTCGAGTCGACCCTCGATGTGACCCATGAAAGCAGACTGCCCCGGCTGAAGATCGCCTGCGATCTGCCGAAACACCGGCGGATCCTGTTGAACGCGCCGGGCTGAACGCGCCGGGCGGTCTGCGCACTTGCGACGCCTGAGCGGCGGGGCCGCGCGCGCCTGGCCCCCCGGTCAGAAGAACCGCATCCAGCGCAGCGCCGCCAGAACCATGCCGAGCGAGACCGCGACGATCCCCGTCACCTCCCAGAACCCATAGGCCGAGGCGCCAAAGGGCAGCCACTCGACATTCATGCCAAAAAGCCCCGCAATCAGCGTCGCGGGCATGAACATCGCGCTGAAGATCGTGAGGATATACAGGTTGCGGTTGGTCGACTCGCCCACCTGCGCGCGCAGCTCGTCCAACAGGAACTGGCAGCGATCGGCATAATCGTGCAGATCGTCGATCTGCGCCCGGTAGCGTTCGAGCTGATCGCGCAGCGCGCGGTATTCGCCCGGGGTCGCCAGCGGCGGTTTCTCGCGCAGGAGGTCCATCATCGAGGTCCGCTTGTAGGCCATCTCGCGCACCAGGCTGACCGCCTCGCGCCGCATTCGCAACAGGTCGGGGCGGTTGCGCACCCGGCCCTGGCGCAGGATCTCGACCTCCATGTCCGAGAGTTCGTTCGACGAGGCATCGAGCGCATCCTCGCCGATGTCGTTCAACGCCTCAAAGAACGCCTTGAGCAGGCCGATGGGCGAATAGACCTCTGCCGTGCCATTCTCGATCCGGTTGCGCAGTTCGCGCACCGCCATCAGCGGCTCCGCCCGGCCGGTGACGACCAGCCCGGGGATGGCAAGAAAACACAACGCACCGGCACGCAGCGCGTGACTGCGGCTTTCCGGCGGGACGCACAGGTCGCGCAACTGGCCATAGATGATCCAGTCAAAGGCAAAAAGGCGCCCCCGCTGGATCGGCTCGGCCACCGCGTCGATGACATCCCCGGGCACCGGCAAATGGCGCAGCCAGGCGAGCATGGCGGGATCGTAAAGATCGAGATGAACCCAGAGCAGGCCATCACTGTCCGAGCGTTCCTCGCTGATGCGGGGCAAGCTCGTCACAGGGTCGGGGGGCTGCCCCTGATGAAACTGATAGCCAAAGAGCGGCGCGGTTCCGCGCCAGTCGATCTGGGCCATCAGACGCGTCCCCGAGACGGCGCAAGGCGGCTGGTGGCTGCGGTCGCGCGCAATTGACCAGGCGCCGATGCAAGATCAGCGTGATTTTTTCCCATCTTGTCCCCCAGAGTCCGATCCCCCCAGTCATACCCGAGCCCTGACCAGAGACCAAGCACCCATGCACCCGGATTGGTGCTTTGCATGGGGGATAGGGGCGATGGGGTCAGCTCTCGATCCCCTCGGCCGCCGCCCTGTGGTATTTTTGGCGGATTTCATCGAGGTCGACACTGGGCTCGGGCCGCTTCATGCGCAGCCCGGCGAGCGCGTCGATCAGAATCTCGGACACGGCGAGGTTGCGGAACCATTTGTGGTTCGACGGTATCACGTACCAGGGCGCGTGTTTGGTCGAGCATTTCGACAGCATCGCCTCGTAGGCTTTGACATAGTGGTCCCACAGCGCGCGCTCGGCATAGTCGGAGGTGCTGATCTTCCACTGTTTCGTCGGATCTTCGAGCCGGCTGCGGAACCGCTCGAGCTGTTCCTCGGGCGAGATCCACAGGAAGAACTTCAGGATCGTGGTCGCGTTGGCGGTCAGGTGACGCTCGAACTCGTTGATCATGTCATAGCGCTTGCTCCAGACCGATTTGGGCACCAGATCGTGGACCCGGGTGACGAGCACATCTTCGTAATGCGAGCGGTTGAAGACCGCCACCTCGCCCAGGCCGGGCGTGTGCGGATGGACCCGCCACAAAAAGTCATGCGCGGCCTCGGCCGGGGTCGGTTGCTTGAATCCTGTCACGCGGGTGCCCTGCGGGTTCATCGCGCGCAGCACATGCCAACAGGTGCCGTCCTTGCCCGCGGCATCAATGCCCTGCAAGACGATCAGCAACGCGTGTTTCTGCTCGGCATAGAGCAGTTCCTGCAACTCGGTGATCCGGTCGAGGTTGAGCTGGAGCTGTTCCCGGGCCGCCTCGTGGCTCTCATGGGCCCCCTTGAAGCCCGGGTCGATCCTGTCGAGCCGGACGCGCGCGCCGGGTTTGACCAGCAATTCCTTGCTCAGTTTCATCTCAGCCTCCCTGCTGACCGGCGTCGTCGGCGACCCGGTGGACCCTGGCGATCTGATGGGTCACCAGATGCCCGCTGCGCCGCCGCGCCGGGGTTTCATGGTCGATCAGACGCTCGGTCCAGACCCGGACCGCGCCCAGCAGGACCATCCAGACCAGATTATAGACCCAGACCAGCGCGATCATCGTCCAACTGATCGCCGGGACCAGCCAGCCAAAGCCGCACATCAAGACCGCCAGCACCTGGGTCGCGATGATCGCCCAAAACAGCGGTGCCGCCGGATAGGGTTTGCGAAAGAACCAGCCCTCGGACCGGGTGATGAACAGCAACAGATGCCCCCCCGCCACCAGTTGCAGGAACATCACCGTCTGCAGATGGCTGTCGTCGAAATTGCCGACCCACGACAATTGGGTCACTGACTGAAGCTCCATCCCGATCAGCAACAGGCCAAAGGACTGAACGACGCAGAAAAACCCGAGCACCGCCGAGACCGCCAGAATCCGCTTCATCCGCCATCGGATCGGTTTCGGGCTGACGGGCGTGTTGTCATAGGCAATCGTCATGATCGGGATATCATCGAGCAGCGACATCACAACGATCATCACCGCGGTCAGCGGCTGAAAGCCCAGAAACACGGTCGAGAGCACCACCAAGAGCATGATGTCGATGGTCAGCGAGACACGATAGATCGTATAGCTGGTGATGCGGCCAAAGATCCGCCGCGCCTCGTCGATGGCGCTGTTGATCACCGACAGCCCAGGCGCGGTCAGGATCAGCGCCGCCGCCCCGCGCGCCGCATCGGTGGCGCCCGAGACCGCGGTGCCGCAATCGGCCTGTTTCAGGGCGGGCGCGTCATTGACCCCGTCGCCTGTCATCGCCACCAGATGCCCGCGCGCCTGCAGCGCCTTGACGATGGCGTACTTATGTTCGGGGAAAACCCGGGCGAACCCATCCGCCGTCTCGATCGAGTCGGCGATGGCCTCGGGCACATGGGCGGGGTCCATATCCTTTGGAAACACATCCGCTGCGGGCAGGATGTTGGTGCCCATGCCCAGCTGGCGCGCGGTCTCGATCGCGATGGCGGTGTCGTCGCCGGTGATCATCTTGACCCCGACGCCCTTGACCCCGGCGGCCTCGATGGTTGCCTTGGAGTCGTCGCGCGGCGGGTCGAACATGGGCAGGATGCCCAGCACCTGCCAGCTGGCCCCGCCGTCGTCGGAGCGGGCAACGGCGAGCGCCCGGCTGCCATGCGCGGCCAGATCAGCCACCGTATCGGCGACCTTGGCGGCGATCTCGGCAGTGGGACCGGCGAGATCGACAATCGCCTGCGGCGCCCCTTTCGCGACCGTGATCGCGGCGCCGTCCGGGCCTGTCACCGTCGCCTGGGTGCGTTTGGTGACCGGGTCAAAGGGGGTGTAGGCCGTCTGGGTATAGGTTTTCAGCACGGCCGCATCGTCGAGCCCCGCGATCACGCAATCATCAATCGCATCGTGATCCTCAGGGTGCGAGGCGAGCGCGCCCGCCAGGATCACCTCATCGGCCGTCGCCGACCCCAGCAACAGCGGCTCGCCCAGTTTCAGCTGGTTCTTGGTCAGCGTCCCGGTCTTGTCGGTGCACAGGATATCGACGCCCGCCATCTCCTCGATCGCCTCGAGCCGCGAGACGATGGCCTTTTCCTTAGAGAGGCTCAGCGCCCCCAGCGCCATGGTGATCGAAAACACCGCCGGCATCGCCACGGGGATCGAGGCGACCAGCAGGATCAGCACGAATTGCAGAATGCCGAGCGCGTCATTCCAGGCCCAGCTGTCGGCCAGCACGATGTCGCGATAGACCTGCACCGCCACCATGATCGAGGCAAAGACCAGCGCCACGATGATCAGAAAGTTCCCGATCTCGAACATCGCCCGCTGGGCATGGCTGGTCGCGCCGGCACCCGCCACCAGCTTTGCCGTGCGGCCGAAAAAGGTGTTGGCCCCGGTCGCGATGACAACGCCCTGCATCTCGCCCTGTTTCACCACGCTGCCCGAATAGGCGCTGTCGCCCTGGGCCTTGGCCACAGGCACCGACTCGCCGGTCAGCGCGGATTGGTCGATCGAGGCGAACTGCCCGTCGATCAGGCGCAGATCGGCGGGCACCACGTCGCCCAGCCTGATCTTGACGATATCGCCGGGGACCAGCGTCGCCGCGTCCACCGTCGCCCAGGCGCCGTCGCGCCGGGCCGTCGCATCAGGGGCCAGCCCCTTTTTCAGCGCCGCCAGCGCATTGGACGCCTTGGCGTCCTGCCAGAGATCTAGGCCCGCATTGAAGATCAACAGGCCCGAGATGATGATGAAATCCTCCCAATGGCCCAGAATGGCCGAGATGATCGCGGCGGCCTCGATGATCAGCGCGATCGGCCCCTTGAAATAGCCGAGCACCTTGTGAAAGAGGCTCTCTTCCTGTTCGACAATCGCGTTCGGGCCATAGGTGCCTAGGCGTTTCTCGGCCTCGCCCGCGCCGAGCCCCGCGGCCGGGTCAACGCCCAGCGCGCCGATCACCCCGGCAATGTCAGCCTTTTCCAGATCGGGCGCGGTCCCGGCCGCGGCATCGGTGGATGTCTGCGATTGCATGGCTTTGAGTCCCTTGTGTTTCCCGCGCGCGAGTGTGCGCCAAGGTCGTGCAACTGGCAATTGTCGCGGGGCGCAGCGACCTCCTCACGGTAACTGTCATGAATTTGTCACGAAACTGCAATCATTGATCGGCGCCCTGCCCGCGCCGGTGCCCGTGATGCCGGGGTCTGTCCTTTGCGGCGCCGAGCCGATAGCATCGGCCCAGGTGCCCCAAACCTTAGGATCGACCGCATCGATGAAACGGCTGCCTCTGCCCTCCGGCCCGCTGATCCTGCACGGCGTTCTGCCGATCAGCCGGGCGCAGATCCCCGGCGAGATCGTGGCGGGCATCACGCTGGCCGCCCTCGCGATCCCCGAGGTCATGGGCTATACCCGCATCGCGGGCACGCCGCTGATCACCGGGCTTTACACGATGCTGATCCCGGCGGCGCTGTTCGCGATCTTTGGCTCGTCACGGCATCTGGTGGTGGGCGCGGATTCGGCCACCGCCGCCATTCTGGCGAGCGGGCTGATCGGTCTGGCCGCGGCGGGCAGCGACCAGTACATGGCGCTCGCCATGGCGCTGGCGATCATGGTGGGGCTGCTGTTGTTTCTCGCCAGCGCCTTCGGGCTGGGTTTCATGGCCGATTTCCTGTCGCGCCCGGTGCTGACCGGGTTTCTCTCGGGCGTCGGCATTCAGGTGGCGCTGCATGCCGTCAGCGATCTGGCCGGCGTGAAGGGGCATCACGACGACCTGCTCGCCACGCTGGGCGCCCTGCCCGCCGGGCTCGCCGGCGCCAATCCCGGTGCGGCGGCGATCGCGGGGGCCACGGTGGCGGCGCTGATCGCGGGCAAGCTGATCAAGGCGCGCTGGCATGTCCGCCTGCCGGTGGCGATGCTGGTGGTGATCGCTGCGATCCTGTTCTCCTGGGCCTTTGGCTTCGGCGATTGCGTGCCGGTGGTGGGCGCGATCCCGACGGGCCTGCCGCATCTGGCGCTGCCCGGGGTCGAGGTGACGCTGTCGCTGGTCTGGAGCCTGCTGCCCACCGCCTTTGCCATGGCGGTTGTCGTGTTGGCGCAAAGTGCGGCGACCGCGCGGGCCTATGCCGCGCGCAACCACGAGACGCTGGCGGAATCGCGCGACCTGTTCGCGCTGGGCCTGGCCAATCTGGGCGCGGGGTTCAGCGGCACATTCGTGGTCAATGGCAGCCCGACCAAGACCGAGATGGTCAGCGCCGCGGGCGGGCGCAGCCAGCTCGCGCTGCTGGTGATGGTCGCGGTTGTGATCATCACGCTCTTGTTTCTGACCGCGCCGCTTTCGTATCTGCCCCAGGCGGTGCTGACGGGTGTGGTCTTTCTGATCGGGATCGACCTGATCGACCTCCGCGGCCTGGGCGATATCTATCGCGCGCGCCGGGCCGAGTTCTGGATCGCACTTGCCACCATTGCGGCGGTGATCGCATTCGGGGTCGAGGTGGGCATCGGCTTTGCCGTCGTGCTCTCGATCATCAGCCATACACGGCGCGGATACCGGCCGAGCGACCTGATCCTCGCGCAGGATGAAACCGGGCAGTTGCGGGGCGAGCCGCTGGCGTCGGGCACCCAGATCCGCCCGGGCCTGCTGATCTATCGCTTTGGCCATGCGATGTATTTCGCCAACGCGCAGCAGATGCGTGATGAGTTGACGACGCTGGCCGCCCGGGCCGAGCCGCCCTTGCGCTGGCTCTGCATCGATCTCTCGTCGGTCGACGATATCGACTATACCGCCCAGTCGACCCTGGCGGAGATCCGCGAGATCGCCGCCGCCGGATCGACCCGGCTGGTCTTTGTGCAGAACGTCTCGGGCACCGAGGCGCTGAGCCGTCAGCAGATCATCACGCAATTCGGGGCCGGGGCGATGTATGACAGCGTGCCGGCCCTGTTGACCGCCTATGAGACGGCCCCGGCGCCGGGCTAGCGCGGTCCTTTGGCAAAGGACGGGTCCGGCCTGCCGCGCAGGCAATTCAGGACCCACGGATAGCCGGTGGTGACATAATACCCGTACTGGCCGTCGACGCGCATCCCGTTGCATTCGTCCAGATCGCCCGCCCCGGTGAATTCGTAATCGGCCAGATAGGTGCCGTCGGGCATGCCGCCGGGCCCGTTTGGCGGGCCGGGGCGCGGCGTGGTCTTGAGCGTGAAACCGGGTTTGGCGGGGCGCACGGTGCCGGTCGCATCGCGAAACAGCGTGCCATAGATGGGGAAACCATCCGCCGCAAAGCCGATGACCGGCGACGGCTCTGACAGGTCGTGGTCCAGAAACAGCGCGTTGGGATTGGCGTGATAGTGATAGCGGCCATCGGGCTGGGCATGGGCGTTGTGCAGATCGACGCCGAAATGGTCGTCATAGGCCGGCGGGTCGATCAGCCAGGGATCGGTGTCGCGGCACCCGGCCAGCACATTGCCGTTGGCATCCGCACGCGGCGCACCGGGCCGGTAGCACCCGGCCGAGAGCAGGTCGACCGGTGTTCCGTTCAACAGAACCGCATCATACATCCGCTGGCTCAGCGGATCCGGCCGGGGCGCGGGCTGTGGATTGCGCGGGATACGAAACTCCACCGGCAACTCTTTGACATCATTTGCAAACCGCGCCGTCGGCCCGTTGAAATCATGATTGGGGATCCCGTTCGAGCGCAGGATGCAGGCGTCAGACCCGGGCGTGATCTCGACCCGGGACTCATAGCGGATCTGGCGCGAGATATCCTCGACCCGCGCGGTGTAATCACCGGCATAATCGGCGCAATCGGCGCTGCGTTCGGTCAGGATCAGATTGGTCATATCGATCCGGTCGGCGATGGCCGGCCCGTTTTGCCCCCCCACCCCGAGCATAATCGCAAGCATTACCGGCATTGAGCGCATCATCGTGGAACCTCCCAGTCATCGTTGCCATTTCCGGGGCGCCAGAGACGCCGCCCGGGGCCTTGCATTGCACCCAGATCGCGGGCGTCCCGCATCCTGCTCCCCTTTCAAACGCCGACGCAGGCCCGAACCGGCATGTGACGGCCAGCTGAAATTTGGGAGAAATGATGTCTAACACACATCAAACAAACACGAGACACGTCCTGTTTCGGGATCGGGACGGTGCCAATTGATACCCGATTTAGGTCATTTTTTGACTTTCGCCAAAAGGCGAAAGAATGGTTTGCACCGTTATTGCTTTTAAGGCCTAGTTCGGACTCGCAGCACCACCGGCAACATCATGGACCCCCCCGTGAACGAGCACGATTCAGCTCCCCCCCAACCGGCCCTTCGCCGGCGCAAACTGGCGATCGCAGGGATCGCCGGCAATGTGCTGGAATGGTATGACTTTGCCGTCTATGGCTATTTCGCGCCCGTTCTGGCGCAGCTGTTCTTTCCCTCGCAGGATCCCACCGTGTCGCTGATCGCGGCCTATGGCGCGTTCGCCGCCGGCTTTGTGATGCGCCCCCTCGGCGCCCTGTTCTTTGGCCATATCGGTGACCGCTATGGCCGCAAGACCGCGCTGGTTTGCTCGATCGCCCTGATGGCGGTTTCGTCGCTGGCCATCGGTATCCTGCCCACCTACGAGCAGATCGGGATTGCCGCGAGCGTGCTGATGGTCGTGATACGCCTGTTCCAGGGCGCCGCGGTCGGCGGCGAGTTCACCACCTCGGTCGTCTATCTGGCCGAGATCGCGCCCGACAACCGGCGGGGTTTCTTTGCCAGCTGGGCGATGTCCGGGTCGAGCGGCGGGATCCTGCTGGGCTCGCTGGCCGGTGCGGTGCTGAGCTATCTGTTGAGCGATGCGCAACTGAATGACTGGGGATGGCGGATTCCCTTTCTCTTCGGCGTGATGGTCGCGGTCTCGGCCTATTTCCTGCGGCGCACGATGATTGATGTCCAAGCGCCCAAGCGGCTGGACTTTCCGCTGGGCCACATGATCCGCCATCACTGGCGCGGGGTGCTGCATGTCTTTTGCCTCAGCGCCGGTTTCGCGGTCGCCTACTATATCGGCTTTCTCTATGTCAGCGGCTGGCTGGTCTCGCAGATGCATGAGAGCCATGCCGAGGCGTTGACCTTCAACTCGATCTCGATCGCGACCATGGTCGTGCTGGTGCCCTTCATTGCGCGGGCGTCCGACCGGATCGGGCGCAAACCTGTGATGGTGACGGGGGCTGCCCTGATTCTGATCATCGCGCATCCGATGGCCTGGATGATGACCCATCCCGACCCGCTTTATGCGCTGGCCGGGCAGCTCGCCTTTGCGCTCGGGGTGGCCATCTTCATGGCACCGCTGCCGGTGGCATTCGCCGAGATGTTCCCCGCCAACATCCGGGTCACTGCCGTCAGCGCGGGATACAACCTGGCGCTCGCGGTGTTTGGCGGCACCGCGCCGATGCTGGCGACCTGGCTCGACGGGTATACGGGCGACCGAACATCCTTTGCCTGGTATGTCACGGGCATCGGCGTCATGACGCTGATCGGGGCTCTCTTGCTGAAGGAAACCCTGAAGAAACCATTCGAGAAGGGATAGCGCGCCCGCGCTCAGACATTCGAGCTGCGGATCGCGTCACAGACCGCGTCGGTCACCTGCTGCGTGGTGGCGTTGCCGCCGATATCCGGCGTCGTGATGCCCATGGCACAGACCGCCTCGACCGCCTGCATCAGGCGGCGGGCCGCCGGCGCCTCGCCCAGATGGTCCAGCATCTGCGCCGCGGTCCAGAACGTCGCCACCGGGTTGGCGATGCCCTTGCCCGTGATGTCGAAGGCCGAGCCATGGATCGGCTCGAACATCGAGGGGTAGCGCCGCTCCGGGTCGATATTGGCCGTGGGCGCCACGCCCAGGCTGCCCGCCAGCGCGCCTGCGAGATCCGAGAGGATATCGGCATGCAGGTTGGTCGCGACAATGGTGTCGAGGCTTTGCGGGTCCTTGACCATGCGCACCGTCATCGCATCGACCAGCATCTTGTCCCAGGTCACGTCGGGGAACTCGCGCGCGACGTCCCCGGCAATCTCGTCCCACATCACCATGCCGTGGCGCTGGGCGTTGGATTTCGTGACCACGGTCAGGAACTTGCGCGGGCGCGACTGCGCCAGCCCAAAGGCAAAGCGCATGATCCGCGCGACACCCGCGCGGGTAAAGACGGCGACCTCGGTCCCCACCTCCTCGGGCAGGCCGCGATGGGCGCGCCCGCCCATGCCGGCATATTCGCCCTCGGAGTTCTCGCGCACGATCACCCAGTCGAGGTCACCGGGGCCGATATTGGCCAGCGGCGCCCTGATGCCCGGCAGAATCCGCGTGGGCCGCACATTGGCGTATTGGTCAAAGCCCTGGCAGATCGGCAGGCGCAGGCCCCAGAGCGTCACGTGATCGGGCACGTCCGGCGCGCCCACCGCCCCGAACAGGATCGCGTCAAAGGCCTTGAGCTGCTCGGTCCCGTCCTCGGGCATCAGCGCGCCCAGGCGCCTGTAGCGCTCCGAGCCCCAGTCAAAGGCGGTGACGTCGAGCGTGAATGCCCCGTCGCGCCGGGCCAGCACCTGCAGCACCTGCAGGCCCGCGTCGATCACTTCGGGCCCGATCCCGTCGGCGGGGATCGAGGCGATCTTGTAGGTCTTCATTCCTTGCTCCAATCCTTGCCCCGGCGCCGACGACTTGCGGGCCATTCTGATGAAACCCGGGATCGGGCCACCATGGCGACCCGCCCGGCGAAGCCGTCAGCCCTGGGCGCCCGGGGCCTCTTCGGCTTCCTCGGCATAGACCGCGATCAGGCAGCCGGTTTCGGTGTGCGACGTATGCTCGGTCCCGCCGGCCAGCCAGACCACATCGCCCGGGCGATAGACAGTACCGTCATTGTCGATCAGCTCCCCCTCGAGCATCAGGAACTCTTCGGCGCCGCCATGGCGGTGCGGTGTCGACCGGGCGCCGGGCGCCATGCGGTAGATATAGAACCCGACATCCTTTGGCGTCGCGGTGTTGAGCTTGATGAACGATGTCCCCTGCTCCGCCTCGCCGGTCGGGTCATAGGCCTGATAGGCCGCCTCGTCGCGAATATTCGCGACGCGTCTTTCATGGGATTGGATCGGTTTCATGGTCACCTCCTTGGGGAAAACGTTAGGCCGGGACTTCCCGAATCAGGTAGAGAATATTATTATTGAACGGTGATTCAATAACGCAAACCAAGAGAGCCCCCATGAAGGACGCCATCGACGAGAGAAACATCGAAGCCCCCGCAGGCTGGGACCGCCGCGGCCTGCCCGCATGGACCTATCACAGCGACGCCCTGACGGCGCTGGAGAAGTCGGACCTGTTCCGAACCCACTGGAACATCGTGGGTCACGTCTCGGACATTCCCGAGCCGGGCAACTTCATGACGCTGGATGCGGTGGGTGAACGCGCGCTGGTGATCCGTGGCCGCGACGGCGTGGTGCGGGCCTTTCACAACATCTGCCGCCACCGCGGCTCGCGCGTTGTGGCCGAGGACAAGGGCACCTGCCGCAACGCGGTGATCTGCCCGTTCCATGGCTGGGTCTACAATCTCGACGGGACCCTGCGCGGCGCCGCGCGGCCCGAAAGCTTCCCTCCCCTCGACCGCAAGGAATTCGGCCTGCTCGAGATTGAACTGGAGATCTGGAACGGTCTGATCTTCATCCGCTTTGCCGACGGGCCGCAACCGCCCGTGGCCGAGATCCTGGCCCCCTTTGCCGAGGAGGCGCAGACCTATCGCATGGATCAGATGGTGCCGACCACAGGAATCTCGACCGATACCTCACCGGTCAACTGGAAATCGGTGCGCGATGTCGACAACGAAGGCTATCACGTGGCGATGGCGCATCCCGCCCTGCAGGACCTGTATGGCCGGACCTATTTCGATCAGCCGTTCATCGACGGGGCCTCACGCTCCATCGGCACCTTCTCGCGCGAGAATAGGCGGCGCTGGAGCGTCAAGAACTACACCAAGCTCTCGACCCCCAAACCCTGGTTGCCCGAAGAGCTGCACGAGGCCTGGATCTATTGGGGCCTGTTTCCCAATGCGGTGATCGCGGTCACGCCCGAACTGATGCAGTTTTATCAGGAGTTCCCGACCTCGACCCACGAGACGACGCTGCGCGGCGCGGTCTATCGCTATCGCGACGAGACCCGGCAGGAGCGTCTTGCCCGCCAGCTGGCGGTGCGGATCGACCAGGAAACCCAGGTCGAGGACGTGCAACTGACGATCTGGTCAGACGAGTCCATGGCCTCGCGCGCGTTTTCGGGCTTTCTGCTCTCGGACCTCGAATACGGCGTGCGCACGCATCACGACCATATCCGCGACGTGCTGCCGGTGGTGACGCTGGATGAGGCACCCGACGAAAAACGGGTGGCGGAGGTGAACCGCTCGATGCGCGCGGAGTAAGCGGGATGGCCTCAGCCCCGGTCGAGAAGATCCCCCTCGGGCGAGAAATGGCGCGGAAACAAAAGGCCGAGCGAGGCGAGGGAGACCTCCACCGCCTCGTCCAGCCGCAGTTCTCCGTTGCCCAGCATCAGGCGCAGCCACAGCCCCTCCTGCATCGCATAAAGGCTCATCGCGGTCTTTGCAGGGGCAAAGTCATAGCCGACCTCGGCCTTCAACCCGGTGCAGATCTCGTCGAGCGCATCGAGATAGGCATCGTCGCGGCCCCAGCACAGATCGCGCAGATCGGGGCGCGACGCCGCCTCGCCGTAAAAGCCGAACCAGGCGGCAAGCTTGCCCGGCGTGCAGATGCGGGGCGACAGATCGGCCAGCATCAGCGTCCTGAGCCGCGTGGCGTTGTCCGCCGGCGCCGCGGCGAGCTCGGCCCGCCAGTTCCGGTCGTATTCGTCGGACAGTTGCATGAGCACCGCGACCAGCAGCTTGTCCTTGCTTTCGAAATGAAAGTTCACGATCCCGCGCGACAGCCCCGCCCCGTCCGCCACATCGGCGAGCGTGAAGGCGGTCAGCCCCTTGCGCTCGATCGCATTCAGGGTCGCCTCGATCAACTGTTCGCGGCGCGCCTGTTTCGACGCGCGGGTGCGCGGTTGCGGCGCGGTGGCGGATTGCATACCCTTCATCGGTCTTCCTTTACTGAATCCGAACGCAGCTATTACGGAGCCGGCGGATGAACGCAAGCCTGGATCGCGAGGAATGGGAAAACCTGCGCCGCCCCCTGGGCGAGCCGGGCTCGGGCCTGATCCGCTATGGCGCCGCCATGTATCTGCGCCAGCGCGGCCTGCTCGACGACATATCGCTGGAACGGTACCGGATATGCTGCCGGCTGGATGCCGAAGATCCCGACATGGTCGTGGGTTAGCGGCCCTTTCTCAGATCTTACGCGACATATCGGGTCTGCAACAGCCACGTCCCCGGCGCCGTGCGCCAGATCAGCCGCGTTCCCTGAACGACATAAAACGTATCACCGGGGCCAAAGGTTGTCTCGTTGCCGTCGATGATCGTCGTGACGGACCCGGCGATGATGTGCATCAGGTCGTTGCCCTGGGTCACCTCTTCGGCCGACCGGCGCCCCGCGCATTGACGGGTGGCGACAACCATCCGCCCGGTCGAGTTGACGAACCATGTCTGACAGGCATCGATCACACCGTCGGGATCGGATGGCAGCGACAGGTCCGGCACCGTGATCCGGTTCAGCGAGGGGTTCGCCGTCTCTTCGGCGATCGGTTCACTTAGGATCATGAACACCTTGCGCAGATAGCCCGGCTGGATCCACTGGCATTCGAGCCCCTTGGGAATCACAAAGGCGTCGCCTGCTTTCAGCCGGGTCTCGGCCCCGTCGGGGGTTTTCAGGGTCAACTCACCTTCGAGCAGAATCATGAGTTCGTCATCGGGATAGGGCGCGCATTTCGACGTAAACGCCGTGCAGTCCCAGATGCCCGACAGATACCCCCGCCCCGACTCCTGATGATAGATATGGCCCCGTTGCAGCGGTGTGCCCGAGACAAGGCCCGCAGAATCGATCTCCTCCCAATCGGCCAGCCCCGTCTCGGCGGGTCCATGGGGTCCAAAGGGAATCACTCCCGTCAAATCACGCATACTTCTCTCCCCTGCAAACAGGTGTTGTGCCGCTCCCGGCGGTTTCCTGCCTGGTTCATGACTCGGATTCAGGCGCGGCGAAGGCTCGCTCGGCCTCGTCGCTGAAGTGGGCGAGTGCCGCCGCGTCGTCGCAGGCACGCGGGTCCATGAGGTCTTCGGGAGGGGTCTTGGAGGTGCGGACGCGGTGGGCTTCGAGAATGTGCTCGGCCGCGC
>JBCCHW010000082.1:0-14587 GCA_039028555.1 Pseudomonadota bacterium | reverse complement strand
GAAATCTCAGCTGCCTGGATCGCCATTACCCGACCTCTTTCATTGCGTTTTGCAGACCTGCGAGCTTCGAACGGATCGAACTGTCGACCATTTTCGAACCCACTTTAACAATCAGACCGCCGATAATGTCCTTATCGACGGTCATATTCAGATTCACGTCCCGTCCGACCGACGCCTTGAGCGAGGCGGCGAGATTTTCCGACTGCGCCTTGGTCAGCGCTTTGGCCGAGGTCACCTCGGCCGTCACCTCACCGCGGTGCTCCGCCATCAGACCGGCGAAATTCGCCAGCATCTCCGGCACGGAAAACAGCCGGCGATTGGCCGCCATCAGGCCCAGAACATTCGACGTCAGCGCCCCGAGCTCCATCTTTGTGGCCAGGGCGGCCAGCGCGCGGCCCTGCTGGTCGCGGGTATAGATCGGGCTGACAAGCACTTGCGTGAGATCAGCGCTGTCGTCCAGCGCGGCGCCAACGGAGTTGAGGTCAGCTTCAACCTGGTCAAGCTGACCCTCTTCCTTGGCGAGCTCGAACAGGGCGGTGGCATACCTGCCAGCGGCGCTCGATGTCATTGTGGAAGATGCGCTCACGTCGAACCTTTTCGTTTCGCCCGGCGCTGCCGGTATGTTTCCCCAATCGGCACCCGTTGTCCCGCAACGTGCCAAGCGTGCATTCGCTACCAGAAAGGTGCCACCGGCACAACTGTCGGCGTACCGTGATTGCTCGGACGCCTTAATGGTCTGAGCGTCGCCCAAAGGAAAGATGGCTGGAGGCCAGAATCCGACGTCACAGTGTCGCAGCAGATCTGCGTTAAAGCCCCCCGCCGCCGGAGCATGCCCGGCGCCGGAGTTGATCGCAATGGATCGCCGTGGCGATTATCACGCCCGGTCGATCCGGCATGTAAAGCAGTTATTGGTCGACGACCGCACATGAATGTACGCGACGCGCGGATCGGCCAACATCTCCCTCGCGCTGTCGGGGATGCCCTCGACCGCTACGACGCGGCCAAGCCCGTACAGAATTCGGTCATCTTCCCCATATCCCTTCAGCAAACGCGCCTCGCCATCCCCGGCCAGCGCGGGTGGCGTTGCCTTGTCATCCCAGCCAGCGCATTCCTCGGCGCAGAGGAAAATCGGACCGGTTTCCGCATAGGGCTGGAGTTCGTCAAACGGACGATGTGCGAGGATCAGCATTTTCGCCCCCTCCGGAATGAACGAGAGACAATGGCGGCACGGATTGCCCTGACCGGTGCAGGTCACGCGTTCGGGCCTGTTGCCATAGGCATCGGCGCCACCGCGCTGATAGTGGCGCGCCGTTTCTGTTGGGATGGGAGAAAAGACGATGTCAGACATTGTGAAACCTCCTGTTGAAGAGGTCACGTGATCGCCGACCAGCATCCAGCGCGCCACCCGGTTCTTGCGTTTGTGTCAGAGGAAGCTTTGCGGATCGATATCGATCACCACGCGGGTTTTGGCACCGGTCTTGACCGCTTCGCGCCAGGCCTTGAGGGCCGGTTGCAGCGGCACATGCTTTGGCGCCTTGACGAGCAGGCGGACCCGGTGGCGCCCGCGCAGCCGGGCAAAGGGGGCGGGGGCCGGCCCATAGACCTCGGCTCCCGTCCTTGCCACGATCTCGGCGCTGCGTGCGAGGGCATTCGCGATCTCCCAGACATGCGCCTCGTCGGGGCCGGATACGATAATGCCCGCCATCCGGCCATAGGGCGGCACGCCCGCCTCGCGCCGCATCGCCGCCTCGGCCCGCCAAAAGGATTCCGGATCGCCCGACATGATCGCCGCCATCACATCGTGATCCGGCGAGGCCGTCTGGATCATCGCCACCCCCGCCTTGTCCGCCCGGCCGGCGCGGCCCGCGACCTGGTGGATCAACTGAAAGGTGCGCTCCGCCGCGCGCAGATCGCCGCCCTGCAGCCCCATATCCGCATCGATCACGCCGACCAGGGTCAACAGGGGAAAGTTGTGCCCCTTGGCGACCATCTGGGTCCCGATGATGATATCCGCCGCCCCCTCGGCGATGGCGGCGAGGCGGGCTTTCAACTCTTCCGGGCTTTCGGCCAGATCCGACGAGAGAACCTCGATCCGCGCCTCGGGGAACAGATCCGCCGACTCCTCGGCCAGACGTTCAACGCCGGGGCCAATCACCGAAAGCCGGTCGTCTCGCCCGCATGCCGGGCAGGCCCGCGGCGTCGGCTCGACATGCCCGCATTGATGGCAGAGCAACTGATCGCGAAAGCGATGCGTCACCATCAGACAATCGCAATGGGGGCAATGGAAATTGTGCCCGCAGGCGAGGCAGCGCGTCAGCGGTGCATAGCCGCGGCGATTGAGGAAGAACAATACCTGCTCGCCGCGCCCGAGCCTGGCCCTGGCCGCCTCGGCCAAGGGTTCCGAGATCCAGCGGTTGCGGCCGGGATTGTCGGTGCGCAGATCGACAATGCGCAGCTCCGGCATCACGGCGGCGCCGAAACGTTCCGGCAGATCAAGGCGTTGATACTTGCCCGACTCGGCATTCGCCCAGCTCTCGAGTGATGGCGTGGCCGAGGCCATGACGATTACCGCATCCTCTTCGGCGGCGCGGAGCACGGCCATGTCGCGGGCGTTGTAGAGGACGTTGTCAGCCTGTTTGAAGCTGTTCTCGTGTTCCTCATCCACGACGATAAGGCCAAGATCGGTGAACGGCAGGTACAGAGCCGAGCGGGCGCCGACAACGAGTTGAACGCGCCCCTCGGCGACCGCGCGCCAGACCCGCCGCCGCTCTGGCGGGGCGATACCGTGGTGCCACTCGCCCGGGCGGGCCCCGAAACGCGCCTCCACCCGGGCAAGAAAGGCCGAGGTGAGCGCAATCTCGGGCACCAGCACCAGAGCCTGGCGCCCGGCGGCGATGCATTCGGCAACCGCCTCCAGATAGACTTCGGTCTTTCCCGACCCGGTGACACCTTTCAGGAGCACCGGTTTGAAGGCGGCAGCCGCGACATGGGTGCGCAGGATCTCGGCCGCCGCACTTTGACCCTCGTTGAGATGATCCCCTGTTCGATGACCGAACAGCGGGGGAAAGGGGGCATCACGGGCGATCTCGCGCCCCGAAAGAACGCCCGAACCAGCAAGCCCGGTCACAACCGCCGCCGAAACGCCTGCCAGTTCGGCAAGCTCGGCGGTGCCCAGACCCATGCCGCCATGTTGTTCGAGCACCTCGATCACCCTGCGGCGCGCATCGGTCAGCCGGTCCGGCCGGTGATCGGTCAGGCTCCAGACCCGGCGGGTCGGCGGTGGCTTGCCCAGCTCTGGCACCCGGGTGCCAAGCCGCACCATCATGCCCGGCGGTGTGATCGTGTAGTCCGCTGCCCGTTCGAGGAACCGCCTCATCGCCGGCGCCATGGGCGGGACATCGAACTTTCCTGCGACCTGTTTCAGCCTGCCCGGGTCGACATCGCCCTTACCCGCCCCCCAAACGACGCCGGTGACGACGCGGGCACCAAGCTCGACCTGCACAAAGTCGCCCGGGCCGAGCGAAAGCCCCTGGGGCAGCAGATAGTCGAGCGGGCCGTCAAAGGGTGCAGGCAACATGACTGCAACCTGGTCACCGGCCTGAAAACGCGTCATCTGGTAGCTCATTCCGGGGCTGGCCCCATCGGTTGGGTTGCGGTAGTCTCCGCCCAACTGTGGCCCGATTGGTTGAGGGAACCCATCATGAAGTTTTTCATCGACACTGCCGAGATAGACGAGATCCGCGAGTTGAATGCAACCGGCATGGTGGATGGGGTGACAACAAACCCCTCGCTGATCCTGAAATCGGGCCGTGATATCCTGGAAGTGACCAGGGAAATCTGCGAGATCGTCGACGGTCCCGTCTCGGCCGAGGTGGCGGCCACCGAATTCGAGGACATGCTGGCCGAAGGCAGGAAACTCGCCAAGATCGCGCCCAATATCGCCGTCAAAGTTCCGCTGACCTGGGCCGGGCTAAAGACCTGCAAGGCGCTGTCCGATGCGGGCACCATGGTCAATGTCACGCTTTGTTTCTCGGCGACGCAGGCATTGCTGGCCGCCAAGGCCGGGGCGACGTTTATATCGCCCTTTATCGGGCGGCTGGATGATAACGGGCTGGACGGCATGGAGCTGATCTCGGAAATCCGAACGATTTATGACAATTACGGCTTTGAAACCCAGATCCTCGCCGCTTCGATCCGCACAGTGGGTCACGTTAAGGAATCTGCGCTACTCGGCGCCGATGTCGCCACGATCCCGCCCGGCGTTGTCAAGAAACTGGCCGATCACGTGCTGACCGACAAGGGGCTCGAGGCGTTTCTGGCCGATTGGGCGAAAACCGGGCAGAACATCCTGTCATGAGGGCGCCCGAAGCAAAAGGCGCCGGGGTCGAGCTGGACGGTGACGAGCGGGAGCTTATCCGCTCCCTGATTCTAGGTGACCCGAATCTGGTGCTGGACGACGATCAGGTGATGCGGGCGCTGATCGGCCCCGGTGCACAGGGCGCGCGCAACGTCGTCGATCTGCGCGACCGGCTGGTCGAGCGGATGGAGGCGCGCCTCGACAAGATGATGAGGGCCAATCGCTCGGTCATCGCGGCGGCCTACGAGAATGTCGCGACCACCAATCAGGTCCATCGCGCGGTTCTGGCCCTGATCGAGGCGGATGATATGGGCGCATTCCTAAGCCACCTGATCAACGACGTGCCGGTGATGCTGGGCGTCGAGGAAGCGCGCATCTGTCTTGAGGCGGATGTAACCGAAACCCGGTCGGCCGACGAACTGGCACCCGGGCTGAACGGCCGCGCTGCAATCGTGCCGGAGGGGACAATCGACGCCTATCTCGCGATCGACGGAACCGAAGGTTCTGCGGTCGTCCTGCGCCGGTGCCCGGCAGAAAAAGAAGTCGTCTTTGGCCATATCTCACCGTCGCAGTCAGAGGCCCTGTTGCGGCTGGACCTTGGCGGTGTCACCGGACTGCTTGCCTTCGGCGCCGCCGATCCCGAGCGTTTCGGCCCCGATCAGGGGATCGACCTTCTGACTTTTACCGCGCGCGTGGTCGAGACACTTCTGACCCGGCATCTCAGCAGCGACACGGCGGCATGAGCCTCCTATCCGACGGCGCGCAGGATCTGCTGCGCCGTTGGGCACGCCACCTTGGCGCCGTACGCGGGCGTGATCCGAAAACAGTCCAGATCTATGTCCGTACCGTGACGGGCTATCTGCGTTTTCTGGGTGATCATCTTGGGGGGGCACCGGCGCGCGCAGGCATTGCGGCGGTCACCGTGCCAGATCTGAGGTCATGGATGGCGGCGCGCCGGGCACGCGGCCTGTCGGCCTCCAGCCTGGCCAAGGAGGTCTCGGCCCTGCGCAGCTTTTACGGGTGGCTTGAAGATGCCGAGGCGCTTTCCTGCCCCGCGATCCAAGGCCTGCGCGCGCCCAAGACACCTGCCCGCCTGCCCCGTCCTGTCAGGGAAACCGACGCGCGGGCGATCATCGACACTGTCTCATGCGACCGCCAACCCTGGGTGATCGCGCGCGATCGGGCGGCGCTGACGCTGATCTGGGGCGCGGGGTTGCGAATCTCCGAGGCGCTCGGTCTTCGCCAATGCGACGCGCCACTGGCCGAGGTGATCCGGGTTAACGGCAAACGCGGAAAACAGCGCGAGGTGCCGATCCTGCCGGTCAGCCGCGCCGCCATCGAGCGTTACCGGGATCTTTGCCCCCATGCGCCGGGCCCCGATGACGCCCTGTTTCTGGGCGTGCGGGGCGGGCCGCTGAACCCGCGGATCCTGAGCGGCGCGATGGCCGAGGCGCGCATGGCGCTGGGCCTGCCCGCAACAGCCACGCCCCATGCGCTGCGCCATGCCTTTGCGACACAGCTGCTCGCCGCGGGCGGGGATCTGCGGGCCATTCAGGAACTGCTGGGGCATGTCTCGCTCAGCTCCACCCAGATCTACACGGCGCTGGACGAGAGCCGCCTGATGGAGGTCTACCGATCCGCCCATCCGCGCAGTTGAAGCGGCGGGATAGACCGACCTGCTTGGCAACCCGGACAGGCGCTTTTAAGCTGGCTCCTGCAACCCGTCGACTAGGCATCTAGCGGAAAGACATATCTTGGCACCAAAGGCGCATTTCCTGACCTATGCCAATGACAACATCCTCTATGCGCAGCATGCCGAAAGGTATTGTGGCTCGGCACTTGAGGCCGGTTTCGAGAGCGCGACCTTCTTTAAGGAACGCGATCTGCGCGCCACACCCTTTTGGGACGAAAACGCGTCGATCCTGACACAAAGGCGGGGCGCGGGTTTCTGGCTGTGGAAGCCTTACATCATTCGCGAGCATCTCGCCCGGCTGGCGGCGGAAGACGTGCTGATCTACAGCGATGCCGGCAGGGGTCTGATCTCGCAGGTCACCTATTTCGACGGATTTCCCACCAACATCGTGAGGCTCGCCGCCGCGTTGCGACAGGGTTTCATCGTCGGTATCGCCACCAACTGGGGGGTTCAGGCGCGGTTCACCAAACGCCGGTGCTTTCAACTGATGGATGCGGATACCGACGAGATGCATAACGCGCCCCAGATACAGGCGACATGGAGTGTCTGGCGCAACACACCCGACGCAAACGCGTTTCTGGACCATTGGCTGGACTATTGCCGCGACCCGCGAATCCTGATGGATGACGCAGAAGGAGAAGGCCGGGACAACCTGCCCGATTTCCAAGACCACCGTCACGATCAGGCTGTCGGCAGCATCCTGGCGCATCGCTACAAGGCACCGTTTTTGAAGTTGTATGAAAAGGTCAACAAACTGCGCCTGAACGAGATACGGCGCGAGCTGGACCTGAAAAGCGATTTGTACAAGCGGATCAACAGTGTCGAACGGCTGCTCACCGTTCGTTTCCCGGACGGGATCTGCTCCGACACATCGGCGGCGGATCTCGCGACGGTCGCTGCCCATGCCAATGGCGATGAGCCAACGCCCGATCTATCCTCGGCACGGTCGGGAACCCGACCGCTCGAGCGGATGAATGCCTATCTAGACAAAGTGCGAAATGACCGGATCGCGGATATCGAGTGGCTGGAATTCTGGGCGGTGATGAGCTCGGACTCCAAGCTGGGGGTCAAGGCGCTGTGCAAGGGCAAGAAAAAGCCGGAGGTTCTGGCGCTTCACGACGCCCTGTTGCAAAGCCACAAGGATCGGCTGGCCGCATCCCCTGCCCGGGCCGTCAGCAAAGGCGAGGCAAAGGCGTCGATCGCCGCCATGCTGCTGCCGATGCTGGAAGAGAACGACATCTTCATTCCCGGTTTCTACTGGTCGCAGATGGCCATCGGATTGCAACCCCGTGTCATGCACGAAATGCGCTCGTTGTTCGGCCGGCTCGCCAAGGCAAAGGTCGATGCTTTGCGTGCGCGCTGGAGCCTCGACTTCCGCACGTTCGCAACGCGGGCGCCACGGGAGCCCGATCCCGAAACGGCGCGCCAGTTTCTGTTGGAGAAAATCGCCGAGGCATATCGCGACATTCCCGCGGATGACCCGGCGATGCACTGGCGGGCGCTGTGGTGCCGGCTGGACCAAGATCGCCAGCGCGCCTGGATGCGCCTCTGCAAAGGGTGTCAGCTCCACATATCCATCAATTACGAAGATCAGATGCTGGCCCTGCTGGATGGTGTGGGCGTCGCGCAAGAGGGTGGCGTTTTTGATGCGGCGCTCGCGCGTCTGCGCGACGCGGCATAGAGCAAAGCAGGATCCGATTGACCAACTCAGATCCTGGGATCTTGCTCAAACAGTTGAGCCTGGAGCAGAATTCTTGTTCAACCTCAATCTGGTTGAACCGATTTTGGTCTGGCGCCAAGCCCCTTTGGTCTGGCGCCAAGCTCCTGGGGCCCGCCCTATCCGGCGAAAAGGCTAGGACACCGCCGGGGCCGTCGGCTCCTCGCGCAGGTGGTCGCGCTTGATCCAGACCCGGGCGCCTTGCGCGCCTGCCTTGATTGCGGATGTACTGCCCTTTGGCAGACGTAGCCAGCTGCCCGGTTTGAAGCTCTCGCCAGCTTCCTCGAACCCTCCCTCCAGAACCAGCACTTCGATGCCGCCGGCCGCGTCGACCGTGAGTTCCGCATCTGGGGCCCAACGCTCCAGCACCACATCTTCGCGGGTATCGGAGAAGAGCGGCATCACCTCGACATCCTCGGAAACGGGGACAAAACGCATCTTGTTTGTGTCGACCCGCACATGGCTGCGGTCGGCCATGTCGAACTGCCAGAGTTTGACAAAGATCGTGCAACCAGGCTCCGAACCCGGCGTATGGGACGATTCCGGCGGATTGCGGATATAGCTGCCCGCCGGAAAGTCGCCATGCTCGTCCTGGAACACGCCGTCGAGGACAAGAAACTCCTCGCCGCCGGTATGGACATGGGCAGAGAAACTGCTGCCCGGCGCATAGCGCACGATCGAGGTGGCCCGGGCGACTTCGTCGCCAATGCGGTCGAGAATCCGGCGCTCGACGCCTGGCATCGGCGAGGCGATCCAGGGTTCCTCGGTGCTGTGGACAGCCGCGCGTTGGGTGAAATCGGCATTCCTGGTCATGGTGGTCTCCTCTCCACGGATCAGTTCTTTATCGACGGTCGCGCCGCACCCCGCGCGCCACTCGTTTACATTCTAACAATGCTTTGGCGTATCGATCCGGGCAAACCCGGCGATGGCCAAAGAATCTGCCAGCGGCCCGCGCGGATACCACATGCCCCTGAGGGCCGCGGCCCGGACACGCCCGCCCTGAACGGGAAATCCGCACTGATGGGCGCGATGGCGTCTTGGGTCGGCCTCAAAGACATCTCGATCCTCGCGATCGTTGCCATGCCCGCATTGGTCGAGGCAGGGCATGGCCGACAGACGCAACCTCGGTCGACGCGAAAGTCTCGCCTTACGACCGCACCCTGCTGTCTGTTTCAGATAAAAGGGCGCGTCAACTGGCCCGCTCCGGCGTTGCGGGGCCGAGTTCCGGGATCGGGCCGTCATAGGCTGGCATTCGCTCGATACGCGGTGTCCAGAGACCATCCGCCCGCAGTCTTTGGACATGTTCGGCAATCTCGTCGAGCCGGGCGAACCAGACATCGCCCCTGGCCAGCATGTGCTCGATCAGCTCTTTCAACATGACCATGCGCGACAGGCGACCCGACAGGAAGGGATGCCAGATCCCGATCCAGAGGCCGCCGAACTGCCACATCGCATCGAACTCGGCGCGGTAGACGGCCAGGGCCTGCTCCGGCGCCTTGACGCCTGCGCGATAGGCAAAATCCCTCGACATCTGGAAATGAGGCCAATCGTCGAGCGCCATGTGCGACGGCAGCTCGACCAGCTCACCGCTCTCTCCGGACAGAAGATAGGGCACATCATCGCCCATCAGCGACGCGTCATAGAGAAATCCGTCTTCGACCAACAACTCGAAACTGTCACGCGAGAATTGATAGGCGGGCGCGCGGAACCCCTTGGGACGGGTTCCGGTCATGCGCTCGATCACCTCGGTCGAGCGTCTTTGCCAGGCCAGCTGGTCCTCACGGCTCAGCTTGTTGGGTTCTTCGTGGAGATAGCCGTGATGGCCGATCTCATGCCCCCCATTCAGGATCAGCTCGACGGCATCGGGATACCGCTCCATGCACCAGGCGGGCAGGAAAAAGCTTTGGCGCAGATCATACTGCGCGAACAGGTCCACGATCCTGGGCACCGCGATCTCGGGCCCATAGCGAAGATCCGACATCGCCGCCAGGCGGGTATCGGCCGAGGCATGATGCTCGATATGCAACAGGCTGTCGGCATCCATGTCGAACGTGATGGCAACAGCGCACCGGGCGCCGTTCGGCCATGGGACGGGGTTCTTGATCATGCGGGCATTCCCTTGTGACTCGGTTCGGAAACGATCTTGGAGACGATGACAGGGCTGGACAACGCCGTGATCCGGAGGAGCCTGCCCATAATTGTCTGGGTTCCCGATCGCGTCCAGCCGAATTCTCTGTTGCCACCTGCGGGGTGATCATCACGAATAGAGGGGGCGACGGGAAAGCCCAGAAATCGTCTCCGCACAGTTGGAGCTCTGACAGGTTCCTCGACAGGTCCACGCAAGAAAGGGAAAACCCTATGGCAAAGCTTGAGACCCTGACATTGCGGGCCCGGGATCCGGAAGCGCAACGCCGGTTCTATTGTGACGTCCTGGGGATGCACGATCAGGGTGACGGACGCGTCGGGTACAGCGCGAGTGAGGTTGCGCTTCGGTTTGTGCAGGCACAGGCGCCCCATGACCCTCGGCCCACGGATCTCTATTGGAAAATCGCGGTGTCAGT
The DNA here is from genome assembly GCA_039028555.1 of Pseudomonadota bacterium. Lineage (GTDB taxonomy): Bacteria > Pseudomonadota > Alphaproteobacteria > Rhodobacterales > Rhodobacteraceae > Thermohalobaculum. The sequence goes on along the minus strand of JBCCHW010000082.1, from coordinate 4,259 downwards.
CCCCAATATCGACCTGGCCGTCGCGCAACTGGAAGCATGCGGCGTCACTCCGTCGCCACCCCGGCAGTTCCGCGATGTGGGGTATCTCGCCAAGGTAACTGATCCGGAGGGGTTTGTGATCGAACTGATCGATCATTGGTTTCAAGGAGAGCGTCCGGACCAGCCCCATGACGAAACCCGCCTGGGCGGCGGCGCGCATCTGAGCCTCATCACGTTGCGTACCGCCGATATCGGCGCGATCGAGCCCGATCTCTTGAGCCGGGGGATGTCCCCGCTTTCGGTGCAGCCGGTCGAGCCTTATGGCTTCACACTGTATTTTTATGCCTTTACCGACGAGGCACCGCCCGATCCTGATCTGACGGCAATCGCGAACCGGCCATGGGTCTATCAGCGTCCCTACTCGGTGCTGGAGATCCAGCATGTTCATGCACTTGCCGCGGAAACCAGTCCCGCAGAGGGCGCGGGCGGGTACAGCTCCCTCTCGGTCAGGTCACCGGGCGAACCCGTCTCGCTGCCACGGCTGAGAATTGTCCCTGAACGAGAGGGCTGAGGGGCCTCGGCGCCTCGGACAAGACGTCGTTGCCGCATCTGCGCATGCAGCCCCACAACCAGCGCCCTTTACGAGATGCGCGAACGATCCCCGGTTTACCGGTTGGCGTGAAAGTGGCTATCGTGTGACGGGAGCATTCGTTGGGTTTTTGAGTTTCACGCTCTGATTGAGCGGCGGGAGTTTGGTACGCCTTGGGACTAAAGCGTGACATCGGTCTGGTTGGCCTCACATTCGTCTCGGTTGGAGCGGTTTTCGGATCAGGCTGGCTTTTTGCCCCGTTGCTTACCAGTCAGGCCGCCGGCCCGGCGGCGCTCCTTGCCTGGTTGATCGGGGCATTTGCGATGATGCTGTTGGCGATGGCCTTTGCCGAGGTTACCGCGATGTTTCCGGTTGCTGGCGGCATCGCGCGCATCCCGCAATTCAGTCATGGGCGTCTGCTTGCCCTCGTCATGGGGTGGAGCGCCTGGGCCGGCTATTGTACGACCGCACCCATCGAGGTGGAGGCCGCCCTTCGTTATGCCTCTGTTTACGCGCCTTGGATCCATTCGGGCGCGCAGGGCGGCTTGAGCCTCGCCGGCCACATCACCGCCGCCGCCCTGATGCTCATGTTTACGGTGATCAACGCGGTTGGCGTCCAATGGTTCGCACGGATCAACACCAGCATGACCTGGTTCAAGATCGCCGTCCCGGTTGTCTTTGCCGTGATGATCATCTCGACCAGTTTTGACGCCCGGAACTTCACCGCCCATGGCGGGTTTATGCCCAACGGCGTCTCGGGCGTGTTCGCGGCGATCGCGACGGGAGGTGTCGCCTTTGCCTTTGTCGGTTTCCGCCACGCAATCGATATGGCGGGCGAGACGCGAGACCCGCAACGCACGATCCCGCGGGCGCTGGTCCTGTCGCTGGTGATTTCGCTGCTGATTTACGCCGGCCTGCAACTGGCCTTCATGGGGGCGCTCTCGCCGGCCGATCTATCCGGCGGCTGGTCCGCCCTGCATCTGGGTGTGGGCCAAGGTCCGCTGGGGGCGCTGGCAACGGCTTTAGGCCTGTTGTGGCTGGTAAGCCTCCTGAATGTCGCGGCGGTGGTCTCGCCATTGGGCGGCGGGCTGATCGCAACCGGGTCGAACGGCCGGCTGGCGATGGCAATGGCCAATAACGGTATCTTTCCAGCGGTCTTTGCGCGGCTGAATGCCTTTGGCGTCCCGCTTTACGCGCTGATCCTGAACTACATCGTGGCCCTTGTCCTGCTGTTCACAATGCCATTCCGCGAGATTGTGGCGCTCAATGGTGCGGCGATCATTCTGTCTTTCCTGGCCGGTCCCATTGCGGTCGCGGCCCTGCGTCATCTTGCGAGCGACGTTCACCGGCCGTTCCGTGTCCCGATATCCCATGTCCTTGCACCGGTCGCGTTCGTCATCGCGTCCCTCCTGATTTTCTGGACGGGGTGGGAGACGATCTACCGCCTCCTCCTGCTTCTCGCCCTCGGGCTGCTCCTGTTCCTGGTGCGCCTGACCATCATCGGCAGGGAGGATCTGGACCCCAAGGGCGTGCGATGGTTTGTTCCCTACCTGATGGCCCTCACCACCATCTCTTATCTGGGGACGTTCGGAGGGGGTCTCGCCGTAATCCCGGTACATCTCGACTCGGGCCTGATGGCCCTGATCTCGTTCGCGATCTTTTATCTGGCGGTCAACGATCGCCTGACCAAGGAACAGTTCGACGGATTCATACGCGAGGAAATGCAGATCGAGGAAGAAGAGTATCGGCCCTCTTCAGTCGGCAAGACACCTTTGCACGGCCCCTGAGGCTTGCGCAAAACGCCCTCGATCGCGAAAATCGAGCATGTTCGAGTTCCTCGATCCTGACATCCTGCGGCCTTTCCGGCTGCGTCGAAAGGGTCCACCAATCGCGGGACAACCCAGACAACCCGGCTCGCCTCAGCTCGCCTGGAACACTGTGCTGACATGAAGAATTGATACACTGAACCACACGATCATCCCGCCGGCAAAGAGCTGTAGGCAGGGAGCCGCGAAGGGTGTCGCGCCGGCGCGATTTGATGCGAAGTGCACCAAGCCTCGCAGCTTTACGCTCGAGACAGCGACAAGGCTCACCAGCAACCCGGTTCCCAAGCCCATGGCGACCACCGCGACGGCGCCTGCGATGACAAGATCGAGCTGCCAAGCGATTACCAGAAGCAGGATGGCCCCGGTGCACGGCCTGACGGCGACACTGAGGATCAGCGCGATGACCTGCCGAGGGGAGCGCAGGCGGGCGATTTCTTCGCGATCGAGTTGATGGGAGGGGCATCCGCAAGACCCGTGGCGATGCTCCTTGGCGCCCTCCCCACCGGAAGACATCGCACGCGACAGATTGCGTGTCCCGCGCCAAACCATAACCGCGCCAACCACACCGATTGCCAGATAGCTCGCCGGCGCAAGATAGTCCTCGGTCGCCGATGTCAGGCTCTGTGCGGATGTTTGCAGAATCCAAAAGCCGCCATAGACGAGGATGATTGCCCAGATCGACTGCGCAATGCTCGCTGCCATCCCGATTCCAAAGAGCCTCCGGGCAGTGATATGTGATCCCAATCCCACGCCACCGACAAGAAACTTGCCGTGGCCCGGCCCGACAGCATGGACAAAGCCATAGGCCGCGGCCGCTGAAACCAGCAGGACGAGGGCGCCCGGGTCGCCGGCGCGCAGCGCATGAACACCAAGGGCGATCTCGTTTTGAAACGCGCGTTGCTGTTCGACCGCCCAAGCCGCCAAATCCGGAAACCATGCCTGAGCAAGGATGACCGAACCGACAACCGCGAGAACGACCGCGAGAGAAAGACCTAATCGCATCGAAGGACCACCCTGTCTGCAAAAAGCGCGCCGACATTGGCGTCTTGCGGCGTCTCGTCCCGGCCCAAGGCAGATAGGGTCAGTTGCAGCGCCTCAAGCTCTCGGTCGCGGTCAAACGGGATCACCTCCGCGCTACAGGCTTTGCCGGCTGTTCGATAGATTTCAGGCGCTTCGGTCACCGAGAACTTATAGAAAAAAGTCGCTTCGTAGAATGCCACCTCGGCGGTCTGACCTTCCATGCCAAAGGGCTTCTCCAGGTGCCGACGAAAGCGCAATACCAGGCTGCCGTCGACAAGCTCGACACCCATCGATCGCGGCCGCGAGAGGATATGCTTCTCCCCCGCGATACTGAGATGTGTTGACCCCTCGAAGGTATCCGGCCAGTCGGACATATGATCACTTACCCGCTGACGATCGCCGGCGACCAAAGATCCGTCGGGTTCTGGCGCGATCTCGAGGCTGCTCAAGGTGTAGAGCGTCTCAAACGGATCGTATCGCCATATGACATCAAGCGATGTCAGGGCTCCCCGGTCGTCCAGAACGAAATTGACCCCGCCGTCAACAAAGACATGCGGGTGCGCCTGCGCTGTCCGGTCTGTCGAGAACGCGGCCACCGCGGCCCCGAGCACGGCACAGGGCAACACTCGACTGAAAAGGCTGGTCATGACGCGCACCTTCTCATGCTCATGGCATCTCGGTTAATGTCGCATCCAGAGATCAAGTGCGACCACAATACCCGCCCGCTGTCGTCCCCGGCGCACGACGCCGGGGATTTCGCGAGATCAGTGTTTTCAGCGCCATCGGCTACGAACTCAGCGCCTCCGTTATCGTCGTCGCGTTATGGCGCATCATGTCGAGATAGG
>JBCCHW010000081.1:0-14739 GCA_039028555.1 Pseudomonadota bacterium | reverse complement strand
GTGCTGCAAACACAAACGGGCGCCCGGCGCGCATCCGCGTGGCATCCCGCTCCATCACCTCAAGTGAGGCGCCGACATGGGGAGCGAGGTCGGTTTTGTTGATGATCAGCAAGTCGGACCGCGTAATGGCAGGCCCACCTTTGCGCGGAATCTCCTCGCCCGCGGCGACATCGATCACATAGATCGTCAGATCCGCCAGTTCCGGGCTGAAGGTCGCGGCAAGGTTGTCGCCGCCGGACTCGATCAGCACCACATCCAGATCCGGGTGCCGGTCGCGCAGATCGGCAATCGCGGCAAGATTGATCGAGGCATCCTCGCGGATCGCCGTATGCGGGCACCCGCCGGTCTCGACGCCCACGATCCGGTCGAGCGGCAGCGCCTGCATCCGCATCAGCGCCTCGGCATCCTCGCGGGTATAGATATCGTTGGTGATCGCGGCGACGGAAAAGTCGGCGCCCAAAGCACGGCAGAGCGCGGCTGTCAGCGTCGTCTTGCCGGCACCCACCGGGCCGCCGATGCCGACCCGCAGGGGGCCGTGGGGGCTAGGCATCGCGCATCTCCTCGAACACTTCCAGGGCGGCGTTCAGCCCGTTGATCGCCGCCGGCATGCCGCCATATAGCGCCATCTGCCAGATGACCTCGCCGATCTCGCGCTCGCTGGCACCGGCCCGGCGGGCGGCGGCGATGTTCACCTTTAGCTGAGGGCGCGTCTGCCCGCCCAGCGCCGTCAAGGCCGCAATCGTCGCCAGCCAGCGGGTTTTGATGTCGAGCCCGTCGCGGGCATAGTGCTGCCCCCAGGCAAAATCGACCAGCGACTTCGACATGCCCGGGACAAGCGCGTCATATCGGCCCTGCAACGCCGCCTCCATGCCGGGGTTGAATTCTTCCGAGAGCTGCTGCCCCCGGCGATAGGTCTCGTCAGTCATGATCGGAACAGTCTCACGGTTTGGGTCTCGTGGCGCATTGATGCGATGTCGGCCCCGATGGCGCAACCGCCGATCGCGTCCAGCGGGGCCGTCAGCGCCTCGGCAGCGACCGCCTCGATGGTTGGCGAAAGCGCGGCGAGCACCTGTTGGCCCTCGGTCTGTCCCAGGGGCACGAGGCGCACGGTGGCCGAGACGAGATTCGCCGCAAAGGCCTGAAGGTAGAGCGTCAGCGCAGGCTCGAGGGCGATGCCGTGGGCCGCCGCCGCCCGGCCGACCGCAACCGGATAGGGGGCGGGCGCGACCGCCCTGCCCCAGGCATCGCCGGTGACGCGCGCAAACGCCGCGCCCTGAGCCTCGGCCTCCAGCAGGCGCTCGGCCGAGGGGGCCAGCGCTGTCGCCAGCTCCGCGATCGCCTCATCCTTGGGCGCGCGCCAGGCATGGGCGAGCAGGATCGCATCGCTGCGCCCCGCCCCGTGTGTCAGGCAATCGGCACCCCAATCCGCGAGCGTCGCCGCATCGGCAACCAGCCCGCCCTCGACCGCCGCCTCGAGCCCGTGGCTATAGGTATAGGCCCCGACGGGATAGCCCGGCGACAGCCAGGCGTGGAGTTTCAACAGCGCATCAGTCATGCCGGTGCGGGATATGGGCATTCGGGTCGTGATGGGGGTCATGGCTATGCGCATGGCCATGGGTGCGCCCATGCCCATAGGCGCCGCCTTCGGGCTGGAAGGGTTCCTCGACATGGGTCACCCGCGCGCCCAGACGGGTCAGCATATCCTCGAGCACATGGTCGCGCTGGATCAAGAGCCGGCCCTCTTCGACCTGACACGGCGTATGCCGGTTCCCGATATGCCAGGCGAGACGGGCAAGCACCCGCCCCTCGGCCCGAACCTCGGCCAAGGGTTCTGCCGCCGCGCGGACAAGGACCTGCCTGCCGTCGTCCAGACAAAGCGCCATGCCGGGGGCCGAGCTCTACAGCAGTTTCCAGGTCCAGCAGTACATCCTCGCCATTGGTCAACTGCAAGCGCGCCCGACGCCGATATCGCTCGGCATAGCTGAGGACAATGTGGAGCGCCACATCAGGGGCTTCATCTGCAATATGCGTTGCCCTGATCATGGTCATTTGATGCAGCCGACTGTTCCGGGGCCACTTCCCAGCCTGGAAACCGGGCGGCAAAATCGCCGATCAAGTCGCGTTCCCGGGGGCCGTGTCACGACCAGAGTACGCGCAACGGCTGGCGCGTGGCTGGCGCTGATACTGAAGAACGACAAAGCCGAACGGCTTCTTTGGGGGCAAAGGGTCATTTGCTCAAAACATGAAATACCGCTGTGCCATCGGCAGCACCTCGGCGGGTTCGCAGGTCAGGAGTTCGCCGTTGGCGCGGACTTCGTAGGTCTCGGGGTTCACCTCGATTTCGGGCGTCGCGTCGTTCAGGATCATCGCGGATTTGCCGATCTCCCGGGTGTTCTTGACCGCCAGCACATCCTTGGCGAGGCCGAGCTTTTCACCCACCCCGTCGGCCACCGCCGCCTCGGAGACGAAGGTGACCGACGCGCGTTCCAGCGACCGGCCAAAGGCGCCGAACATCGGGCGGGTATAGACCGGCTGGGGCGTCGGGATCGACGCATTCGGGTCGCCCATCTGGGCGCAGGCGATCGTGCCGCCGACCAGCACCATCTCGGGTTTTGCGCCGAAAAAGGCCGGGTTCCACAGCACCAGATCCGCGCGCTTGCCCTCTTCGATCGAGCCGATCTCGTGGCTTATGCCGTGGGCGATCGCGGGGTTGATGGTGTATTTGGCGATGTAGCGCCGGGCGCGGAGATTGTCGTTGTCGCCGGTCTCCTCGGGCAACCGCCCGCGCTGGACCTTCATCTTGTGCGCCGTCTGCCAGGTGCGGATGATCACCTCGCCGATGCGCCCCATCGCCTGACTGTCCGAGGCGATGATCGAAAACGCGCCCATGTCATGAAGGATATCCTCGGCCGCGATGGTCTCGCGCCGGATCCGGCTTTCGGCAAAGGCGACATCCTCGGGGATCGACGGGTCCAGATGGTGGCAGACCATCAGCATGTCGAGATGCTCGTCCACCGTGTTGACAGTAAAGGGACGGGTCGGGTTGGTGGAGCTTGGCAGCACATAATCCTCGCCGCAGACCTTGATGATGTCGGGGGCATGGCCGCCGCCCGCCCCTTCGGTGTGGAAGGCATGGATCGTGCGCCCCTTCATGGCGGCGACCGTGTTTTCGACAAAGCCGCTTTCGTTGAGCGTGTCGGTGTGGATCATCACCTGCACGTCCATCGCATCGGCGACCGAGAGGCAGCAGTCGATCGCACCCGGGGTGGTGCCCCAATCCTCGTGCAGTTTCAGGGCACAGGCGCCGCCGGTCACCATCTCTTCGAGGGCGGCGGGCTGCGAGGCATTGCCCTTGCCCGAGAGGCCGAAATTGATCGGGAACGCGTCGAGCGCCTGCAGCATCCGCCCGATATGCCAGCTGCCCGGCGTGCAGGTGGTGGCGAGCGTCCCGTGCGCCGGGCCGGTGCCGCCGCCCAGCATGGTGGTGAGCCCCGAATGCAGCGCATCGTCGATCTGTTGCGGGCAGATAAAGTGGATATGGGCGTCAAAGCCACCCGCCGTGACGATCTTGCCCTCGCCCGCGATGGCCTCGGTGCCGGGCCCGATCACGATGTCGACGCCCGGTTGCGTATCCGGGTTGCCGGCCTTGCCGATCTTGGCGATCCGCCCGTCGCGCAGGCCGATATCGGCCTTGTAGATGCCGGTGTGGTCTAGGATCAGCGCGTTGGTGATGACGGTATCGACCGACCCCTCGGCCCGGGTGATCTGGCTTTGCCCCATCCCGTCGCGGATCACCTTGCCGCCGCCAAACTTGACCTCCTCGCCATAGCTGGTCAGGTCCCGCTCCACCTCGATGAAGAGCTCGGTATCGGCCAGGCGCACCTTGTCACCGGTGGTGGGGCCGAACATATGCGCATAGGCGGGGCGGGACAGGGTTGCGGGCATCAGGATTCTCCGTTCTGAGACAACTGTTTGCGCCGGTGCAGCGCCGAGGCGGGCGCAATCAGCAGCATGATCTTCCAGGCGTTGACGCCCCGGTCAAATTCGGTCTGGGCGTCATAATCGGCGAGCATCGCGGCGATCTGGGCCCCGGCCCAGATAAAGCCGACCCCCAGCATCAGCGCAACGACCGAGGCGATCACCACGGCATAACGGCCGCGATAATGGTCGATGATCGCGCGGGGGACGAACCAGCCGATCAGAATGACGGCGAGGATGAAGATGACGAGGGTCATGCGCCCCTTCGTCCCCCATCCTTGAACACCTCATCCACCGGCACCTGCATGGCGCTGGCGACCGCGTTGCCAAAGCTGGCGAGCGCGATGATCTCCATCATCTCGCCGTAATGCGCCTCGGTCATGCCCCTGGCGCGGGCCGCTGCGGTGTGGGTATGGATGCAGTACTCGCAATCATTGGCGATCGAGACGGCGAGATAGATGACCTCGCGGGTCAGCGGGTCGAGCCCGCCTTCGCGCCCCTCGACCATCACCCGCTTCATCTGGCCCCACATCGATTCCAGCAGCGGCGGATCGTTGGCCAGCATCCGCCAGACATTGTTCACATACTCGGTATTACGGGTCGTGCGGATATCGTCAAAGACCGCGGCTGCTTTGGCGCTCAGCGCCTCGTCGGGCAGGAGTTTTTGCGTGGGCATGGTCAGTCTCCGGCGGGCCGTTGCGGGCACTCAGTCATCGTCATTTGCTTTGGGCGCGCGCGTGGCCACCCCGTCGAGGTCGATCTCGCGGTAATTCACCGCCGGCAGCATGAAGTCGGGCCGGTCGATCCGGGTCCGTTGCCGCAGGGCCTTGGCGACCCGGTTGGCCTCCTTGCTGCACATGACGAGCGAGGCCTCGAGGTCTGCGAGCAGTTCGGATTTCTTCGCCGCGCCCTCCAACACGGGCAGCAGGCGGTCGACGCGCTGTTTCTGCAGCGTCGCCAGGGTCTTGAGATGCAGGTAATCGGCCATCTCCTCATCGTCGATCTGGTTGAAATCGATGCCCGGCGGATCAGGATCGAGCAGCGGGATCTCGGCCCCTTCGATCAGCGAGCGGGACAACTCCTCGCATTGCAGCGCATAGCGGTCGAGATGGGCCGAGAGGATCACATTCACCCGTTTACGCGCCGGGCGCCCCCGCACGCGGCTGGTCAGCGTTTCCTTGAGATACGCCGCCGCGAGCCCCGCACCGGCACCGGCCAGGATGGGATAGGAGGATTTCAACGCCTCAAACAGTGCTTTGCCCAGTTCCGGTTCCATGGCCTCGTTCCGTCAGGCGGCCGCCGCCGAAAACCGGCACCGGCCCGCCCTGTTCAAAGATCTCCCATCACCTTCTGATTGAATCCAAACACCCGCCGCGCACCCCCAATCGGGATCAGCGCGACCTCGCGCGCCTGTCCCGGCTCGAACCGCACGGCGGTGCCCGCCGCGATGTCGAGGCGCATGCCATGGGCCGCCGCACGGTCGAAATCCAGCGCCGAGTTGGCCTCGGCAAAGTGATAATGGCTGCCCACCTGCACCGGCCGGTCGCCGGTATTGGCGATCATCAGGGTCACCGCGTCGCGTCCCTCGTTCAGGGTGATGTCGCCCTCGGCACAGATGATTTCTCCGGGGATCATGTTTTCCCTTTCTTACGGTTGCACGGCGGGCGCATAGGCCCACCAGAAATAGGCTGTCACCCCGGTCGCGAAAACCCAGAACATGGTCGTGGTCACCACGATCAGGCCGATCACCGGCGATTGCTTTGTGGAATAGGCCTGTTGGATGCCAAAGTCGGGGCGCGACAACAACTTTTGTTCGATGCGGCGAAGATACCCCGCGCCGGTTGTCATCACCACAAAGATCGAGAAACAGCGAAGCCCGGCCAAGACGATGATCGCGAACGGCAAAGCGCTGAGAATTTTCGCCTGTCCGGCCGCAAAGGTCGGCAGGTCGGTGTACAGAAATGCGATGACGCCCGCAGCACCGGCAATTGCCAGGCGCTCGGTTCCCACGATCGCGTCGAAATAGTGGACCAATTCGCCCGAGATCCGGTCATATTCCCGTTCGAAATGGCGCAGGTCGGATTCGCTGGCGGCGGTCATCGGCGGCTCATCTGATCGGCTGGTGAACGGTCACCAGCTTGGTGCCATCCGGGAAGGTCGCCTCGACCTGCACCTCGTGGATCATCTCGGGCACCCCCTCCATGCACTGCTCGGCGCTGAGCACATGGGCGCCCGCCTCCATCATGTCGGCGACCGAGCGGCCCTCGCGCGCGCCTTCGACCACATAGTCGGTGATCAGCGCAATCGCCTCTGGGTGGTTGAGTTTGACGCCCCGCGCGAGCCGGCCACGGGCAACCATTGCGGCAAGGGAGACGAGGAGCTTGTCTTTCTCTCGGGGGGTCAACTGCATCTTACAATGTCCAGACTTTGGGTAGGGTTGTGCCTCTCAGGCAGGCCAGCATGGGCAAGAGCGACCGGCGAAGCAAGCGCCCGTCCACCGCCAGCATCCGCGCGGCCAGAATACCGGGCCCGATCACGCTCGCGCCTGCAGTCTCGGGCAACAGCGCGCGCAGGGGCCCCAGGAACCGCTCGGCATCCGGGGCGATCAAGACAAGGCTCGCCATCGCACCGGCCCCGGCCCCGGCGGCCGTGCGGGCCATGATGGCGTCCGCATCGCCAAAAAGGCGCAGCGCATCGGCATGGATCAGCCGCCCGTCGCGCCGGATCCGCCATTGATCGGAAAATCGCAGATCGCGCACCCGCTCGCCCATGGCACGGCGGCCAAAGATGACCGGCTCCACCGCCAGCAGGCAGCTGTCGGCCGCCATCTCGACCTCGAGCCCGCGCGCGAGGGCGGCGCCGTCGTAGAGGATCGTTTCCTGGGGCAGCCAGTCGATCCGGGCGCCCGGCGCAACCGTGAGAGAGGCGGCGAGGCGGCCCGTCTGCCCGGGCTCGGCGCGATAGGCGCGCTCTGCTGCCTGGGTTGAGAGGCCGAGCCATGTGCCCGCCTCGGCCACCGCCCGATAGGCAAACCGGTCGCCCCCGGTGATGCCGCCCGCGGTGTTCAACAGCACCCCTTCGCAAGCCGGCCCCTGATGGCGGGGAAAGAAGGCCTTGGCCGAGCCTTGCTGGCGCAAATCGGCAAGTCGCGTCGCGCCCGCGCGCAGGCGAACCCGCACGCTCACACTGCCCTCGGCACGCGGCGCACAGGCAGCTCCGGCGGGCTTTGGATCGATCGCTAAGACCTGTTGGAACACGCATTCCCCCTTCCCGGTCTCGAAAACTGCATGCATCGGCAGATTCGGCAACAGCCAAACCTTCGCCAGGGCATCAAACGGCGCAGTATGATTATTTCTGCGCCAAGGTATCTGATTTTATGATTGTATTTTATGCATCTTCATCTTTTCGCCTAAGTTTTGAGTTTTTGCCTTGCGATCTTCCTGCAGCGCAGCATCGTGATTGCCGCTGCGGTATGTAAATCCCGTCACAGGGGCCAAGTCAGCTGCGGTGAGAGCGCGTGCGGTCCGGGGACAGGAACAGATCCTGACGGTACAAGTTTTAAGCAATGAAGCGGTTTGGGCTCGGGGTAATCGTGGAACGTGGTCAGAAGATCGATGCCTGCCACGCTGTATCTGCGCTGAACCGTCAGGAGGGAAATCATGACACTTATCAACAAGGCGGTCCTTGGCATTGCCGTGGCGGGGATTCTGGGCGCGGGCAGCGCGCAGGCGGAAGACACCATCAAGGTGGGGATCCTGCACTCGCTGTCCGGCACCATGGCGATTTCGGAGACGACGCTGAAAGACGCGATGCTGATGCTGATCGAACAGCAGAACGAAAAGGGCGGATTGCTGGGCAAGAAGCTTGAGGCGGTCGTTGTCGACCCGGCATCGGACTGGCCGCTCTTTGCCGAGAAGGCGCGGGAACTGATCGACGTTTCCGATGTCGCGGCCGTCTTTGGCTGTTGGACCTCGGTGAGCCGGAAATCGGTGCTCCCGGTCTTTGACGAGCTGAACTCGATCCTGTTCTACCCCGTGCAGTACGAGGGCGAGGAAAGCCAGCGCAACGTCTTTTATACCGGGGCCGCGCCGAACCAACAGGCGATCCCCGCCGTCGACTATCTGATGAACGAGGAAGCGGTCGAGCGCTGGGTTCTGGCCGGCACCGATTATGTCTACCCGCGCACGACCAACAAGATCCTCGAGGCCTATCTGAAAGCCAAGGGCGTGGCTGAGGAAGATATCATGATCAACTACACGCCGTTCGGTCATTCCGACTGGCAGACGATCGTGAGCGACATCAAGGCGTTCGGCTCGGCGGGCAAGAAAACCGCCGTGGTCTCGACCATCAACGGCGATGCCAACGTGCCCTTTTACAAGGAACTCGGCAACCAGGGGATCAAGGCCGAGGACATTCCCGTGGTCGCCTTTTCCGTGGGTGAGGAAGAACTGGCGGGTCTCGACACCGAACCGCTGGTTGGCCACCTTGCCGCCTGGAACTATTTCATGTCGGCCGAGTCGGATGCCAATGACGAGTTCATCGAAGCGTGGCACGCCTATACCGGCGACGAAGACCGCGTGACGAACGACCCGATGGAGGCCCACTATATCGGCTTCAACATGTGGGTGAAGGCTGTCGAGGCGGCAGGCACGACCGACCCCGATGCGGTGATCGACGCGCTGATCGGCGTCGCGGTGCCCAACCTGACCGGCGGCTATTCGGCGATGATGCCCAACCACCACATCACAAAGCCGGTGCTGGTGGGTGAGATTCAGGCCGATGGCCAGTTCGATACGGTATGGGAAACCTCCGGTCTGGTCCCTGGCGATGCGTGGTCGGACTATCTGCCCGACTCCAAGCCGCTGATCTCAGATTGGCGGGCGCCGCTGAGCTGCGGCAACTTCAACACGGAAACCGGCCAGTGCGGCGGTAAGGGCTATTAAGCCAACGGTGGGGACGGGTGGAGCTTGGCTGAGGCTCCACCCGCATTTTCGGAACGGGACTGGATAGATGGGACTGCTCCGCGCCGTCGCGGTGGTGCTCGCGATCCTGATCGCGCTGCCCGCCTCGGCCCAGACACTCGAAGACCTGGTCGCGAAACTGCCCGAGGGCAAGTACGACCAGCGTGCCGAGGTGATCAACGAGATTGCAAAGACCGGCGACCCGCGCGCCGTCGGGGTGCTCGAAGCGCTCTCCGAAGGGAAACTGCGGTCGATGAAAAAGACCGGCGACGTCGTCCGCGTCGAGACCCGGAACAAGGTGAACACCGCCTTTGACCCGCTGACAGGCGCGGAGATCGGCGAGATCAAGAAACGCGCCGCCCGAAAGATCAAGGTGAACAACAAGCTGCGCCGCGTCATCGCCGCGGCCCTCGGCACCATGACCCTGCAAAGCCCGGAGCCTGAAAAGCGGCTGGAGGCGGCGAAATCCATCCTCAAGACCGGCGATGCCGCGCAGCTGGGCGCGCTGGCCGCTGCCATCGAGGCAGAGACGGATGATGCCGTGCGCGAGGCCTTTCTCGACGCCCGGGCCGCCGCGACACTGAATGCCGATGTGCCCAGCGCCGAGAAGGTCGCCGCCATCCAGCGTCTCGCGCAGCGCAGCGATCAGGAGGTTTTGTCGATCATCACCGCCGCCGCCAATGGCGAGAACCCCGACATTGCCGCCGCCGCCAGACAGGCCCTCGATGCGATCGAGCAGACGCGCGCGATGTGGGGCATGGCGCAGAATGTCTGGTATGGGCTCTCGCTCGGCTCGGTCCTGATGCTGGCTGCGATCGGCCTGGCGATTTCCTTTGGCGTCATGGGGGTGATCAACATGGCCCATGGCGAGTTGGTCATGCTGGGCGCCTATACGACCTATGTGGTGCAGGAGGTGATCCGCACCTCGGCGCCGGAGCTGTTCGGGGTCTCGCTCCTGATCGCAGCACCGCTGGCCTTTCTGGTTTCGGGCGCGGTTGGCGTGGGCATCGAGCGCGGGGTGTGCCGCCATCTATACGGCCGTCCACTCGAGACGCTGCTCGCGACCTGGGGGATCAGCCTGATCCTGCAACAGAGTGTCCGCTCGATCTTTGGCCCGACCAACAAGGAGGTCGGCAACCCCGACTGGATGTCGGGCGCCTTTGATGTCGGCCAGATGGTGATCACCTATAACCGGCTGTGGATCCTGGTTTTCGCGCTGGTCGTCTTTGCCGTTCTGATGCTGATCCTGAAACGCACACCGGCAGGTTTGCAGATGCGCGCGGTAACGCAGAACAGGCGCATGGCCGAGGCGATGGGCATCCGCTCGGGCTGGGTCGACGCGATGACCTTTGGCCTGGGGGCGGGGATCGGCGGGCTTGCCGGGGTGGCGCTGAGCCAGGTCGACAATGTCTCGCCCAATCTGGGCCAAAGCTATATCGTCGACAGTTTCATGGTCGTTGTCTTTGGCGGGGTCGGCAACCTGTGGGGCGCGCTGGCCGGCGCCTTCACGCTGGGCATCGTGAACAAGTTCCTCGAGCCTTATGCGGGCGCGGTGCTCGGCAAGGTTCTGGTGCTGGTCTTCATCATCCTCTTCATCCAGCGCCGGCCCAGGGGCCTGTTCGCGCTCAAGGGCCGAGCGGTGGAGGAATAACAAAGTGAAAGACTCAAGTATCTGGACAAATCTGATCGAATCAGTCAGTTATGCGGCGCCAATCCTAGCCATTATCGCATTCATCGGAACTGTTCGTGCTCAGATCTGCCCTCGCCCTGGCGCTTGTGACCGCGACCTCCGCATTCGCCGCGGATACGCGCCCGATGACCTATGCCGAGTTTCTTGTCACCGTTCACACGCGCAGCCCCGCCGCCTGCCCGGAAGCGATGCTAAAGCCGGGCGTCTTTTGCGAGGTCGCGATGGGCCCCCACGGGATCCGGGTCTTTGCCTTCTCGCACGAGGGGGAGAAGCCCATGGTCGCGTTCGCAAGCTACGACCTTGCCCAGCTCGAGGTTCTGCCCGAGTAATCCGGCCGGGGGCGGCGGCATGATCCGCAACGCCCTTGATACGCGAACAACAGCGTTTCTGGCGATACTGGCCCTCGTCACAATTGCGGTTCCGGTGATGAATCTCGGCTTTGCCGAGGGGTCGGGGCTGTTTGTGCCAAGCTTTCTGGTCGCCCTGCTCGGCAAGTTTCTCACCTATGCCCTGTTGGCGCTAAGTGTTGATCTGATCTGGGGTTTCTGCGGCATTCTCTCCCTTGGCCATGGCGCCTTCTTTGCATTGGGCGGTTATGCGATGGGCATGCATCTGATGCGCGAGATCGGGCCGCGCGGCAGTTACGGCGATCCGATCCTGCCCGACTTCATGGTGTTTCTGAACTGGCAGGAACTGCCCTGGTTCTGGTACGGGTTCGACATGTTCTGGTTTGCCTGCGTGATGGTGGTGGCGGTACCGGGGCTGCTGGCCTTTGTCTTTGGCTGGCTGGCCTTTCGCAGCCGGGTGACGGGCGTCTATTTCTCGATAATCACCCAGGCGATGACCTATGCGCTGTTGCTGGCCTTTTTCCGCAACGATATGGGATTTGGCGGCAATAACGGCCTGACGGACTTCAAGGACGTATTGGGGTTCAACCTGCGCTCTGACGAGACGCGCGCGGGGCTGTTTGTCTGCTCGGCGCTGGCGCTTGGCATCGGGTATCTGATCTGCCGTATCGTGACCACCTCGCGCCTTGGCAAGGTGCTGGTGAGCGTGCGCGATGCCGAGGCGCGGGCCCGCTTCCTCGGCTATCGGGTCGAGGGGTACAAGCTCTTTGTCTTTACCCTCTCGGCCATGCTGGCGGGCGTTGCCGGCGCGCTTTATGTGCCGCAGGTGGGCATCATCAACCCGGGCGAGTTTTCGCCCGCAAACTCCATCGAGATCGTGATCTGGGTCGCTGTCGGCGGGCGCGGTTATCTGCTGGGGGCGGTGATCGGCGCCATTTTGGTGAACGCGGCCAAGACGCTTTTGACCGGCTGGTTCCCGGAGATCTGGATTTTCGTCCTGGGCGCGCTGTTCGTGGTGGTCACGCTGTACCTGCCCAGGGGGGTGATCGGCGGTTTCTCCGATCTTGCCCGGCTGCTTCGGCCCAAACCAAAGGGTGCGGCCACGGCCGCCCAGCCGGCGGAGTAGCGCGATGGAGGGCAAGGCTGCCAATTCAATGCTCTATCTCGACGATGTCCATGTGGCCTTCGACGGGTTCAAGGCGATCAACGGGCTCTCGCTGACGCTGGGCGATGGCGAGATGCGCGCGATCATCGGGCCCAATGGCGCGGGCAAGACCACGATGATGGACATCATCACGGGCAAGACCCGGCCCGATACGGGTGACGTGATGTTCAACGAGACCGTCGACCTGACCAAGCATGACGAAGCCTCGATCGCGCGCATGGGCATCGGGCGGAAGTTTCAAAAACCCACGGTATTCGAGACCCATACGGTTGCCGACAACATCCTGCTCTCGCTGGCGGGCATCCGCTCGGTCTGGGAGACGTTGTTCGCCCGCCCGACCCGGGCGGAAGCCGAACGGATCGACGAGATTCTGGACACCATTCGTCTTGCCGACCGCCGCGCGGATCTGGCGGAAGACCTCTCCCATGGGCAGAAACAGTGGCTCGAGATCGGCATGCTGCTGGCCCAGGACCCAAAGGTGCTGTTGGTCGACGAACCGGCTGCCGGGATGACCGACGCCGAAACCGCCCAGACGGCCGAGCTTCTCTCGCGCATTGCGGGCGAGCACACGATCATGGTGGTCGAGCACGACATGGATTTCATCAAATCGCTGGGCGTCAAGGTGACGGTCCTGCACGAAGGCTCGGTCATGGCCGAAGGCGCCTTCGACACGGTGGCCAATGACGATCGCGTCATCGAGATCTATCTGGGGCGCTGAGGGATGCTGAACGCACGCGACATCGACCTCTTTTACGGCGCCGCACAGGCATTGCGCCATGTCTCGATCGAGGCGGAACCGGGCAAGGTCACCTGCGTCATGGGCCGCAACGGGGTCGGCAAGACGTCGCTGATGCGCGCGATCATCGGGCATCAAAAGATCAGCCATGGGGCGATCGACTGGGAGGGGGCGGACATCTCGGCCCTCAGCCCCTCGGACCGCGCACGCCGGGGCGTCGCCTTTGTGCCGCAGGGGCGCGAGATCTTTCCGCTGTTGACGGTTAGGGAAAACCTCGAAACCGGTTTCGCCCCCCTGCCCCGCAAGGAGCGGTTCGTACCTGACGAGGTCTTCGAGCTGTTCCCCGTGCTCAAAGACATGCTCAAGCGCCGCGGCGGCGACCTTTCGGGCGGGCAGCAACAGCAACTGGCGATTGGCCGCGCGCTGGTGACGCGACCGCGGCTCCTGATCCTCGACGAGCCGACCGAGGGGATTCAGCCCTCGATCATCAAGGATATCGGCAGCGCGATCGAATTGCTCCGCGCGCGCGGGGACATGGCGATCGTGCTGGTCGAGCAGTTCTTTGACTTTGCCTGGGACCTGGCCGACGAGGTCTTTGTTCTCGACCGTGGCGAGGTCACGATCCAGGGCCAGCGGGACGATCTCGATGCCAGCACCGTTCAGGCCGCGATTGCGGTCTGACGCCCATCAGGGCGGTCAGAGCCGCGCGAGCAGGTCGCTTTTCTTTGCCTGAAACTCATCGTCGCTGAGCGCCCCGGCATCGCGCAGCGAGGCCAGCCGCTCGATCGTTCCGAGGACATCCTCACCCCCGGTTTGAACGGGCGCGGCGGGCGCCGGTTCCTGCCATTGTGGCTGTGGGGCGGGGGCCGGTTGCATCGGCTCGGGTTGCGGCGGGGCGGGCGTTGGTGCCGGTGCCCCAACGCGGGGCAGCGAGGAGAGCGCAAACTGCCCGTACTGGCTCGAAAACGAGACCCCGACAAAGGGATCGCCGGGCCCCGATTGCTGTTGGCCCCAGCCGCCGATCTGATGATCGAGCGTATCGAGCAGGATCACGCCCTGCCCGGTCCCCGGGTCAAAGGCGATCCGATGGGCTTGCGGAAAATAAGCATAGCGCGTCTGGTTCTGCCCACCTGTCGAGCTCGGCTGGCCCAACTCCGCCGGCCACCAGCCTGCACCGCCCTGCATCATCTTTACCGGCTCGAACAGCGGAGCCACCGCCATCATGTTCGCAAGCTCGCCGCAAATATTGCTGACCGTCGCCTGAAGACCGTTGTTGAACATATCGCCGACCATGGTCATGCCGCCAGCCATCCACTGGCCCGAACCGCCAAGCTCGGGGATGTTGAACTGTGCCATGGTGCCGCCGCCATTGGCCACGGCCTGGGCCATCTGGCCAACGGCGTCTTGGCTGAGACCATAGCGTTGGGCAAGATCTGCGACCGCCGCGCGGCCATGCTCCGTCATGTTGAACACGACATGCTCCTCTGTCCTAGATTGGGGCTGCACGTGGGGTATTCCAGGGTGAGAGTCAACAGCCCCGCCCGGGAAATCGTTTAACTGTCATTCGGATGACCGCTGGCGCCCGGATGCGGTTTGTGATGTAGATGACGAGCGAACAGGACGCTGCGAGGCCCGATGGCAACCACTTTCAAAGGCAGTTTCACCCAGCAGGAAGCGATCCCCGATACGGCGATCGAGGCCGCCACGGACGTGTTGAAAAGCGGCAGGCTGCATCGCTACAACCTCTCACCGGGAGAGGCGGGCGAAGTCGCCCTGTTGGAAGAGGAATACGCCGCCTGGCAGGGCCGGCGCTATTGCCTCGCCCTGGCGTCTGGCGGACAGGCGATCCAGATCGCCCTGCG
>JBCCHW010000080.1:0-14750 GCA_039028555.1 Pseudomonadota bacterium | reverse complement strand
GCTTTTTGTCTCGGGCATATTGTTACTCGTCAAAATGCGTTGTTTGATCAACGTTTGTATATACAATGCAAGCACAAGAAAGTGATCAATGGCTTGTGGCAAATCTAGTTAAAGAGATTCACGAATCAAGCAGTCTTCCAGATTGCCACGTAAATATTTCTTTTTCAGATCAACCTAAATTTCGAAAAAGGGATGTGCACACTATCGCAAAACAAGTATTTAATTTTGTAAAAAGCAATATCCCTCGTAGAGGGGGATCGGTTTTTCTAAATTGGCATAATTTGAAACAATATACAAAATCACCGTCAGTTATAAACTCTCTCAATATTTACGTCTTTCCAGAACCCAAAGGAAAGTCGTTTTATGGTGTCTCTCAAGCGGGATTCCTCCCTCACCTAAATCAAAAGTATCTCCAATCAAAAAACCATTTTAGCCTATGGCGAACAGATTATTACGACTCTTATATTAGAGTTACAAAAGAAATCTTCGTTAAATCAACAAACTATTTTATTATTAGAAAACTTGTTTGGTAAATCTTTATTGATCAAGTATCTAACAAATTTTAATGAATATAGTTTCACAGAATTAAAACTCTATTTAGTTAATGAATTTTGGTTAACGTACGAAGCAAAAATAATGTCATTATCAATTTATGGTAATCCAATTTGTGAGAATCTAGAGCGAACAATTATTTTAAGAAATCTTGATCAAATCTGGTGTGAACATCTTCAAAAAATGACATTATTACGAGAAGCAGTAGGTTGGCGCGGATATGGTCAGCAAAATCCACTATATGAGTATAAGCGAGATGCAGCTTACTTATTTGAGACACAGAAAGAGATTTTTAGACACTTAGTTATTTATGATTTATTAAGATCTTCAATCTTGTAAACAATTCATTTTTCGGCAGGTCCTGAAGGTCGCTGAAGGTGTTGAGTGCCAGCTCGTCATCGACATTCGCGACCCCGCCTTCGTGCAGAATCCAAAGCTGCGGGTGATCGGGCAGATCCCGGCGCGCCACATAGCCATAGGGCGCGAGATCGACCGCCGCGTCGCGATTGTTGTCGACCGTCTGGGTGACGGTGAACATGTACCGGTCGTCGAGTTCATAGGTGCGGTGAAACACCAGCCCGTCGCCATTGTCGAATTTCAGCGTGATCGGAGAGCCCGGAGACAGCGTGTCGCCCTTTTCCAGTTCCCACTCCGTGTTCGGATCCGGCAATTTGCCGGTTTCCCCTTCGGCCGTGCGCAGCCAGCCATAGGTGGCGTAATAGGGATGCGGCCCGCCTGTCGGGTTCAACAGGGTCACGGTGCCGGAGCCCGGGGCGAGCGTCTTTTTGTATTTGCTGAGGTGAAGGTCATCAAGCCGACCGCCCTTGAGCGAGATCGACCCGAATACGGCATCGTTCTTGATCTCGACGCGCTTGGTCTTGTCCAGCGCTTCGTCGCGGGTCAGACCGGACGTCGTGGTGTCGGTCGTCGTGTTTCCCTGAACGGTGGCGTTGCCCGAGCCTGCCGTCACGCCCTCGACGCTGCCATCCGCGGCCTGTTCAACCGGGGTCGGCTCTTCGGGCGGCGGCGCAAAGAAAATCTGCCAGCCAAAAATTACGGCCATCGACAGAGCGATGGCCATGATCATGTTCTTGGTGTCTTCCGATTTCATCAACCACTCCGCCAGAGGCTTTGGGCTCGCGTTGAAACGGGTTGGCGGGTCGAGGTCAAGATAATTCGGTGCCGCGCCACGCCGCACCCGGCAATTCGTGACCATGCTCTTGCGTTCGCACGCGCCGGGTCAGGCGCTTCGGAAGGCCTGGGCCGCCATCAGTTTGGCCAGTTCCTCGGCCGGCATCGGGCTGGCGAGCGCAAAGCCCTGCAAGGTATCGCAGCCCAGTTCGCGCAGGATCCCCACATGCTCGGCGGATTCGACACCCTCCGCCGTGACACCGATTCCCAGTGAGCGGCCCATCTCGATCACCGCGGCCAGCAATCGCCGCCGCGTGCTGGATTCCGTGACGGGGATCACCAGCTGGCGGTCGATCTTCATGCGTTTCGGGCTGACCCGGGTCAGCCCCACGATCGAGGCCCTGCCACTGCCGAAATCGTCGATCTCGAGTTCGATCCCGCGTTCCTGCAATTGATCGATGCGCCAGTCAAAGCTGCTGTCCTGTTCGTCGACAAAAATCGTCTCGAGCAATTCGAAGGAGAGCGTCGTCCCCTGCGCGTCCAGGGTATCAAGCCCCCTGAGCAGGTTGGGGTCGGTCAGACGCGCAAGGCTGACATTGACCGAGAGTTTCTTGGGTTGCAGCCCGCTTTTGCTCAGCTCCCCCATCTCGGCCACCGCGTGTTCCAGGATCGCCTTGTCGATTTCCGCGACGATGTTCATCTCTTCGGCGATCTCGAGGAAGTGGGTCGGCGCGAGGATGCCGCGCCTGGGATGCTTCCATCGCGCCAGCGCCTCGACCCCGACAATCTCGAGCGTCTCAGCGTCGAATTGCGGCTGGAAGTGCGGGACGAACTCGCCATGTTCCAGCCCGTTCATGATTTCGTCAGCGATGGTATTGCGGGAAATCATGGCCTCTTGGATCTTGCGGCTATAGGTTTCGATTTGCGCGCACCCGTCGTTTTGTGCCCGATGCAGCGCAATCTCGGCATTATTGAGCATGGCGGCAGGGTCGAACGACCCAATGGGCGACAGCGCCACCCCGACGCTGGCGGTGAAGTGGCAGGGGAGCCCGCCGTACCGGATCGGGCGCGACAGCTTGTGCACCACCTGCCGTGCGACGCCTTCTGCCGTGCGGTCGCCCGCGGTCAGATCGAGCACCAGGACAAACGCATCTCCGCCGATCCGGGCCAACAGATCGTTCTGCTCGAGCAGCGGGCGCAGCAATGTCGTGACGGCCCGCAGGATATAGTCGCTCGCATCATTTCCCAGGGTCGTGATGATCTGTTTGAACTGGTCCACGTCGATATACAACAGCGCGAGATGCTGATCGGGCGCCTGATCAGCGGCAATGCTGGCCATTGCGTCTTCCAGCCCATGGCGGTTCAAGGCTCCCGTCACCTCGTCAAACATCGACTTGCAGCGAAGCTTGGCATTTGCCAGTTCGAGCTGATGGGAGGTTTCGTTGAATGCCCTTTGCTGTTCCTGGTGCTTGGTCACATCGACGCGCAGTCCCGCCATCTCGCCATTTGGCAGGCGATGTTCGTTGCGCTGCAGCCAGCGCCCGTCCTTCAACCGGATCAGGCTGTTTGCCGTTTCCGCGTTGCGGCGCCGGTTCAGCTGGTGCTGCGCCCAGCATTCGGGATCCTTGCTTTCATAATCCCATATCTCCCCTTCCATGCCGTAACGCAAAAGCTCCTCGAACGAGACGCCGGGCGCCACCTTGTCGCGGACCGGGCCGTGGAAATCGCGAAATGCGTCATTTGCGATGATCAAGCGGTCATCGGAGTCATACAGAACGAAACCGTCGGCCAGGGTGTTGAGAATGTCGCAGAGCCGGCTCTCCGCCTCTTTGGCCCAGCGGATGGCGGCGTCCAGGTCACGTTCCAGGTCGTGTGGCGGCGCGTCCGGCTCGGCCTCGGTCGCGTCGCTCACCGCATCGCGGCTCAGATCGCGCTGAAAGACGATCCAGGCGGTGACCGCGCCCCCGACATCCAGCACGGGCGAGAACCGCAATTCCGCCGGCACCGTCGCGCCATCGCCATGGCGATAGCAGAGCCGGCTGGTGAACGCCTCGGTGCCGCGCAACCGCGTGGCCAGGCCTTGACAGGCGCTGCGCCCGTTGGTGTCGAACAGGACGATCTCGGTCGCTCCGTCGCCCGATGCGCGGTGCCCGGTCATCTCGGTAAAGCGCGGGTTGCACCACAAAACGGGCAGCCCGGCGCCCTTTGCAGGATTTGCACCGGCGATCCAGATGGCCTGCCGGTCGTGCTCTGCGATGGATGCTACAATTTTCTCAATCTCCATCGCCGTGATCTGCCCCTGGTACTCTTCTGCCTCACCACCACGTACCCCGCCCGGGCCGTGCCGGCTAGCGGGAATGTGAGTGCGAACCTGATGGATAGAAGCCAAAAGTTAAGGTTTGGCTAGTGCGCGGAGCGGCGCCACGGGTCGTGTTTACGTCTTGTTTAGGAACAGTGAGTAATCATTGGTTAACCGTTGTCCTGAATTTGATGAGGAAGAGCTGATGCAATCGCGCAGCGTTGGCAGTGTCGAAAAGCTGATTTACGCGCTGCCGGGCACCAGCGAGAATGGCACCAGCGAGAATGGCCCCGGCGAGAATGGCAGCGGCGAGAATGGCACCGGCGCGCGACGCCGCGCCTGCGACCAGCAGGCGCTTCGCCTGACACTGGACCGGTCGGGAGCGGTCCTGAGCCGGAGCGACACCGCCGCCGCTTCCGGGTTCGCCGAAGCCCCGCCGGATGGACGCGGCTTGTCCGAGGTTGTGGCCGAGTTTGGCGAGTGTTCATGCGACCTCGATGCACTCTTTTCAAAGGCCAGGGATCAGGGATGGGCGGAACTGGAGTGCTGGGCCGTTCGTCCCGACGCAACCCGGATCTGGTGCGGTATCCTGATCACCTGTTTCGGCACCGATGACGGGGCGACCCAGGGCTATGCGATGGTTTTGCGCGACCTGTCCGAGCGCAAGCGCCGCGAGACCGAGCTGCATCGCATGGCCGAAACAGACCCGTTGACGGGAATCCTGAATCGCCGCTCCTTCATGAGCCTCGCGGCCGAGGCAACCGAGCGCCGGCGTGCCGACCCTTCGCGCGTGGCCTTCGCCATGCTCGACCTCGACCGGTTCAAGCAGATCAACGACCGCTATGGCCATGCCGTCGGCGATATCGCGCTGACCCGGGTCGTGGGCTGTATCTCGCGCAATCTGCGCAACTCCGACCTGCTCGGGCGGCTGGGCGGCGACGAGTTCGGGTTGCTTTTGACAGGCATGACACACGAGCAGGTTTCCCTGTTGTTGCAACGGCTACAGCAAATCGTGCTGGCCGAAACGGTCCTGATCAGCGGACAACGCCTCGATCTCTCGGTCAGTTTCGGTTTCTCCATGGGCAGGCCAGGCGAGCAGGTCGCGGGGCTGATGGTGCGGGCCGACCGGGCGCTGATCGCGTCCAAGCAGCTCGGCCGCCGCCGGATTCGCCTGACCCGCTGAAATCGGCACAGACCGGGCATGCCCATCAGCCTGCGGCTTGACCTGAAAGGACATCGCACACCGGAATCGCGAGACGGCCCTTGCCATCGCGTCGATGTCGGTCTTTGATCTGCGCAACCGCCCGTCGCAGTCCTCGATGGGCGGAACGAGCCCGAAAAGTGGGATTGAAAACAGCCGGGGAGGTGCCGATGGCGAATTCTGTGATCATTACATGTGCGGTGACGGGCGGTATCCATACGCCCACCATGTCGCCGCATCTGCCGGTGACGCCCGCCGAGATCGCGACCGCCAGCATCGACGCGGCCGAGGCCGGGGCCTCGATCATCCACCTCCACGCGCGCCATCCCGAACCCGGCCCGCTTTACGGCAAGCCCGATCACCGGCCCGAGACCTTCATGCAGTTTCTGCCGGTGATCAAGCAATCCACCGACGCGGTGGTCAATGTCTCGACCGGAGCCGGCCTGGGCATGAGCATGGATCAGCGTCTCGCGGCGGCCTCGGGTGCGTCGCCCGAGATGGCCTCGCTCAACATGGGCTCGATGAACTTCGCGATCTTTCCGCTGCTCGAGAAGTTCTACACATGGGACCAGCCCTGGGAGCCGGAATTCCTGGGCATGACCAAGGATTTCATCTTTCCCAACACGTTTGCGACCATCGAATACGCGCTGAAGAATCTGGGCGAGGCGCATTCGACCAAGTTCGAGTTCGAATGCTATGACCTGGGCCATCTCTACAATCTCGCACATTTTGTCGACAAGGGAATGGTTAAGCCGCCGTTCTTCATCCAGATGGTGTTCGGCATACTGGGCGGTATGGGGGCCGAGCTTGACCATATGTTCCATCTCCACCGCACGGCAGAGCGCCTGTTTGGCGGGGATTACGAATGGTCCGTCCTGGCGGCGGGCAAGAACCAGATGCCCTTTGCCACCCAGGCGGCGATGCTGGGCGGCAATCTGCGGGTCGGGCTCGAAGACAGCCTCTATATCGGCAAGGGAGAGCTCGCGACCTCGAATGCGCAACAGGTCTCGCGCATCCGCTCAATCGTGGAAAATCTCGGCCTCGCGGTCGCGACCCCGGCCGAGGCGCGCGCGCGCCTGGGCCTCAAGGGCGGCGATCAGGTGGGGTTCTGAGCCATGAGCGATATCAAGACCGCCGCAGCCATCGGTGCCGGTGTGATCGGTGCAAGCTGGACAGCCCTGTTCCTGGCCCATGGGGCCCGTGTCGCCGTCTACGACCCCGCGCCCGATGCCGAGAAACTGGTGCGCGATTATGTGGCCAACGCCTGGCCGGTGCTCGACCAGCTGGGCCTGGTCAAGGGCGGCGATCCCGATGCGGTCAGCTTTCACGACGATCCGGCCACGGCGGTCGAGGGGGCGGCGTTCATCCAGGAGAGCGTGCCGGAGCGCATCGCGATCAAGCACGACACCTTTGCCCGGATCGAGCCTGCCCTGATGGCGGGCGCGATCGTGGCCACCTCGGCCTCGGGCCTGACGCTGAGCGAGATGCAGGCGGGGTGGCAAAACCCCTCGCATTTCGTGCTGGGCCATCCGTTTAATCCCCCTCATCTGATCCCTCTGGTCGAGGTGATGGGGAACGAGAAAACCGCCGATGGCGTCGTCGAGCGGGCCGAGGCAATCTATGAGGGGTTCGGCAAGACCACGATCCGCGTGCGCAAGGAGGTGCCCGGCCATGTGGTGAACCGCCTTCAGGCGGCGCTCTGGCGCGAGGCGTTGTGCCTGATCCGCGACGATGTCGCAACGGTCGAGGATATCGACAAGGGGATCTGGGCCGGGCCCGGCCTGCGCTGGGCGGCGATGGGGCCGAACCTGATCTGGCACCTCGCCGCCGGGCCGGGCGGGATGCGCAGCTATTGCGACCATTTCGCCGACAGCTTCCACCGCTGGTGGGACGACATGGACACGCCGCGTCTCGATGCGGGCATGGTCGACAAGCTCGTCGCCGGCATCGAGGAGGAGGCCGCGGGCCGGGGGCAGGAGGCGCTCGCCGCCGAACGCGATGCCCTGATCGTCGCCATGCAGGTCGCCACCGCGAAGCTGCGGGCGAAAGGCTGAGGCTGGCGCCCCGGTGACCATCGCGCTCGTCCTGCCCAGAAACATGCATTTCGGTCCGGCCCGCGCGTCGTCGATCGATCTGGTGGTTCATGACGCCGTGGCGCACAGCCGATATCGCGACCGCACGGTCGTGATCTGCCAGCAATGCGAGACGTATTTCGAGGGGGTCGAGATCCGCCCCTATGCGGGCGGCTCGACCCGGATGCGGCTGCGCGCGATTTCCGGGACGCTGCGGGATCTCGATCCGCGTCTGATCGTCGTGCATCAGCATCTGCCCTCGGCGGCAGCGCTTGCGCGCGCGTTTGCGCGCGTGCCGGTTCTGCTCCACAAGCATAACTTCATCGACCCGGTCACCTGGTTTCGTCGTCTGCGCCGGTATCGCCAGCTCAACCGGCTGGCGGGCATTGTCTTTGTGAGCGAGGCCTGCCGGGCGGGGTTTGCCAGCGCCTTTCCCGCAGCGACCGCACAGACCTTTGTGGCGCATAACTGCCTGGTCCCGGAGGAGTGGCCCCCCGGCCCCGAAAAGGCTGCCGAGATCGTTGCGGTCGGCCGGGTGGAGCCGCGCAAGGGGCAGCTCGACATCGCCGAGGCGTTTCAGCGGGTCCTCCCCGACTTTCCCGACTGGCGCGCGCGGTTCATCGGCGCCATGGACGAAGGATCGGGCATCGACGCCCCGTTCACGGCATTGATTGACGCCACGCCACAGGCCGACTGGGTGGGGCCGGTCCCCTTTCGCGAGATCGTCGCCGCGACCCGCCGGGCATCGATTGCGGTGGTCAATTCGCGTAAAGAGGCGTTTGGCCGGGTGGCGATCGAAGCCTTTGCCGGGGAGGCGGCGCTGATCAGCTCTCCGGTGGGCGGTCTTGCCGAAGTGATCGGCGACGCGGCCTGTATCCTGCGGACAGGCGATGCGGATGAGATCGCGGGGCATCTGCGAACCCTGTTGAGCGACGCGGCCGGGCGTCAGCGGCTCGCCGCCGCCGGGCGTCGCCGCTTTGAAGAGCGTTTCACACCTTTGGTGACTGCCGCACAGCTGGATGCGGCCTATGACGCGTTTCTCTGAACGGCGTCACGACGACCCGAGATACCCCTGCAGGCGCCCCAGATTGCGCAGCACCCGCGTGCGGTCCAGCGTCAGGCAGGCAAGGATCAGCCGCCGGAGCGCGCGCAAGGCCTCTCGCCGGCGGTCAAAGGCGATCCCGTGTTTTGCCGCCAGATAGCGCCGCGCCCGGGCAAAGCAGCGTTCCTTGAACAACAGGGTCCGGAGCGCAGGCGCCGACCCGGTGCCGATCGCATGGGGCACATGGGCCGCGCCCGCCTGGCGCAGCGCCCACCCCTCGGCACGCAGGCGCATCGCAAGGTCGTCATCCTCGAAGAACAGAAAGATCTGCGGATCAAAGCCCCCGATCTGCTCGAACGCCGCGCGGCGGCACAAGAGTACCGCGCCAGACAGGGTGTCGATCTCGCCATCGGCAAACGCCTCGGGCGCAGGCAGGTGGCGTCCGCCCAGACCCGGCCCGCGCAGATAAGGCGAGCCATCCTGGTTCAGGATCTGCGGGTTGAAACCTGCCGCATCCGGGTGCCGCTCTGCCGCGTCCAACAGGGCCTCGAGGGCAGGCGGCGTCACCTCGGCATCCGGGTTCACGAACAGGATCAGGCCGGCGGTGCCCTCTGCCGCCCCGGTGTTGCAGGCGGTGCCAAAGCCCAGGTTCCGGGCGTTCTCGATCACGTCGGCCCCGGCATCGCGGGCAATCGCGGCGCTGTCGTCGCTGCTGTGATTGTCGACCACGGTGACAGACGCCGCGCCCAGAGCGCACAACCCGGCCAGCGTCGGGCCCAGCACGCCCGCGCTGTTATAGCTGACCACCACGATGTCGACGGGTTTCGGCATGGCCGCCCTCATGCAAGTCGCGCGCCCCGTCTTATCGCAGATCGGGGCGGTGCGTGAGGGTTTTGTGGGCCGGTCTAGGGCGCGTTCAGCCGCCAGTCATAGGCATAGGCGTCAACCTCGGTCCGCCCCTTTAACGCCGCCGCCGCGGGGCCGCTCGCCACCGTTCTCAGCCGGTCGAGGACATCCGCCTCGCTGGCGCCGAAATCCTCGCGGAACCAGTTGTTGATCGACGACAGAACCAGGCGCCCGCCGTCCAGCCGCACCCCGCGCGGATTGTTGACATAGGCCGCCTCTGCGGTGGTCAGCGCAATCTCGAGGCTGGCGCCGCGATAGGCCCGGGCGCCAAGATTGGGGCATCCCAGCGCGGCGCAGTTCAAGGCGTAGTGGATGCGGGGCTCCCGGTAGACGGGGCGCACGATGCCATGTTCGATATCGTTCAGGCTGAGTTCGCGCCCCAGCACCGTCACCGCCTGCGCGTCCCATGGGCCGCTCGAGAACAGGCCAGAGCCGATCTCTCGGATCGAGCCGACGGGGTAATGCGCCAGAATCGTCGCAACAGTCTGCGCATTGTAGAGGTTGATCCAGAACGCGAGCTGCTCATCCCGGTCGAGGGTCGTGGGATCAACCCCTTGCAGCGCGGTGAGATAGGCGCCAAGGGCCGCGCGCTCGGACGGCGACACAGCGGCATAGTCAAACCGGTTGATCCCGTCGCTGCCGGTTTCGACATGCGCCGCCAGTACCTGGTCCCACGGCGTGTGATCGACCCTGACGGTCGAGCCGGGGCGATGCTCGAGCCAGATCTCGTTTTCAAGGTTTGCCCCCGGCGCGAACAACCGCTCGATCCCGGCCCGTGCGGGCAGAGTCGCGGCAAAGAGAACCGCGGTGAAGACGAAAAATCGCAGCATTCGGCGTCCCTCCCCGTGCGTGTGTCACAGAGTTAGGCATAATCGGGATCGCTGCAAATGAACGCCGTTTCACGTTTCCGTTGAAGATCGCGGCAAAACACGGGCATGCTCGCCGGGCGTTTCCGCCTTGCCATCACAGGACTCCGACCAGATGACCGACACCGCCAGCCACTCCGCCCATGACGCCGATGAGGACAGCCGCAACGAGGCGATCCTGATCTATGTGGATGGCGAGCTGTTGCCCCGGGACGAGGCCAAGGTTTCGGTCTATGACTCAGGCTTCATGCTGGGCGACGGCGTCTGGGAGGGGTTGCGCATCCACAATGGCCGCCTGGCGTTTCTGGAGGCGCATCTCGACCGGCTGTTCGAGGCGGCTTTCTGCATTGATCTTGATATCGGCCTGACACGCGAAGAGCTGACCGCCGCGCTCTACCGGACGCTCGAGGCGAACGGGATGGTCGAGGATGCCCATGTCCGCCTGATGGTCACGCGCGGGCGCAAGAAGAAACCGTTCCAGGACCCGCGCCTGTCGATCTTTGGCTCGACCATCGTGATCATTGCCGAGCATTCCAGGGCCTCCGAAGACACGATCCGCCGCGGGCTTCGGCTCCACACCGTGCCCCAGCATCGCGGCCTGCCGCTGACCCAGGACCCGAAACTGAACTCGCATTCAAAGCTGAACTGCATCTTGGCGCTGGTACATGCGCTGAAAGCCGGGGCGGACGAGGCGCTGATGCTCGACCCTGACGGCTGGGTGAACACCACCAATGCCTGCAACTTCTTTATCGTGCGCGGGGGCGAGGTTTGGACGTCGACCGGCGACTACTGCATGAACGGCATAACGCGCGGCCATGTGATCAGCCTGTGCCGCGAAAACGGCATTCCCCTTCGCGAGAAAAACTACTCACTGCTCGAAGCCTATGGGGCGGACGAGGCCTTTCTGACCGGCACCTTTGGCGCGCAGACCCCGGTTTTCGAGATCGACGGGCGCCGAATCGGTGCGGCAGAGCCGGGACCGGTCTTTACGCGGATCCGTTCGCTCTACAAGGATCTGATCACGCGGGATTGCGGGGCGCTCTGATCGCGGGACGCGGGCGCCCCTCTGGCCGCGGGGACATGACGAAGAGTTGATCTCACGCCCATTTCACACACCTAGACGTGAAACCGGAACCGTCCCTGCCGTGCGTATATTCAGTAAATCACAACCTGAACTTCACGCATCTTCGATCAAGGGGTGTTTCTATGCCGAGCGACCTTTCCAGAGGCCCGACCATGCGCGGTGGCGTCGATTGCCGGGGGGTGCCGATATCCTACGGTGATACGGCGGCGATCGAGGGGTTCGAGCGCGCCCATCTCTGCTCGCTGGCCTTTCGCGGCGATGCGATTGCCGAGATCGACGCGGTGCTGGCCGAGCATCCCGGCTTTATCATGGCCCATCTCTTCCGCGCGGCCTGGCTGACCCAGGCGATGGAGACGAGGATCTATGGCGAGATGGTGCGCTCGTTCGAGAACGCCGCCGCCCTTGCCTATCGAGCCAACAACCGCGAGCTGGGCCATCTGGCGGCGATCAAGAAATGGGTCAACGGTGATTTCTATGGCGCCGTGCAGGTGTGGGAGGAGGTGCTGACCCGCTATCCCCGCGACCTGATGGCGTTGCAGCTGGCCCATCTCAGCCATGTCCTGCTGGGCGATGTGGCGGGGCAGCGCGACACGGTGGGGCGGGTCTTTGCCCTGTGGGATGAAACCGTGCCGGGCTATGAATTCGTGCTCGGGTTCTATGCCTTCGGGCTCGAGGAGAACGGCGACTATCACCGGGCCGAGGAGATGGGGCGCGAGGCCCTGGCCCTGCGCCCGGATAATCCTTACGCGGTGCACGCGGTCGGCCATGTGATGGAGATGAAGGGGCGCCAGCACGGCGGCATGCGTTTCATGCGCGACGGGCTCAAGCATTGGGGCAGCTCGAACTTCGCCAATCATCTGTGGTGGCATACGAGCCTGTTCCATACCGATATCGGCGATATCGAGGGCGTCCTGGAGATCCATGACACCCATCTGGTTTCCGAAGACATCTCGGGCGAGAAATACGAGGAGCTCGACGCCTCGGCCCTTCTGTGGCGGCTCAAGATGCTGGATGTCGATCTGGGCAACCGCTGGGCGCGTCTGGCCGAGAAATGGGCGCCCTCGGCGACCGACACGCTGTATGCCTTCAACGATGTGCACGCGATGATGGCCTTTGTCTCGGCCGGGCGGGTTGACGAGCAGAGGACGCTCCTCTCCGCCAACGAGCGCTATTGCGAGCGCGCGCGCGACGCCAATGCCGCGATGAGCCGCGAGATCGGGCTGCCGTTCTGCCTGGCCATTCGCGACTTCCATCTCGAGAATTACAGCGCCTGCGTCGACCGGTTGCTGCCGGTGCGCTACATGACCCACCGGCTGGGCGGCAGTTTCGCCCAGCGCGACATCATCGGGTGGACCCTGCTCGAGGCCGCCCTCAGGGCGCGGCGGTTCGACCTGGCACTCGCGCTCGCCAACGAGCGCTGTGCGCTCAAGCCGACCAGCGCGCAGAACTGGGCCTATGTCGCGCGGGCCTTCCGGGGGCTGGGCGATCGGGGCCGGGCCGACCGGGCGCGGGCGAAATCGCACTCGCTTATGGCCGCCTGACATGACATGCCCCGGCCAAGCCGATATAACCGGCACTGAGACGACGCCGGGGAGGATGGCATGGCACCGCTCGAAGCACCCACCGACACGATCCTGGTCCGCGAGGATGCGGACCGGATTGCGACCCTCACGCTGAACCGTCCGGGCGCGCTCAACGCGCTCTCGGCCGAGATGCTGACCGCGCTGCAGGACGAATTCGACCGGCTCGCCACCGATCAGAACGTCAAGGCGGTGGTGATCCGCGGGGCAGGGCGCGCCTTTTGCGCCGGGCACGACCTCAAACAGATGACCGCCGCGCGCCAGTCACCCGATGGCGGGCGGGCGGCGTTTACGGCGCTTTTCGCCCAATGCGCCCGGATGATGACCTCGATCCGCCATCTGCCCCAGCCGGTGATCGCCGAGGTGCACGGCATCGCCACGGCGGCGGGATGCCAGCTGGTCGCCACCTGCGACATGGCCGTGGCCGCCGAGACCACGCGCTTTGGCGTCAACGGGGTGAATATCGGCCTCTTCTGCTCGACGCCCATGGTCGCGCTCAGCCGGAATGTGCCGATGAAGCAGGCCTTCGAGATGCTGACCACCGGCGACATGATCGAGGCTGCCCGTGCGCGTGAGATCGGCCTGATCAACCGCGTGGTGGCGGAAGACGCCCTGGCTGCCGAGACCCGTGCCCTGGCAGCACAGGTCGCCTCGAAACTCGGCTATGCGGTGCGGGTCGGCAAACGGGGGTTCTACGAACAGGCCGAGATGACGCTGGACGCGGCCTATGCCCATACCGGGCGGATCATCACCGAGAACATGCTCCACCGCGACACCGAAGAAGGCGTTGCCGCCTTCCTCGAAAAACGCCCACCCGCATGGGAGGATTGAACGCCGCGTTACGGGTTCAGTGTCGGCGGATCGCCAAAGTCGAAGGGATAGTCCAGATCCGCTAGCTCGATCGTGTCATCGGGGCTGAACCGCGGATCGACGCCCAGGACGAAATCGTCCGGGAGTTCGCCTTCGTCAGCATACTCGATGCGCTCGACGATCTTGCCCGCGCCGTCATAGACGATGCGCAGGGCGTACCACAGCTCGTCATTGTCATAGTCGATCATCTGGCGTTCGGTTTTCTGGCCGTCTTCGAACAGGATCAGATCGGCATCCTGATCGTCGAAAGCGGTATACCGGTGCGTCACCTGCCGCGAGTCGTCGAAATAGGTTGCCTTTAGCGCCCAGCTATAACCCAAACCGGTTTCGATAAAATCCGGTGGTGGGTTCAAGTTGGGCACCTCCGGTTGCGAGTCGTCGAGTGTCACAACGCTGACAATCTTGCCGTTCTCAAAGCTCTCGGCGCTTTTGCGGCCGTCATCATAATCGGTCCGGCGTGACGTGATCGTACCGTCCTCATCGTAGTTGGTCAGCCGCAACTCCCATGGCATCGCGCTGGGGCGAGAGTCGGGATACGCGTCGCCATCGATCTCCCAGGTCTCGGAACGGACACCATCTTGAAAATGCTCGTCTTTTGCCGTCCCGTCGTCGAAGCTGGTCACCCGTTCGACGATGACCCCGGTCGCATCGTAGCTGGTTTTTCTGATGTCCCAGGGCTTGGCGTTGGGCCCGGCGCTGAACGCATTGCCGTCGAGTTCGGTCGTCTCCGAGCGGATTCCGTTTTCGAAGTCCTCGTATTTGCCCCAGCCCTCGTCGTAATCGGTCGCCCGGCCTGTGATCGTTCCGGTCGAATCGTAGTAAGTCGATCTGGTTTTGAATGGCAGGGCGTCATCGTTTGACGCGAATGGGTCCAAGTTTGGATATGCGTCGCCATCGACTTCATGTGTCTCTGAGCGGATGCCGTTCTGAAAGAACTCTTCTTTCTCCCAGCCCTCGTCAAAGGATGTGCTTCGGCTGGTGATCACACCGTCCTGATCGTAGTAGGTCGATTTGATCACGAACGGCAAGGCGTTCGGACCTGATCCGCCGAAAGCGTCGCCATCGACTTCATGTGTCTCTGAGCGGATGCCGTTCTCAAAGAACTCGTCCTTCTCCCGGCCCTCGTCGAAACCCGTGTATCGGCTGG
>JBCCHW010000079.1:0-14902 GCA_039028555.1 Pseudomonadota bacterium | reverse complement strand
TCTCAACCGTGTAATAGCTGTGCCCGCCAGCCACATAGTCAGGGTCGACGCCAATCATGTTGAGAAACGCGTCTGTGCTGTCGCAAAACACCTGCAGATACCGCGCCTCGTTCATGTGGTTGTTATAGTCGGTCCAGTCGGGCGGCACGCGGCGCGACATGGTCCGGACCGGCTGGGAGGGATCATCCGCCTCGGGCGCCGCCCCGGCGGTGACCGATCTCAGCCAGCCGATCCGCACGCTGAACCGTCAGGTGCCGCCGGACTGGACCGACTACAACAACCACATGAACGAGGCCCGCTATCTGCAATGCTTTGCCGATGCGACGGATGCCTTCATGCGGGTGATCGGCGCGGATGCGGATTACATCGCGGGCGGGCTCAGCTATTTCACGGTCGAGACCCATATCCGCCATCTCGACGAGGTCGCCGCGCTCGAACCGATCTATGCGACCACTCAGGTGCTGGGCGGGGCGGGCAAGAAGATGCACCTCTTCCACCGGCTGTTCCACCAGGACGGGCGCCTGCTGGCGACGGGTGAGCATATGCTGCTCCATGTCAGCCTCGAGACCCGGGCGACCTGCCTGCCCGGCGACGCGGTGGCGGCCAGGCTGGGCGAGATCGCAGACCTCCATGCGCAACTGCCGCCGCCTGACGGCGCGGGCCGGGCGATCGGGCAAAAGGCGTGATGACGGGGCGGCGGTCATAAGATGGAAATCTCGAGCGAAACCCGTGTGCTGATCACCGCAGGCGCCAGCGGCATCGGGCGCGCAATGGCCGAGGCCTTTGCCGCCGAGGGCGCGCGCGTCTGGATCACCGATGTCGACGCCCGCGCGGTCGGCGACTGCCCGGCGGACTGGGGCCGTACCGTCGCCGACGTGACCGACGAGGCGGCCATCGCGGCGCTGTTCGACAAGATCGAGACGGCGTGGGGCGGGCTGGATGTGCTCGGCGCCAATGCAGGGACCGCCGGGCCCACCGCGCTGGTCGAGGATGTGGCGCTCGACGATTGGCGCCGTTGCCTTTCGGTCAATCTCGACGGCGCGTTTCTCCCCAGCAAGTACGCGGCCCCCATCATGAAGCGCCAGCAGGCCGGGGTTGTTCTGATCACCACCTCGACGGCGGGACTGAACGGCTATCCCCACCGCAGCCCCTATGCCGCGGCAAAGTGGGGCATGATCGGTTTCATGAAAACCCTCGCCATGGAACTCGGTCCC
This sequence comes from Pseudomonadota bacterium, assembly GCA_039028555.1. GTDB lineage: Bacteria > Pseudomonadota > Alphaproteobacteria > Rhodobacterales > Rhodobacteraceae > Thermohalobaculum. The sequence goes on along the minus strand of JBCCHW010000079.1, from coordinate 13,688 downwards.
CATGGCATCCGTGTGAACGCCCTCGCCCCCGGGGCGGTCGAAGGCGAGCGGATGGAAGGCGTCATGGCGCGCGAGGCGGCAGCACGCGGCCTGACCCGTGACGAGCTCTATCGCGCTTACAGCTCCGGCACATCGATGAAGACCTGGGTGACCGGTGCGGACATCGCGAACATGGCGGTCTTCCTGGCCTCGGCAGGCGGACGGTTCGTTTCGGGGCAGGTGATCTCCGTTGACGGACATACGTATAATCCGGCGCCTGAGGCCGTAAAAATTTATTAAAACGGAACAAAACTGCTGGACGCATGCGACATTTTGACGAAAAGCTGGATTTGATGGGGATTGCCTCGATCCCCGAGGTGCCCCCTCCCGCCCCGCCGACGGCCGGCGGCGGAGGCGTTTCTTCGCCCCAGTTTCGGGCTTTTCCGGCAAGAAAAGAAACGATCCGCAAAAGGATCGGGGAGGAAGCATATGCCTTGGTTTAGGAACTGGGGGGGTCAGATACCCGGTATGTCCGGAGGTTCTGCGTCATGAGTTCTTCGGATAACTCGCCCGAAAGAAAGCCCGAAATGTCGACCGACTATGTGATGGGCAGCGACAACATCCGGCCTTTCGGGCTCGATATTCACAATCCCGTTTTCCTGATCTCCAGCCTCGTGATCATCGCCTTTGTGCTGCTCTCGCTGGCAAATCAGGAGGCATCGGCCGAGTTCTTTGGCTGGTTGCGGCCCTGGCTGACCAGCAACTTTGACTGGTTCCTGGTGCTCTCGGTCAACTTCATCACGCTGTTCTGCCTGGTGCTGATCGTGTTGCCCGTCGGCTCGGTCAGGATTGGCGGCAAGGACGCCAAGCCCGATTACTCCTATGCCGGCTGGGTGGCGATGATGTTCGCCGCCGGCATCGGGATTGGTCTCTTGTTCTTTGGCGTGCTTGAGCCGACCTACTATAACTTCTCGGAAGGGGGGAACGCGCGGCCGCTGAACATCGACACCTCGATCCCGGGCAACGAGTATATCGGCATTGTGGGCACCATCCACCACTGGGGCCTGGAGGGCTGGGCGGTCTATGCGCTGGTCGGTCTGACTTTGGCGATCTTTTGCTATAACAAGGGCCTTCCCCTGACCCTGCGCTCGGCCTTTTACCCGATCCTGGGTGAGCGGATCTGGGGCTGGTGGGGTCATGCAATCGACACGCTGGCGGTGTTTGCGACCCTGTTCGGTCTGACGACCTCGCTGGGCCTGGGCGCACAACAGGTGGCCGCGGGGCTTTACGAGGTCTTTGGAATCGAGCCGACGGCGACCGTCACGGTCATCCTGATCATCGCAATCACCCTGATCGCGTTGGGATCGGTGCTGATGGGCATGGACAAGGGCGTCAAGCGTCTGAGCGAGATCAACATGATGATGGCCGTCGGGCTGTTCTTCTTTGTGATCCTCATGACCGGGGCAGTGGATGCGATCATCCGGTACTTCAATGTGCTGGTTCAGTATGTAACCCTGTTGCCCGCGCTTTCGAACCCGTTCGGGCGCGAGGACACGAGCTTTTTCCACGGCTGGACTACCTTTTACTGGGCCTGGTGGATTGCCTGGTCGCCCTTTGTCGGCATGTTCATCGCCCGGATCTCCAAGGGCCGCACGGTGCGCGAGTTTGTGCTGTGTGCGCTGATCGCACCGACGCTGGTCTGTGCGCTCTGGATGTCGACCTTTGGCGGTGCCGCGATCGACATGCTGAACGCGGGCGGCGCCGAAGGGGTGAAGGCAACGGTCATCGACGCCTACAAGCCCGAGGGCGCGCTGTTCGGCTTCCTGAAAGAACTGCCCCTTTACGAAGTGGTCGCCCCGCTGGCGCTGATCCTGATCGTGATCTTCTTTGTGACCTCGTCGGATTCCGGCTCGCTGGTCATCGATACGATCACGGCGGGTGGCAAGATGGACGCGCCGGTCGTGCAGCGGGTGTTCTGGTGCACGCTCGAGGGGCTGGTGGCCATCGCGCTGCTGCTGGGCGGCGGCTTGTCGGCCCTTCAGGGGGCGGCGGTCTCGACCGGGATCCCCTTCACGCTCGTCGTGCTGACCATGTGTTACTGCGTCTACAAGGCGTTGCAGACCGAGGAGCGCTGAACAGACACCCTGCGCGGCAAGTCCGTGCGCCCTTTTGAAAACCGGGTTGGCCCAGGCGGGCCAGCCCCCTCTCGAAGATGATTTCCAGATCACGCCAGGACGACACAGGTGCCACAGCACGTTTCATCGCGGGCCGTTTTTGGTGGGCAGAGCCTTGGCTCAGCTCAGCTTGCAGCCCTTGCGCAGCATAGAGGTGTCGATGGTCATCAAATAGCCCTTGATCTGCGCGACGTCCTGATCGCTGAGGTCCAGCGCGGCCTCTTCGTATTCAAGAACCGTCGCCGCGGCGCCCCCGCCCACAGCGCGCGCCGTGTCATCTTTGTAGAGGACCGACGCAACCCACAGACGCTCTTCGGCGAGCTGGGCACAGCTCATCCCGTCATGCATGGCGGTGTCATAGCTGACCGGCGCCACCACACTGGTCGAGACGCCGGGTTCCGGCGTCGAATTGCAGGCCGCCGCCAGACCGGTCGCCAGAATGATACATGCTTTTTTCATGCGCATCCCACCTTTGCTCTACCCCTCTCAACTACACCGCAGACTTGTGGCGTAAGGATGGCAACGGTCAGGCAGGGCCGGTTGCCTCGCGGACAACGGTGCCGAATGCGCGGAACACTGATCCAATCCACTGACCTAGCGCGGAGACTGAGTCGATGAATTTTGGCCTAACAGAAGAGCAGGAGATGATCGTCTCGACGGTCCGCTCCTTTGTCGAAAACGAGATCTATCCCCATGAGGACGAGGTCGAGCGCACCGGCGAAGTGCCCGCCGACGTCGCCGAGGCCATCAAGGCCAAGACGATCGAGCTGGGCTTTTACGCCTGCAACTTCCCCGAAAGCGTGGGCGGCGCCGGGCTCGGCCATCTGGAGTTTGCCCTGGTCGAGCGCGAGCTTGGCCGCGGCTCGATGGCGCTGAACCACTTTTTCGGCCGCCCGCAGAACATCCTGATGGCCTGCGAAGGCGAACAGGTCGAGCGGTATCTGCTGCCCACCGTCAAGGGTGAGCGGATGGATGCCCTGGCCATGACCGAACCCGATGCAGGCTCGGATGTGCGCGGGATGAAATGCGCCGCCGTCCGCGATGGCGGCGACTGGGTGGTGAACGGAACGAAACATTTCATCTCCGGCGCCGATCATGCCGATTTCATCATCGTCTTTATCGCAACCGGCGAGGACGACACGCCCAAGGGGCCGAAAAAACGCATCACGGCTTTTCTGGTCGACCGGGGCACGCCCGGTTTCACCATCCGGCACGGCTATAACTCGGTCAGCCACCGGGGCTACAAGAACATGGTGCTCGAGTTTGACGATTGCCGCCTGCCGGATGCCCAGGTGCTGGGTCAGGTCGATGGCGGTTTTGCCGTGATGAACGAGTGGCTCTATGCGACCCGCATCACGGTTGCGACCATGAGCGTGGGCCGGGCACGGCGCGCCTTTGACTACGCGCTGAACTATGCTGCCGAGCGCAAACAGTTCGGCCAGCAGATCGGCAAGTTCCAGGGGGTCAGCTTTCAGCTGGCCGACATGATCACCGAGATCGACGCCGCCGACTGGCTGACGCTTTCGGCCGCGTGGCGGCTTGATCAGGGGCTTCCGGCCAATCGCGAGATCGCCTCCGCCAAGGTCTATGCGTCCGAGATGCTGGCCCGGGTCACCGATGCGGCGATCCAGATCCATGGCGGGATGGGCCTGATGGACGACCTGCCGCTGGCCCGTTTCTGGCGCGACGCCCGGGTCGAGCGGATCTGGGACGGGACATCGGAGATCCAGCGCCACATCATCAGCCGCGACCTGCTGCGCCCGCTGGGGGCCTGACGGAGCAGCCGATGAGCGTTGTCATCTACCACAACCCGGCGTGCAGCAAATCGCGCGAGACGCTGGCGCTGATCCGCGCCAGCGGCATCGAGCCCGAGATCGTCGCCTATCTCAAGGTGGGCTGGACGCGGGAGCTGCTCGAAAGCCTGTTCAGCGCGGCGGGGGTCTCGGCGCGTGAGGCGCTCAGAACCCGCGGCGCGCTGGCGGGCGATCTGGGCCTGCTCGACCCGGGCGCCGGCGATGACGCCCTTCTCACGGCCATGATCGCCCATCCCGAACTGGTGGAGCGCCCGTTTGTGCGCACCGCCCGGGGCACCCGCCTCTGCCGCCCGCCGGAACGGGTGCATGAGTTGATCGACCCGGCGACACCGGGCGCCTCCTCATGACTCTAGCCTGGCGGATACGCCGCGGCCCAGGCCTGCGCAATGTCGCCTCGCCGGGCGATCCAGACATCCGGATGCGCGGTGATATGGTCAAAGATCTGGTGGAGCGCCTTGATCCGCCCCGGTCGGCCGATCAGCCGGGCATGCAGGCCGATGGTCAGCATCGTGTCGCCCTCGGCATAAAGCGTGTCGAACGTGTCCCTGATGAAGGTGACGAACTGGTCGGCGGTCTCGTACCCCTCGCCGCGCGCAAACCGGCTGTCATTGGTCTCGAGCGAATAGGGCATCACAAGGATCGGGCGCGCGAAGTCGGTCGACCAATAGGGGCGCTCGTCGTCATAGGCATCGGAATCATAAAGGAACCCCATCTCGGCCGACAGGCGCCGTGTGTTGAGGCTGGGAAGGCCCGCGTAATTGCCAAGCGGTGCCCGCCCGGTCAGCCGCACCACCTGATCGATCCCTTTCCGGATATGCGCGCGTTCCTCATCCTCGCCCAGCGTGGCGTAGTCGATCCAGCGCCAGCCGTGGAGCTGGATATCGAATCCGGCCGCGATCATCGCGGCAAGCGGGTCGGGCACCAGATCGCCCGCATGGCCGACCAGATTGATCGTCGCCATCAGCCCGCGCTGGGTAAAGGCCCGCAACAGCCGCCAATAGCCGACCCGCGAGCCGAAGTTGTAACAGCTCTCCATGTTGAGATCGCGGGCGCCGATGCGCCGCTCGACAATCAGGTCGGAGACGCGTGCCTCGGCGCCGTCATCGCCGTTGAGGATGCTGCGCTCTCCCCCCTCTTCGTAGTTGATGCAAAAGTTCACCGCGATCCGCGCCCCGTTCGGCCAGGGGGCCCGGGGCGGCGTCGCGCCATAACCGATCAGATCGCGTTTCGGGCCGGGATGGGTCATGGGGCTCGCTCCTCTGCGCATCGGGCCCGAAATCGTGAGCCAAATGAAAGCTGGAGACAAGCTGTATGACCCGTGACCTTTCCCGCCTGTTCCGCCCGCGTTCCATCGCCGTGATCGGCGGCGGCTGGGGGCTGGAGGTGGTCGCCCAATGCAAGAAGATGGGTTTTGACGGCGAGATCTGGCCCGTGCACCCGACGCGTAAGGACATGCACGGGATCGCCTGTTTTCGATCGATCGAGGACCTGCCGGGCGCGCCGGATGCCAGCTTTATCGGTGTCAACCGGCATCTGACAATCGAGGTCGTGCGCGCCCTCGCCACCCGTGGCGCGGGAGGGGCGGTTTGCTTTGCCAGCGGCTTTGCCGAGGCGGAAGACGGCCGCGAGGCCGGGGCCGCCCTGCAGGAGGCGCTGGTGGCGGCGGCGGGCGACATGCCGGTGCTGGGGCCCAATTGCTATGGTGTGATCAACTATCTCGACGGCGCGCTCCTCTGGCCCGATCAGCATGGCGGCGTCGTGCGCGAGTCAGGTGTCGCGCTGTTGACCCAATCATCGAACATCCTGATCAATTTCACCATGGCGGCGCGCGGCCTGCCGATTGCATATGTGATGGCGGCGGGCAATCAGGCACAGACCACGCTGGCGGATATGGCGATGGCCTGCCTGGACGATCCGCGGGTGACGGCGGTGGGGCTCTATATCGAAGGGGTCAAGGATGTCCGCGCGTTCGAGGCAATGGCGGCCAAGGCGCGCGCACTCGGCAAGCCCGTTGTCGCGCTCAAGGCCGGACGCTCCGAGGAATCACAGCGGGCAACCCTATCGCACACCGCGTCGCTTGCAGGATCCGACAGCGCCAGCCGGGCGTTCCTGCAACGGCTCAGCATTCCGGTTCTGGGCGATATCCCGGAGTTTCTCGAGACCCTCAAGCTTTTGCACATCCTCGGCCCGATCGCGGGGCGCGAGATTTGCTCGGTCAGTTGCTCGGGCGGTGAGGCGAGCCTCGCAGGCGATGCCGCGGTCGGGCGCGCCGTCACCTTTCGCCCGATGACCGAGGCTGAGCGCGATCGCATCCAAGAGACGCTCAGCCCCCTGGTTACGGTCACCAACCCACTGGATTACCACACTTTTATCTGGGGTGACGCGGCGCGGATGACGGCGACATTCACGGCCGTTCTGCAATGCCGGTACGACCTGACCATGTTCATCTTTGATTTCCCCCGTGGCGACCGGTGTTGCGACGCCACATGGTCCGTCGCGCTCGACTCGATGGCGACGGCGGCCGAGGCGACCGGCGCGAAGGTGGCCATCACCGCGGGCATGCCCGAGAACATGCCGGAAAACTGGGCCGAAGAGATCGCCCGGCGCGGCCTCGCGCCGATGCACGGGATCGACGCCACGATGGCGGCGGCAGAAGCCGCCGCGATGATTACCGAGGGTTGGGCGGCACCACTGCCTGCGCCGGTTCTCTGGGCGCCTGGCGGTGAGCCGGGAGACGTCCTGGACGAACGCATGGCAAAGCTCTCGCTCTCGGCCCATGGGGTTCGCGTGCCCGAGGGCCATGGCGCTGGCACGCCCGAGGAAGCGGCGATGGCGGCGGCCCGCCTGACCGAGCCCCTGGTGCTCAAGGGCCTCGGCATCGCGCACAAGACCGAGCACGGCGCCGTCCGCCTTAATCTCGGCGCCGATGAGGTTGCCGATACCGCACGCTCGATGGCCGCGCCCGAGGGCTATCTGGTCGAGGAGATGATCGACGACGCAGTGGCCGAGCTGATCCTGGGCGTGGTGCGTGAACCGCCCTATGGCTTTGCGCTCACCATCGGCGCGGGCGGGATCCTGACCGAGCTGATCGGCGATGCGGAGACCCTCTTGATCCCGGCCTCGGCGCAGGACGTGCGCGCGGCGCTGATGCGGCTCAAGACGGCGCCGCTCCTGACCGGGTTCCGTGGCAAACCGCCCGCCGATCTGAACGCGATCGTCGCCATGGCCATGGCCTTGCAGGATTATGTGATCGCCGAGGCTGAAAAACTCGTCGAGCTCGACATCAACCCGGTGATCGCGACACCGACGCGCGCGGTCGCCGCCGATGCCCTGATCCGCCTGACAGAGGCCTGAGATGCGCACCATTGCCACGCTGATCTTCCCGGAATTCGAGCTGCTGGATGTGTTTGGCCCGCTCGAGATGTTCGGGATGTTCAGCGAGGAGTTCCGCCTGATCATGGTCGCCGAAGAGCTCGGTCCCATCGCCAGCACTCAAGGGCCGCGCAGCGCCGTCGATGCGCTGATTGCCGAGCGGCCCGCGGCGGATATCCTGCTGGTCCCGGGCGGGCGCGGGACCCGGCGCGAGGTGCATAACCCCGCCATCCTGGTCTGGCTTTCGGCCGCTGCGCAAGAGGCGGAAATCGTCACGAGTGTCTGCACCGGCTCTTTGCTGCTTGCCCGTGCGGGCCTGCTCGACGGGCGCAAGGCGACCACCAACAAACGCGCATTTGCCCTGGGGGCCCAACACGGTCCCGGCGTCGATTGGCAGCCGAATGCGCGCTGGGTGGAGGACGGCAAGTTTGTCACCTCATCCGGCGTCTCGGCCGGTATCGACATGAGCCTGGGCGTGATTACCCGCCTGCTGGGGCCCGAGGCCGCCGCCGATGCGGCCCGCTGGGCCGAATACACCCCGAATACTGACCCGGGCGACGATCCATTTGCCGTGCTGATTGAGGAGCCGAGATGACTGATCCTGTAAAAACCCGCCGCGATGGCCATGTGCTCGAGGTTACGCTCGACCGGCCAAAGGCCAACGCGGTCGATCTGAAGACCTCGCGCCTGATGGGCGAGGTGTTTCAAGATTTTCGCGACGACCCGGAGCTGCGCGTCGCCATCCTGACCGGCGCGGGGGAGAAGTTCTTTTGCCCCGGCTGGGACCTCAAAGCCGCCGCCGATGGCGACGAGGTTGACGGAAACTACGGCATCGGCGGTTTTGGCGGGCTGCAGGAGCTCGGCAATCTCAACAAGCCGGTGATCGCGGCGGTCAACGGGATCTGTTGCGGCGGCGGGCTGGAGATCGCGATCTCGGCCGATATCATCCTGGCCGCCGAACACGCGAGCTTTGCCCTGCCCGAGATCCGATCCGGCACGGTCGCCGATGCCGCCTCGATCAAGCTGCCAAAGCGCATTCCCTATCACGTGGCGATGGAGCTGTTGCTGACCGGGCGCTGGTTCGATGTCGACGAGGCGCATCGCTGGGGCATCGTGAACCAGATCCACCCCGCCGGTGACCTGATGGCCAAGGCGCGCGAGATGGCCGCGCTGTTGGCCTCTGGCCCGCCGCTGGTGATGGCGGCGATCAAGGAGGTGGTGCGCGAGGCCGAGGACATGCGCTTTCAGGACATGCTGAGCCGCATCACAAAACGCCAGTTGCGCACCATCGACACGCTCTACAGCTCGGAGGACCAGATGGAGGGCGCCCGCGCCTTTGCCGAAAAACGCGATCCCGTCTGGAAGGGGCGGTAAGCCGTTCGTTTCCCGCCCGAATGCCTCAGGCCCGCGCCAGCGGCATGGTCGCGCAGCGGAACGAGCCGAGCAGCGCATTGGGTTCGGAATAGTCGATGGGCTCGACCTTGAGCCCATCTTCCCGCACCAGGTTGGCGATCCGGTCAAAGCCTGTATGCATCACGACGGTTTCGGGATCGATGACAAAGACATTGGTCCCCATGGCCAGCGCCTCGGCCTCGGTCACCTCGATCAGGCGAAAGCGGTCGCCCAGCATCGCCAGATCGTCTGGCTGGAACGCGCCGGGATAGAGCAGGGCACGGCGCCCCGGCAGGATCGTCATGCGCGTGTCGAGATGCATCACATTGGGGCCCAGATAGATCGGCGTCACCTCGACATGGGTTCCGAGTTCACGCGCGGCCTCGGGCGCCGTGCGGGTGCCCAGGCCGACATAGGCCTTGCCGTCATCGACGAGGACGTCGCCCCCCTCGATCCGCCCGCTGGTGATCTCGACCATCGCATCTTCGTCAAGATCCGGCAGGCAGGTGCGCACCAGGTCGATCTCTCCCTCGCGTTCGGGCAATTCCCGCCGGCGGCAGAAATACATCCGGTCGCCGATCACAAAGCCTGTGTCGCGGGTATACATCTGCCAGGGATGCGCGTCGGAATGGGGTACGAAGTGGAGCCTTACGCCATAGCGCGTCATCAGCTCGTAGAACGCCTCTTGCTGGCGCAGGAGTTTGTCGCGATCCCAGGGCAGCATCCGGAACTTCGTGAACTCCGCATGATCGTTGTGGAACCCCTCGCACGGCGGCACGGCGGTGCCGCGGCAGACACAAAGATCGGTGAGGCGCGAGGTTTCGTCGTTGATCCAAAGCATAACGGTAACTCCGGGGTCGCTTATGATGGGGCGGCCTCCACCGATAGAGGACGGGTGAGAGGCGCGCTATCGAAAACTCGACAGCCTGACCCTGCCAGCGGAACGGCCACGCCCTCGGGCAAACGCCGAACTCCCTGATGGCAAGCTGCTGCTCTTGACACCCCACTGCCAGAATCCCGGCCCACAGGCCGGACGTCATTTGCGCGTGCGAACATGCCTGGCGGGTCCCATACGGGTTATGACCGCAAGGCAAACGGCGTTACGCGCCGCGCGCCTCCAGCAAGCGTCGCTGAAAATACGCGACACCCTGTTCGTGCCGGGGTGAGAGGGGGCCGGGGCGGTAGCCGCCGCTTTCATAGTTCTTTTGCGTCTCGGCACAGACCTCGAAATCCTCGCGGATGACCGCGAGATTGTCGGCGATGGTTCTTTCGCGTGCGGCGGCCAGTTCCGGCGCGGTATCCGCGAAGTAGAAGTTGTAGATCAGTTCGGTCCGGCGATGGTCGAGCGGGTTGATGCGTGAGGTGTTCATGCCGCCCTCGAACAGCGAGAGCGTCCAGTTGGGCCACATCCACAGCCACTTGCCGCGATAGAACAGGCCCTCTTTTGGCGGCGCGGTCATGCGCACCATGCCCTCCAGCGCCACGGTCTCAAAGCTTTCGAACTCGATCGCCTGGTGAAAGGCGGGATGGATGCCCGGGATGTGATAGCCCTCGACAAAGTTGTCGGTATAGATCTTCCAGTTGGCGTCAAAGACCAGACGCTCCTCATGCATCCAGGTATAGGTTTCAATCGGCTCCTCGGCGATTTCGCCGATCAGGGCGCCCAGCTGCGCCTCGAGCGACATCTCGGGCTCGATCGCCACGAACAAAAGCCCGCGCCAGATCGCGAACTCGACCGTATCGAGCCGCCATTCCGCCTTGTCGAACTCCGGGTCATCGCCCCACCAGGGCACGTTCAGCAAACTGCCGTCATCGCCCCAGACCCATTGGTGATAAGGGCAGCGGATCGTGGCGCAGCGCCCGGCCCCCTCGGGCAGCAGACGCGCGCCGCGATGGCGGCAGACATTGCGATAGGCGCGCAACCCCTCGCGGGTGCGGACGACAAAGACCTTCTGCCCTGCGATTTCAGCGGCGAGATAGTCGCCGCGCTCGAGCAGCCGCGCGGCCGGGCCCAGGAGCTGCCAGCTCGCGGCAAAGATCCGCGTGACATCATCGGCATGGATCCCGGGCGAGGTGTAATTGACGGGGTCGAGATTGCGCATGCGGGACACCTCTGGCTTGGCTTTGCACAGGAAAGGCCCGGAACCCGCCGTCGTCAAGGGGGCCGCTCAGGCCGTGTGCATCTCGCGCGCCTGGGTTTCGACCTCGCGGCGTTCACGCAGGGCCTGGGTGGTGATCTGAAAGGCCGAAACCAGGAACAGAGCCGCCATGATCGCGGCCACGATCAGATCGGGCCAGCCCGAAGCGCTTTGCCAGACACCCAGCGCCGCGAACATGACCGCGACATTCCCTATCGCGTCATTTCGCGAGCATAGCCAGACCGAGCGGACATTGGCGTCTCCGTCCTTGTAGCGCACCAGGATGGCAACGCTGGCGAGATTGGCGAACAGAGCCATGACGCCCACGACCCCCATGATCTCCGCCTCCGGCACGCCGGTGACAAAGACCCGGTGAACGGTCGAGCCAAAGACCCACAATCCCATCACCAGCAGGCTGACCGCCTTGGCGAGGGCCGCGGTGGAGCGCACCCGGATCGAGGCGCCGATCACCGCGAGCGAGATGCCATAGGTGAGCGCGTCACCCAGAAAATCCAGCGCATCGGCCTGCAGCGCCTGAGACCCCGCCAGCCGTCCCGCACACATCTCCACCGCAAACATCCCGGCGTTGAGCGCGATCACGATCCAGAGCCGGATCTTGTAGTCGCGCGAAACCCCGTCGAATGTCGCATCATTCCCACAGCAGCCAGCCATCGAAAGCCCCTTTTCATCGATCCTCTCGGAGTATAATTTCTCTAGCGACTAGAGGTTCAAGAGGTAGATCGCATGTTTTCGATTGGTGCACTCTCTCGCGAGACGGGCGTGAAGATCCCGACGATCCGCTATTACGAAGATATGGGGCTGCTCGCCGCCGTCGAGCGGACGCAAGGCAACCAGCGCCGCTATGGCCGTGCGGAGCTCGAGCGGCTCGGCTTTATCCGGCACGCCCGCGATCTGGGGTTTTCGATCGAGGCGATCCGATCGCTGATCGATCTCAACACCCATCCCGACCGGCCCTGCGCCGAGGCGGGGGCGCTCGCCCGGGATCAGTTGGGCGATGTCCGCGAAAAGATCACCCGGCTCCAACGGCTTGAAGTGGAACTGGCGCGGATCGCCAAAGGCTGCAACGGCAGCGGCCCGGCGGGGGAGTGCTATGTGCTCTCCTCCCTCGCCGATCACGGGAAATGCGGGTCCGAGCACTGACCCTGGTGGAGAGCCCGCTCAGGAAGCGGGCTCGAGCAGCGTGATTGTCGCCCGGGCGCCCCGGTTCCTGAGGGCATGCACCTCGGCAAGGTCCGGGTCGTGGATCCAGGCGCGCACTGACGCGGCATCGGGAAACGCCAGCAGGACCGAGGGCGACGGGCCGATACCGGCATCGTGAAGCGTTTCGGATCCGGCAAGCTTTACGGGCCGTCCGCCATGTTTGGCGAGCGCCGCGACAGCATGCTGGCGGTATTCGCCAAACACCTCCTGGTCGGTGATTTCGAGTTGTACGGTGACATATGCGGTCATGGGGATCTCCTTTCGCTCCGGCATTTAATGCCTCACCGGCTGTTCGGGAATTGACGTGTTTCGCCTAGGGGCTGTACGAAAACGGATGATGCAGGACTGGGACATCTTTCGCTACATCCTTGCGATTCGGCGCCATGGCGGCCTCAGCGGCGCGGCGCGCGCGCTCGATGTGACCCATGCAACCGTGTCGCGCAAACTCGCGCGGGCCGAGGCGCAACTCGCGACAAAGCTCTTTCACCGCCTGCCCGGCGGCCTGACCCCGACGCCCGCGGGAGAGGCCGCGATTGCGCGCGCCGAGGCGGCCGAGGCGGAATTCATCGCGCTGGATCTGAGCCTTGCCGGGGCCGAGGCCGGGCCGCTGACCATTACGGTGCCGCCGCTGTTGATGCGCGGCCATCTGGCGAGGGATCTTCACAGCTTTGTTGCCGACAATCCCGGCGTCGACCTCGCAATCCTGTCGGATAACCGGATCTATGATCTGCACCGGCGCGAGGCGGATATCGCGATCCGGGTCTCGCGCCAGCCGGCCGAAAGCCTGTGGGGGCGCAAGGTGGCGGACCAGCGGGCGGGGTATTTTGCGACCCAGGCCTTTATCGACGCGCACCGCCCCGCGCTCGAAGGCGGCGGCGGCCCGGTACCGGTGGTCAGGTTCACTGCCTGGACGACGCCCGTTCCCCCTGAGCTGAGCCAATGCCTGCCCGGCGCCTATTCCGCTGCGGTATCGGACGACATGCCTTCGGCGATCGAACTGGTCAAGGCAGGGTTCGGCCTGACGCGCATTCCGCTGTTCGCCGCCCGGGCCGAGCCCGCGCTCTGCCGCATCGAGACCTTGCCGCTGCCAGCCTATTCGCCGATCTGGATGCTGACCCATCCCGATCTGCGCCACGCGCCGCTGGTGCGCCAGGCGATGCAGTTCCTTGCCCAGCGCTTTCAGCAGGCCGCCGCGACGTACCGTGAGCCGCCGATCGCGCCAGCCGCGCCACGTGTGACTGGCCATTTCACCTGACTGCGCTACAACTATTGTCGGGGGCTGGAAAACTGTAGGAGGACGCATGCGCTGGATCGCCGTTCTTGCCGGGCTGTTGATGCCCCCGGGGGCCCTCGCCTCTCCCTGCCTGACATTCGTCGAGAACTGGCCGGGCGGCGTTCAGGTGGCCCAGCTTGGCCCTGTTGCGGCCACAGCCCCCGAGACCACGATCACCTATATCGCGCACTCGACCTTTCGCATTGAGACGCCCGACGGCGTGGTCGTCGCCACCGACTATTTCGGCACGGCGGGGCCGGGCCCCGTTCCGGACATCGTAACGATGAACCACGCGCATTCGACCCATTACACCGACTATCCGGAC
>JBCCHW010000078.1:0-14959 GCA_039028555.1 Pseudomonadota bacterium | reverse complement strand
GCAAGATCAGCTCGGCGGCCTGATTGCGAAAGGCGATCATGGCGACCTTCTCGCGCCGGCGGTACGCCTCGGCCAGCATCAGTTCGACGGCGCCTTTTGCTTCGGCCATGCGGGCGGCGGCCTGACTGCCGGAGGCATCGACGAGAAAGATCAACACGCTTTCAGCGGGGTGTTCGAACTGCTTGATGCGAAAGTCATCCGGCAAGACGACAACGCCGGAACGCCCTGGATACTCTCGCCGACGCAGCGCCTGCCAGGGCGCTGCAGCGAGCAACGTTGCAAAGATATCCAGGCGCGCGCCCTCCGGCCTGCCCCGTCGCGGCCGGACGGGGCGGCCATGCTGGGCCGAGTGTTTTCGGTCTCCCGCGCCCGTCGCGCTGGCGCCACCCCGCTTTCGCGGGACAGTCAGCATCAGGTCGGGAACGGCAGCCGCAATGGCCTCCAATACGCGATCTTCCAGCGGCCCCTGCTCGGTCGAGTTCTTTTGCAGCGGGTCCTTGGGGTCTTCTTCGGCCGGCGGCGCATCCGGCTCATCGTCGGGCACGGGCACGACGCTGGCGCGGGGAGCAAGGCATAGCAAGGCGGCCACTTCGATATGCCGATCCCCGATTGATCCCGCAGTGTCCAGTGCCGCCAGGGCACGCGCCAGTCGCAGTGCCAGGATCGGTGCGCGCAGGGATCCGATACCCAATGCCCCGGCCAACCGGGTCAATGTCATAGCTGCCGCGCCGTCTTCGACGCCCCGGGCCATCTGCGCGCGGGCCGCCATGACTTGATCGGGCCCGATGACCTTCCCGGAAACAGCGCGGCGGGGCAGCCCGTCATGATTCAACGAGATGCTCATCCGGTCCGCGAGCACCTGCGGAACTGTATGTTCGTCGTCCGCGCCTTCGTCCAACAATATCATCGTTGGCGCATCAGGCCTGTCCAGAGCCATTGCCAGCGCCGCCGCCACAGAGCCGTCCAACCGTTCGGCCATCGGGATGATCAGGATCGAGCGCGCCGCCCGCTCCAGGACGCCTTCGCCCTGAATGCGTCGCCCGGCCCGCAAACTGGCACCCAGATCCATGCTGGCGAGCAACGCGCCGGGATCAGGGCTTGAGTTCAACCGCTGTATCGGCCGGTCCGACACCTGATGCAGCAACTCCAAAAAGGCCTCGCGGACAGGGCCCGGCCGGTCCCGGAGGATAAGACCATTCAGTCGCTCGGGCTCGACCATGAGCGCCAACACCGCCGCCGCAGACAGTGCCCAACGTTCATGGTCGGCGATCATACGCCCAAAACCTCGGTCACCGCCCGGTCTATACGCGCGGTCGAGCCGGTCTCATCCAACGGATCGCGTCGCAGCCGGTGACGAAGCGAGGGCGCCGCCATTCGTGCGATATCGCTGAGTTTGACCTTGCGTCGACGATCCAATGCGGCGGCGGCGCGCGCGGTTCGTATCAAGGTCAGTTCTCCGCGCAGACCATCCGACCCGACGGCCTGACACAGTCTCGCCGCCGCCTCGATTGCGTCGTCGGGGGTCTCGATTCTGGGCAGCGCCTTGCGGGCTGCAACGATGCGTTTTCGTGCTGCCCCTTCCATGTCGGCCCAGTCCTCCAGAAACGCCTCTGGGTCGCGGTCAAACGCATCGCGGCGGCGGATCACTTCGACGCGGTCCTGGATGTCTTCTGGCGATCCGATTTCGACCGAAAGTCCGAACCTGTCCAAAAGTTGTGGACGCAATTCCCCTTCTTCCGGGTTTCCCGAGCCCACCAGCACGAAGCGCGCCGGGTGGCGGACCGACAGGCCTTCGCGCTCGACAACATTCTCGCCCGAGGCTGCGACATCCAGCAACAGATCGACCAGATGATCCTCCAACAGGTTCACCTCGTCGATATACAGAAATCCGCGATTTGCGCGCGCCAAAAGGCCGGGTTGAAATCGCTTCTCGCCGCTCGAAAGCGCCCGTTCCAGATCCAATGTGCCGACCACGCGATCCTCGGTCGCGCCCAGCGGGAGGTCAACGACCGGGGTCGGGATCTTGACGGCACGCGGTTCCTTGGCATCCGGGTCGCGTTCAGGCGTGACGTCGCCCGGCGCACTGTTATAGACGCAATGGGGTCGAGCACTGATTGGCGGCAAGAGTGCGGCCAACGCCCGCACAGCAGTGGATTTACCGGTCCCACGATCACCAAAAACCAGCACTCCGCCGACCGAAGGGTCGACAGCCGACACCATCAGGGCGTGTTTCATCTCGTCCTGACCCACAATGGCCGAGAACGGAAATGGCTTGGTCATTCGACTACGGCCCCTTTGAGTTCCCTGAGAGGATTTTCACCATTCCACGAACCAAGGGCCCCGACAATATGAAAGCGCGCGTACAGCTCTTCTGCAAACCAATGGCCATCGCGCACAGCCCTGATGGCCCGCGCATGAGGCCCGTCCTTGCGCGCGAAACCGGCCATCGAGTCTGTGTCAGGCCAGATCGAGAAGGTGACCTGATGGAACCAGGGGACTTCACCCAGGCCAATCTTGAACGCGACATTTGGATCCGCGCCAATTGCAGCAGATATTGACGGAACCCGCCGCCAGAATCTCAACAGGATGCCCGGTTTGATCGTCGCTCTGGTCAGGGCGGCCAGTGATCCGGACGCCGGGGCGACGCGGGCCTGAAACGGCTGGATCCGGTCCCAGGTGCCCCTTGCAGAGGTTGGCTCGAGAAACACCGTCCAGCACTCGGTGGCGCGGCACTGATAGCGGCGAAACACGCTCAACTCGGTTACGGATGATCGAGCGGCGTCCAGGGAAGGCCAGGTCGCCAGGATACCCCACACCGCCGTATTGGGGATCGGCGTAAAGCCTTCGCCTGTACCGGAACCAAACAGCTTCCAAAACCCGATTCCGGGCGCGCGGGCCAGGGCCGGACGGGCAAACAGCATTTGCGAGAACGCCCATAACCGCCCCCGTAGTCCTGCGAAGCGGAACAGGGATAGTGTCGTGATCGGTCGGTCGTTTGGTCCGTAGCGCGCGTGCATCTTCCATAGCCCGGTTTTAAGACATGTTCCCGCGACCGTATCCGATTGTCAATCTACCTATACACTGATATTGTCAATTCATGCTTACGCGCGCCGAGCCAAAACTCCTTTCACCACTCGATGGTGACACCCGTCCTGTTGCTGCCGTCATCGGAGCTGGCATCGGCGGGTTGGCGGCAGGCATGCGTCTGGCTGCCAAGGGATACCGGGTCGAGATGCTGGATCGTCTGGAGACACCGGGCGGCCGCGGCACGGCGATCTGGCGCGACGGGTATCGCTTTGATCTCGGTCCGACAATTGTCACGGCCCCGCAAGTCTTCCGCCAGCTTTGGTCGGCTGCGGGGGCGGATTTCGACCGCGATGTGGATCTGCGTCCGATGGATCCGTTCTATCAGATCCGGTGGCTGGATGGTTCATGCCTGACCGCATATGCCGATCCGGCGAAGATGCGCGGCGAAGTCGCCAGGCTCTCGCCCGGTGATCTTGCCGGATATGACTGGCTCCTGAAGGCGGCCGAGCGGCGCTATCACTTCGGGTTCGAGGATCTGGGCCGCCGTCCGATGCACAGATTCTGGGATCTGGCCAAGGCGCTGCCCGTCTTTGGCTGGTATCGAGCCGACCGATCCATCTATGCCCATGTGGCACGCAAGGTCCGCGACCCGCGCCTGCGCATGGCGTTGTCGTTTCATCCGCTGTTCATTGGCGGTGATCCGCTGAAAGTGACCTCGATGTACTCCCTGGTCAGTTATCTCGAAAGCCGCTTTGGCGTCCATTACGCCATGGGCGGAGTCGGGGCCCTGGCCAGGGCGATGGCAGATGTGATCCGCGCGCGGGGCGGCAGGATCAGCCAGTATGTCGAGGTGGACGAGATCCTTACGAAGAATGGCCGTGCGACCGGAGTCCGCACCCTTGGCGGTCAGCGGTTGAACGCCTCGCTGGTGGTTGCAAATGCAGATGCAGGACACACCTACAACCGCCTTCTCCGCGGGCAGGCCCGTCGGCGCTGGACACGCCGCCGGTTAAGCCGAACACGGTGGTCGATGGGTCTGTTCATCTGGTATTTCGGAACCAAGGGCACCCGCGCGATGTGGCCCGATGTCGGTCACCACACCATCCTGAACGGACCACGGTATCAGGGGTTGGTGCGAGACGTCTTTCTGAATGGTCGCCTTGCAGATGACATGAGCCTTTACCTTCATCGCCCAACGGTCACCGACCCATCCGCCGCGCCCGAGGGCGGCGATTCTTTCTATGCCCTGTCGCCCGTGCCGCATCTGGGCTTCGAAGATCCGGTCGACTGGGCCGCGATGGCCGAGCCCTATCGGCGCAAAGTGCAGGCATTTCTTGAAGAGACCCTGCTCCCCGGCCTGAGTGACCATGTGGCCGCCAGCCACATCATGACGCCCGAGGATTTCAAGGATCGCTATCTCAGCCCGCATGGCTGCGGATTCTCGATCGAGCCCAGGATCCTGCAGTCTGCATGGTTCCGCCCCCACAATGTTTCAGAGGAACTGCCGGGCCTCTATCTGGTCGGGGCCGGCACCCATCCCGGTGCCGGCCTGCCGGGCGTTGTTGCCTCGGCCGAGGTATTGGACAAACTTGTTCCTCACGCGGAGACGGTATCATGAGGCAAGAAGACGATCTCGCGCACTGCCGCGATGCCATCAAGCAGGGTTCTAAATCCTTCTATGCAGCCTCCAAGCTCTTGCCCGCGCAGGTACGCGATCCGGCACTTGCGCTCTATGCGTTTTGCCGCTTGGCAGATGACGCGGTTGATCTCGGCAGGTCTAAGCACGCGGCCGTCAAGGCTTTGACGGCTCGCCTTGACCGCGCCTATGCCGGCGCGCCCGCGGACGATCCGGTCGAGCGGGCATTCGTGCGGATGATCGACGACTGCAACATGCCCCGGACCCTGCCTGACGCGTTGCTCGAAGGGTTGCACTGGGACGCGATGGCGTATCGCTACCAGAGCTTGTCGGATGTGCGCGCCTATTCTGCTCGCGTCGCGAGCGCTGTGGGCGTGATGATGTCGGTTCTGATGGGCGTGCGGGACAGAAACGCCCTCGCCCGTGCCTGTGATTTGGGCGTTGCCATGCAATTGACGAACATCGCCCGTGACATCGGAGAGGACGCTGCCGAAGGGCGGCTGTATCTACCCACCGACTGGTTCGACGAATTCGGCCTGGATGTCGACGTCTTCCTGTCTGACCCGGCACCGACGCCCGGAATCTGCGCGATGGCAAAGCGGCTCCTTGGCGAGGCCAACCGCCTGTACTATCGGGCCGAGGCCGGTATCGCCGCGCTGCCGCCAAGCTGCCGACCAGGTATCTATGCCGCGCGTTACATCTACGCCGGTATCGGGCGCCATATCCGTGCGGCTGACTTTGACTCGATCACGCATCGCGCCCATACCAGCCTGTCCGAAAAGCTCGGGCTCCTGGCTCTCTCCGTGGGGTCGGCCGCGGCGGATCTGGTGATGCCGCGCTCCTCGGTCATTTATGCCCCGCCCCTGGCGGAAACGTCCTTTCTGGTCGACGCCGCCGCAGCGTGCGACGCAGAGGATCGCGGTGCCGCTGACACTTTGGTATCGGTCCTTGCACATATGAAGGCGCGGGATAAGGCGCGAATTCAGGCGCTTGACGCGAACGTACCGCAGTTTAGCATTCCCTGATGGACATCTGGGTTTTCTTGATCTGCATCGCTGCGTGTGCCGCTGCGGGCACGACAGGCGCTGCATTTCCGCCTGGCAAATGGTACTTGACCCTGAACCGGCCCTCGTGGACGCCGCCGAACTGGGTTTTTCCGGTGGCTTGGACGTCTCTTTATCTGGCCATGTCCGCAGCGGCGGCGATCGTGGCTCCGATCGAGGGGTCCGGCCTGGGCATGGCGCTGTGGGGTCTGCAGATTGCCCTGAATACGCTCTGGTCGCCGATCTTCTTTGGGCTGCGCCGGTTCGGCGCAGCGATCATCGTCGTGGTGGTCCTATGGTTGGCGGTGGGTGCCACGATGCTGGCCTTCTTTCAACTCAGCGCGCTGGCCGGGCTATTGTTCGTTCCGTACCTCTTGTGGTGCACAATTGCAGCGGCATTGAACATCGCCATGTGGAGGATGAACCCCGGCCTCGTTCCCATCAATGCGAACCAGGCCTAGCGGCGCGCGAACGCCGCCCAGTCCGGCACACGGGGCACCCGGACCGCCAGCATCGGCTTCAACAATCGCGATGCAAAGCGGTCCAGGTCCAATGCCTCATGCACGCCGACCGTCTCATGCGTGTCGATCTGAGTCCGCACCGCGGCGCGCGCATAGAAAGGGGCATGCAACATGGGCGTCACCTCCTGCGGTCGATAGCCGGGATCGGCGCGGGTTTCGCGGCGGACGAGCCAATAGTTGCGGGCAAACCGGGTCTTTGGTGGCGGCTGCTCGACGATTGTCGCAGTCCCCCCGGGGTCAAAATGAACCGCTGTCGCCAAAGCGGATCCATCCCGCCGCTCGGCATCATAAAACGCGACGGCGCCATCTGCCACGGGATAACGGCCCCAGGTCCAATAGCTGAAATCATCCTCCAGCGCTCTTGTCCCGAAATTCGCATCGAAGTAGCCATGGCCGGACCATTGCCAATGGGAACGGTTCAGATCCACCTCGATGCGGGCCGTCGGTGCAAAGGGGCGCCAGACATGGGTTCCGTCGGGCTTTAACGGCATCTCGATGCCTGTCACCCCCCGGGGGTGCAGCCTGATCTGCCCCTTCACCCGGCTGATGAGCGGGTTCGAGATTTCGTCCACATCGATGACCAGCATTCCATCTCGCCATTCCATGGAAGACGGCCCGACCTGGAACCGGTGCCGGGATTGCCGCAAGGCCCCGCGCGACCGTTCAGTCATGGTGAACCGGCCGCCGGGACCATACAGGGCCACATTGATACAGACATGATCATGCGGGCTTTTGCGCCCATACCAACGATACCAGGGGGAGAAAACAGACCCTATGAACCCGATGACCGAGACACCGTAGGTGCCACAGTCCGAAAGCCCGTCGACATACCACCAGGCATAGCCGTCCGGCGGGACCGAGAGGTCAAAGCAAGGTCCGTCAAGATCGCCTCGGCCGCGAGCCTGCCGGAGGTTGCCGCCATCGGGAGCCCTGCCCCCGGATGCACCCCGCCGCCCGCCAGATAAAGGCCCGGGATCCGGCTGCGCACCAGCGGGCGGCGAAAGCTCGCCATCATCCCATGTGGGCTCTGCCCGTAGAGGGAACCGTCCGAGCCGGGGAAGCGTGCCGCGAAATCGTCCGGGGTCGACAGCGCTTCGCGGTTTGGGATCTGATCGAAGTGCAGCCCCCTGTCGGACAACGTCGTGAAGGTGTGCGTCAGACATTTGCGATACTCCTCTGGGTCTCGCCGTCGTCCCGGCGTTCGTGCGGGGCCGTTCAGTATGATCTCGAAACGTTCGGTCCCGTCGGGTCTGGAATGGCCCAAGCGGTCCTGCGCGCAGACATAGAGCGCTGAATCCACAGGCATTCCGCCTGAACTGATTGCCTGGAACTCTCGGTGGTAATGGGTGTTGAAGAACACATTATGATGCGCCAGGTTTCGCCCCCTGGGCTGCGCCGCAAAGGCCCAGACCCAGGCCGACAAGGCGCGGGCCGTCAGGTTTCGAATCTTTACCGCGCGGGTTACATCGGGCCCCAGCAGACCCCGGCCCAAGGCCGCGGGATCTCCATTGAACAAAACGGTCCTGACATGGTGACGCGCGCCCGAGCACAGATGGACATCGAATGTCCCGTCGCGATGGCGTTCGATCAAGGTGGCGCCGGCGCCATACTGAAACACGGCCCCGTGCTGGCGAGCGACAGCTTCGAAGGCCCGGGCAAGCCGGGTCATCCCGCCCCTGATGGTCCAGATGCCCAACGCTTCGGCATGCCAGATCAGGCTGATCAGCGCAGGCGTCTGAAATGGCGAGCCACCGATATACGTCGCATACCGCGCGAACAGCTGTTGCAGCCGCGGATCGGTGAACTGTTGCGAAAGAGCCCGCCACATGGTCCTGCCCGGCAACAGATGCGCCAACAGATCGGGGCGGGTCGCTACCGCCGCCATGATCCGGGCCATGTCCGGTTTGCTCGATTGCATCACGGGCGCCTCGAAGGCCCGGAACAGGCGCGCTGAACTCTGGCAGAAAGCGCGATACTCAGCCTCGGCGCCAGGTCCGGCGAACGCGTTCACGGCCTCGGCGCTGGCCTCGGCATCTGTATGAAGATCCAGCGTGCTGCCATCGGGCCACCAATGCCGGGCCAGTATGGATTCCCGGTGCAGGTCCAGATGATCGTGCAGATCTTCTCCCGCCCGCGCGAACAAGGCTTCGAAGACCGGCAACAGGGTCAGGACGGTGGGCCCTGTGTCTACAGGACCGGCTGTGCTGGGAACCGCCCTTAGCTTGCCTCCAGGCGTCTCGTTCTGCTCGATCACCAGAACATCGCGCCCCGCCGCTGCCAAGCACAGCGCTGCAGAGAGGCCGCCGACCCCGGCGCCAATCACCAGAACCTTGTTGTCAGGAGTCCGCTTTGACATCGATGCAACTTCTCATGTCAGCCGATGTTGACAGGCGGCCCCCCATGTGTCCAGAATATATTACATATAGAAACGTCATGTCGAGTTGACGAACAAGGGAGTCGGCCATGTCACCTCAGGACCGGATTGATCAGGCCGTGATCGCGACCCTGCGCCGCGCACAGCGAAAGCCTGCGCCGCCGAAACTCGCGGCAGCTTTAGAATATGCGGTGCTGCCGGGCGGCGCGCGTGTGCGCCCGATGCTGGCGCTTTCCGTGGCCCTGGCCTGCGGCGACGACCGCCCCAGGCTCAGCGCGGCGGGAGCCGCGTCGCTGGAGCTGATGCACTGTGCGTCGTTGGTACATGATGATCTGCCCTGTTTCGACGATGCCGATATCCGGCGGGGCAAACCTGCGGTCCATCGTGCCTTTGGTGAGGAAATCGCGGTGCTTGTGGGCGATACGCTGATCGTTTCAGCCTTCGAATCCCTGGCGCTGCAAGCGTCGGAAGACTGTATGCGGGCCTCCAGATTGATCCAGGTGTTGGCGGGCGCGACCGGCTCGCCCCACGGTATCTGTGCGGGTCAGGCTTGGGAAAGCGAAACCCGCGTCAATCTCGCCGCCTATCACCGGGCCAAGACCGGGGCTTTGTTCACTGCGGCGACGCGTATGGGCGCCGTCGCGGCGGGGGCTGACCCGGTCGAGTGGGAGGAGCTTGGCGCTCGGATTGGCGAAGCCTATCAGATTGCAGACGATCTGCGCGATGTTCTTCTGGATGAAGATCAGCTTGGCAAACCGGCGGGGCAGGACGCTGTGCACGACCGCCCGAACGCCGTGACTGAGTACGGCGTCCGGGGCGCGGCAAGAAAGCTGAACGACTCGCTCTCGGCGGCGATCGTCTCGATACCGGCCTGCCCGGGCGAGGCCGCGCTTTGTGCTTTGGTTCGCAAGCAGGCAGACCGACTGATGCCCGAAGCTTTCCAACCGCACACTGTATGATCGCATGACAGATATCGGCCAATCGAGGCCGCCTGGCCCAATCAACCACCTTGTCGATCGGGTGCAGAAATGGGGTCTGAACAAGATCGCTTCGCCCGATTTTCAGCGTTGGGCGGCCTCTTTCAGCCTCACAAGGGGCTTTGTGAGGCGTGATGCGGCCCAACTCTATGATTTGGTTGCGGGGTTCGTTTACTCCCAGACCCTGCTGGCGTGTATCGAGTTGGGGGTGTTGCGCGCGGCGCAGCGTGGACCGATCTCACCGGACGAGCTGGCCGCCCGTCATGACATCGCGACAGCCCGGATGGAGACGCTATGTCAGGCGGCCGCAGCGGTCGGCCTGTTGGTGCGCCAGCGTTGTGGCACCTATCGGTTGGGTCGCTTGGGGGCGGCGGCGCTGGGCGTTCCGGGGTTGGAGGCCATGATCCTCCACCACAAGACCTTCTATCGAGACTTGGCTGATCCGATGGCTCTGATGCGCAGCGAATCCGAAACTGAATTGTCCCGGTTCTGGCCCTACGTCCTTGGCCAATCGGGTGACCCGGGGCCTGATGTGGTCTCGGCTTATTCCGAACTGATGGCCGCCTCGCAATATCTCGTGGCCGAGGAAACGCTTGATGCGGTATCCTTGGACGGTGCGACGGGATTGACCGATATCGGGGGCGGAACGGGTGTGTTTCTGGGACATGTCGCACGGCGCTATCCGTCGCTGGACCTGCACTTGTTCGATTTGCCCGGTGTGATCGACGCCGCCCAAGGTGCGGACGGCAATCCGACGATCGCCAAGACGGCAGGCAGCTTTCTGACTGATGCGCTGCCGGTGCATGGTGATGCGGTCAGTTTGATTCGGGTTCTCTACGATCATGATGACGACACCGTTTCTCGTCTGCTCGCACGCGTGAGCTCGGCATTGCCGCCCGGTGGGCGCATCATCGTTTCGGAACCGATGTCCGGCGGCGACGCTCCGTGCCGCGCCGGGGATGCCTATTTTGGCTTCTACACCATGGCGATGACCACCGGGCGCCCCAGAAGCCCCGCACAACACATCCAGCTTCTGAACGCTGCAGGCTTCACGGCTGCGCGCCATCACCCGACGCGCCGCCCCTTCCTGACGAGCGTGGTAAGTGCGCGGAAGCCACCTGCATGAATGTCAATTTTGATTGACATCCACGTAAGTCAAACTAAGCTGACACACAGAATCTCCTTCTTCGGCGACACGGATGCGCCGGAAAGAAAACAAAGGGGGGAGGGATGGAAACACACGCCGTTGTCCTGCAAGACCCGATGGGGATCTCGCTCCAGTCCGTCCCGCTGATCCCGGCCAATACCAGCGATGCAATCGTTCAGGTACGCCATTCCGGCATTTCCACCGGCACGGAAAAACTGCTGTGGTCGGGGCAGATGCCCCCCTTCCCGGGGATGGGATACCCCCTGATCCCGGGATACGAAGCGATGGGAGAGGTTGTCGAGGTCGCCAGCAACTCGAACCTGCGCGCCGGCGACGAGGTTTTTATCCCGGGAGCCAACTGTTTTGGCGATGTCCGCGGGCTATTCGGCGCGGCCGCAGCGACGGTGGCAACCGACCCCAAACGGCTGGTCAAGCTCGAGGCCGGTTTCGGCACCCAGGGTGCATTGTTGGCGCTGGCCGCCACCGCCAGACACGCGATTGCGGCACCTGGTGCCAGCTTGCCGGACCTGATCGTGGGTCATGGCGCGCTGGGCCGGTTGCTCGCGCGCTTCACAGTGCTCCGTGGCGGAACTCCCACGGTGTGGGAGATTGATCCCCAGCGGCGCGCTGGCGACCATGGCTATGATGTCCTGGCCCCGGATACAGACGCCAGCGCCGAGTATCGCTGCATCTATGATGCCACCGGTGATGCGGGCCTGCTCAACACATTGATCGGGAAGCTGGCAAAGGGCGGCGAGATCGTTCTCGCGGGCTTTTACCCCGATCCGGTCAGTTTCGCCTTTCCGCCGGCCTTCATGAAGGAGGCCCGTCTGCGGATCGCCGCCGAATGGACCCGCCAGGACATGATCGCGACGGTTTCGCTGATGAATGCGGGCAAGCTGGTCCTTGACGACCTGATCACGCATCGCGCGGCCGCCTCGGACGCAGTCGACGCCTATCGGACGGCATTTACCGATGCCTCATGCTTGAAAATGATCTTGGACTGGGATGGTGCGATATGACCCCTCATGACGGCTCTGACACACCCATCATCACGGAACAGGGATATGCCCGCCTGCGCGCCGAAGCGGCGATCGAGCCGGATGCCCCCGCGACCGAGGTAACCAAGGAAACACAGATCATCGCGATCTACGGCAAGGGCGGCATCGGCAAATCATTCACGCTCGCCAATCTGTCGAACATGATGGCCGAGCAGGGAAAGCGTGTGCTGCTGATCGGGTGTGACCCGAAGTCTGACACCACGTCATTGCTGTTCGGCGGCAAGGCGTGCCCGACGATCATCGAGACCTCGACCGCCAAGAAACTGGCCGGTGAAGAGGTGAAGATCGGCGATGTCTGTTTCAAGCGGAACGGCGTTTTCGCCATGGAGCTGGGCGGCCCGGAAGTTGGCCGCGGCTGCGGCGGGCGCGGCATCATCCACGGCTTTGAGCTTTTGGAGAAGCTGGGGTTCCACGACTGGGACTTCGACTATGTCTTGCTGGATTTCCTGGGTGATGTGGTCTGCGGCGGTTTCGGGCTGCCGATTGCCCGGGACATGGCGCAGAAGGTGATCGTGGTCGGCTCGAATGACCTGCAATCACTCTATGTTGCCAACAACGTCTGTTCTGCCGTGCAGTATTTCCGCGGCCTTGGTGGCAATGTTGGCGTCGCCGGGATGGTCATCAACAAGGATGACGGCACAGGCCAGGCGCAGGCTTTCGCCAAGGCCGTCGATATACCGGTTCTGGCCTCGATCCCGGCTGACGATGACCTGCGCCGGAAATCTGCCTCTTACGAAATCGTGGGAACCGATGCCACGCAATGGGGGGCACTGTTCGGAGAGCTGGCCGAGAATGTCGCCGGCGCGCCGCCGACTCATCCCGAACCCCTGGATCAGGACGGCCTGCTGGCCCTGTTCGACGGCAAGGACATCGGGGCCGACTTTGTACTGGAGCCCGCCACAGACGCAGACATGCGCGGCAAGAACTACCTGCCGAAACTGAGCCTGGAGGTTGTTTATGACGACGCCTGACGGAGCAGATCGCCCTGGACATGCCGCTTTGCCGTGGCAGCAGCACCCGGCTTTTTGGACGATAGAGACAGAGGCCCGGTTGGCCTCTCACTTGCGGGGACCAGCGGAGGACAGCGATGCTTGACCTGAATGCCTTGGAGCGGATCGACACGGCGCTCAACGACAATGAACCGAAGACGCCCCCCGCGCGCGCGCGGCCTGGCGGAACAGGCGCCATGCCCGCGCCACGCTGCCCGCATCTTGCAAGGATCGCTGCCGAATGACCGATGAAGTCCGTTATGATGGTGCTGCCGAGGCCGAGGTTATGACCGGGATCGAAACCCCGGCTCACCCCGTCGATGGCATGGGCTGTCACGCGGGCGCAGAACAGATGAAAGCCGCGGCCCGGGTCGCAGGTCAGGACGATCTGCTGGACCGGTATGCCAGGGACTACCCGCAAGGCCCGCACGACAAACCGCAAAGCATGTGCCCCGCCTTTGGCTCGTTGCGCGTCGGGTTGCGGATGCGGCGTGTGGCGACGGTGCTGTCGGGGTCTGCGTGCTGTGTTTATGGCCTGACCTTTGTCAGCCATTTCTATGGCGCCCGACGCTCGGTGGGTTATGTGCCGTTCAATTCCGAAACCCTGGTCACGGGCAAGCTGTTCGAGGATATCCGCGACGGCGTCCATGCGATGGCCGATCCCGAAAAATACGATGCGATTGTGGTCACCAACCTTTGCGTGCCGACCGCATCGGGCGTGCCGCTGAGGCTGCTGCCCGACCAGATCAACGGCGTGCGCGTCATCGGCATCGACGTGCCCGGGTTTGGCATCCCGACCCATGCAGAGGCAAAGGATGTGCTGGCCGGCGCGATGCTGAACTATGCGCGCCAGGAAGCCGAAGCAGGCCCCGTCCAGGCCCCGAGCTCGGGCAAGAACGACCGCCCGACGGTCACCCTGTTAGGCGAGATGTTCCCGGCAGATCCGGTGATGATCGGGCAGATGCTGGCGCCGATGGATCTGGCGGCGGGCCCCGTGGTTCCCTGCCGCGAATGGCGCGAGCTTTATGCGGCGCTGGATGGCGGGGCGGTCGCGGCAATCCATCCCTTTTACACCGCGGCGATCCGCGAATTCGAGGCTGCCGGACGGCCCGTGATCGGCTCCGCCCCGGTCGGTCTGGATGGCACGGTGGACTGGCTGAGCGCCATCGGAAACGCCTTTAACATCTCTGCCAAGAAGATCGCTCAGGCCCACGGCGCCGTCCTGCCGGCGATCAAGGGCGCGCTGGCCGGCGCCAGGATAGATGGCACGATCACGTTAAGCGGTTACGAGGGTTCGGAGCTGCTGGTCGCCCGCCTGCTGATCGAAAGCGGCGCCAATGTTCCTTACGTCGGCACAGCCTGTGCTCAAAGCCCCTGGTCCGACACCGATCGCGACTGGTTGGAAGCCCGCGGCGTCACAGTCAAGTATCGTGCCAGCCTCGAAGATGACTGCGCAGCCGTGGAGGCGATCAGGCCAGACCTCGCGATAGGCACAACGCCAGTGGTGCAGAAGGGCAAGGAGATGGGCATTCCATCGCTCTACTTCACCAATCTCATTTCCGCCCGGCCTCTGATGGGCGTGGCAGGTGCCGGGTCGCTGCAGCAAGTGGTCAATGCTGCGATCGGCAACAAGGATCGCATGGGCCGAATGAAGGCGTTCTTCGAGGGCGTCGGCCATGACGAGACGGCCGGTATCTGGGAGGGCGATCCCAATCTGCAACCTCAGTTCCGCGCTGTGAACCTGAAAAAGCTGGAAAAGAAAGCCCGCGCTGCCAAAGCCGCGGAGATGATCTGATGGGCGCGCTTTCTCATATCAATCCGCACACACACAGGCCCGATGCCCGGCCGGCGGGATCCACACGCGTGCCCATGCGCTTCACGAGGGCCGGCCAATGCTGATCCAGGACCATGACAGGGCCGGTGGCTACTGGGGCGCGGTCTATGCGTTCTGCGCCACAAAGGGTTTGCAGGTGATCGTCGATGGCCCGGTCGGATGCGAGAACCTGCCGGTCACCTCGGTCCTGCACTACACCGACGCCCTGCCGCCGCACGAGTTGCCCATCGTGGTGACCGGATTGGGCGAGGAAGAGCTGGGCCGCGATGGGACCGAAGGGGCCATGAGGCGTGCCTGGAAGACACTGGACCCTGCCCTGCCTGCCGTCGTGGTTACCGGCTCGATCGCCG
>JBCCHW010000077.1:0-15150 GCA_039028555.1 Pseudomonadota bacterium | reverse complement strand
TGCCTGGGCGCTGCAAAAGGCCAATGGCGGGCGCGGGGTGCTGATGGGCGGTGTGCCGGGGGTGGGCCCCGCTCAGGTAACGGTGATCGGCGGCGGTGTCGTGGGCACCCAAGCCGCGCGGATCGCGGCGGGCATGGGCGCCGATGTCACGGTGCTCGACCGCTCGCAGCCGCGGCTGAAATATATAGACGATGTGTTCGGTGGCGCCTTCAAGACCCGCTATTCCTCGGCCGACGCGACCGAGGAACTGGTGCTGCAATCCGACATGGTGGTCGGTGCCGTGCTGATCCCGGGCGCCGCCGCGCCGAAGCTGGTGCGCAAGGACCAACTCGCCAAGATGAAGCCGGGATCGGTGCTGGTCGATGTCGCCATCGATCAGGGCGGGTGCTTCGAGACGTCGAAGGCGACCACCCATGACGATCCGATCTATGAGGTCGACGGGGTCATCCATTATTGCGTTGCCAACATGCCGGGCGCCGTGGCGCGCACCTCGACCATTGCGCTGACCAATGCCACCATGCCCCATCTGCTCGCCCTGGCCGACAAGGGCTGGGCCCAGGCCTGCCGCGATGACGAGCATCTGGCGAACGGGTTGAACGTGCATGACGGCAAGCTCACCTATTTCGCGGTGGGCGAGGCGCTCGGCATCGATGTTTATGCCACCCGCGTGATCCTGGGGTCGGCCTAGGTTTCGATGCCATTTGATAAACATGGGTCGCCGACCGTCTGGTCGGGCTTCTTCAAGGGTGTCGCGAACGCCCTGCCCTTGCAGATCGCGACGGTTCCCTTTGGCGTGATCTTTGGCGCGCTGGCCATCGATGCGGGCTTGAGCCTGGGCGAGACCATGGCGATGACCTCGATCGTGGTTGCGGGTGCGGCGCAACTGGTCGCGCTGCAGATGCTGGTCGATAACGCGCCCGCCTGGCTGATCGTCTTCACGGCGGCTTTCGTCAATCTGCGCATGGCGATCTATTCGGCGTCGCTTGCGGTGCATTGGGAGGGGGTGGGCCCCTGGCCGCGGGTACTGGCCGCATGGTTTCTGAATGATCAGAGCTATGCCCTCTCGGTGCGCCGCTATGTCGAACGGCGTGAGCCGCGGGCCGCGAGGGTCGGGTTCTTCTTTGGTGTCGGCACCTGTTGCCTGAGCTGCTGGCTGTCGGCCTGTCTGTTCGGTGCGCTGTTGGGGGCGCATCTGCCGGGAAGCTGGCCAACCGATTTCGCGGTGCCGGTCGTCTTCATCTCGTTGGTCGCGCCCTGGCTGCGCACCTGGCCGAATGCGGCGACGGCGGTGGTCGCCGGCGCGTTGTCGGTGGCTCTTGCGGGATGGGCCAACGGGTTCGGGGTGGTGGTCGCGATGATCGCGGGTATCGTGGTCGGGATGGGGATGGAGCGGTACAAGCCATGACAACGGCCACGCTATGGACGGTGATCATCGGGCTGGGGCTGGCGACGGCGCTGATCCGGTACTCGTTCCTGGGCCTGTTTCAGGGCCGCGAGGTTCCCCCGATTCTGCGCCAGGCGCTGGATTTTGTTCCCGCAGCGGCCTTTCCCGCGATCTTCATGCCAATGGTGGTGCTCGACGCCGATGGCGGATGGGCAGAACCAAGCAGGCCGATCGCGGCGGCGGTCGCGCTGGCGGTCGGGATCACCAGCCGCTCGATGCTCTGGTCGATCGTGGCCGGGGTCGCCGCGATCGTGCTGCTGCGCCAGATCGGCGTTTGAGGGCCAGCCGCGTCAGCCGCGCAGTTTGCCGCCCGTCGCTTTCTCGACCGCGCCGATCACCTTGGCCGACAGCGCTTCGATCTCCGCATCGGTCAGCGTGCCGGTGCGCGGTTGCAGGTGCAGGCTGATGGCAATGGACTTCATGCCGTCGCCCAGCTGTTCCGCCGCCTTTTTGCCGGCAAAGACGTCAAAGACGCTGGCGCCTTCGATCAGTTTTTTATCCGCCGCCCGGGCGGCGCGCAGAATCGCCTCGGCCTCGACGCGCTCCTCGACCACAAAGGCAAAGTCGCGGTCGACGGCCTGATAGTCGGAGATTTCCAGCGCCGCGCGGGTTCTCGCCTTGGCCTTCGGGAAGGGCGCATTCTCCAGAAACACGGTTGCGGCCACCACTGGCCCCTTGATGTCCAGCGTGCCCAGCACCCTGGGGTGCAGCTCGCCGAACACCGCCAGGGTGTTCTTTGGTCCGAGCTTCAGCGCACCCGAGCGGCCGGGATGGAACCAGCCCGGCGCATCGCGAACAACCATCAGCTTGTCGGATGCAACACCTGCCGCTGCGAGTGCGGCCTCCGCATCGGCCTTTGCGTCATAGAGATCCGCCCCGCGGGCGCCGCCGGCCCAGTGTTTGGGGGCCGTTGCCCCGGCGCGGACCACGCTGGCCTGCATCGCCTGTTCGCCGGGCTCGGCGCCGTGAAAGACGGGGCCCAACTCGAACAGGCCCAGATCGTCGAACCCGCGCGCCTGATTGCGCGCGACCGCGGCCAGCAGGCCGGGCAACAGCGAGGGGCGCATATCCGACATCTCTGACGAGATCGGGTTTTCGAGCTTGAGCAGCGGATCGCCGCCGCCGAACATCTGGGCCTCGGCCGCCGAGACAAACGAATAGGTCACGCATTCATTCAGGCCCAGCGCGGCCAGTTGCCGGCGCGCGGCCTGTTCGCGGCGCTGCATCCGGGTCATGGTCGGCGCCGCGACACCGACGCGTGGGCTCGGCATCGGTTTCGACTGAAGTTTGCTCAGCGAGGCGACACGCGCGATCTCTTCGACCAGATCGGCCTCGCCATGCACATCCGGGCGCCATGGGGGCACCGCGGCCGACAGCGCCACACCGCTGCCCGAGACAACAAAGCCGAGAGCGGTGAGAATGTGCACCTGCTCCTCGGCAGGGATCTCCATGCCGACCAGGCTCTCGACCCGAGCAGGGTTCAACGGATAGCTCCGCGCGGTATCTGGGACCGCGCCCGCGATGACCATCTCGGACGGCTCGCCCCCGCAAAGCTCCAGAATCAGCGCCGTGGCGAGGTCGACACCCGGGGGTGTGAACGCAGGATCCACCCCGCGCTCGAAACGATAGCGGGCGTCGGAATTGATTTTCAGCCGCCGCCCGGTCGACGCCGTGGTGACAGGGTCCCAATAGGCGCTCTCGACAAAGACGTCGACCGTCACTTGGGTGCAGCCCGTGGCGAGCCCGCCCATGATCCCGGCAATCGATTCCGGCCCGTGGGCATCGGAGATCGCCAGCATGTCGGCCTCGAACTCATACTCCTTGTCATCGAGCGCGGTCAGCGTCGTGCCCGGCTCTGCCCAGTGCACATGCAGCTTGCCGCCCGTCACCTTGGCCACATCAAAGACGTGCAGCGGGCGGTTGCGGTCGAATGTGATGAAATTGGTGATATCGACCAGCGCCGAGATCGGGCGCAGGCCGATGGCGCGCAGCCGCTGTTGCAGCCAGGCGGGCGAGGGGCCGTTCTTGACCCCCCGGATCACCCGGCCACAGAAAACCGGACAGGCCTTTTCCACCACATCCGCCGCGATTGTCACCTCGACGGGGCAGGGGAACTGCCCCTCGACCGGGGCGACGGGCCGCTCGATCACCGTGCCGAGGCCGCGCGCCGCCAGATCGCGCGCCACACCCGCGACGCCCAGCGCATCGGGACGGTTGGGCGTGATCGCAATCTCGATCATCGGGTCGTTCAACTCGGCCCAGTCGATAAAACGCATGCCGAGGGGGGCGTCGGCGGGCAGGTCGATGATGCCGTCATGATCATCCGACAACATCAGTTCGCGCTCCGAGCACAGCATCCCGTTCGACTCGACACCGCGAATCACGCCCGGCTTCAGATCGACGCCCGTGCCCGGCACATGGGTGCCGACCGGCGCGAATACGCCCACCAGTCCCGTGCGCGCATTCGGCGCCCCGCAGACGACCTGCACCTCTGCCGAGGGTTGATCCGCGCCATTTGGCCAGGTCTCGACCCGGCACAGGCGCAGCCGGTCCGCATTGGGGTGCTGCACGGCCTCGATCACCCGGCAGATCGTGAAGGGGCCCAGCTTTTCCGCCGGGTTTTCAACGCCTTCCAGCTCCAGCCCCAGATCGGTGAGCGCCTCGGTAATCTCGTCGAGGCTGGCATCGGTGTCGAGGTGCTCTTTCAACCAGTTGAGCGTGAATTTCATCGTCGGCCTCTCGGGGCATTGGAGGGTGCTTCAGGATCGACCGGTTCCTTATCCGATATCCCCGCCGCCCGAAAGGGGGTTGCCCCGCCTCATCGGGTTAAGCCGGAATTCATGATTAACGCCGACGCTGTTCACCGATTGTTTGCAGGAGGATCAGATGAGTGAACGACGCGCTCGCGAGGATTTCAACAGAACCATGTTCGATGTGGCCGCGGTCACTCTCGCCATTGGCCTGATGGGGGCGTTGCTGTCGGCGATGGTGTCGGAGCTGTTGATGCAGGTGCTTTCCAATCCGCCTGCATAGTTGCCGATGCGCCAACACCCCGCACAGCGCGCGGCGATCGACCCTGCGGCAACCGGCTTTCGCCAGGCCTGACGCCCGGGGCCGCCGCGGCGCTTGCCGTCAGCCGGCGTTGTCGATTCCCGTCGATCGGACCTTGTGCACCAGCCAGTTGCGCAGCTCCGCGCCGTGGATCGCAGGGTTCACCAGCCCATCGCCGATATCATGCCTTTCGCGTAGATCATGCGTTGCGTCCGGCGCATCCGCGATTGCGGCGAGATCATCGGCCATTTCCCGGAATGTGCCCCCCTCGCCATTCTCACCAGGCTCGCGGCGGCGAAGGATATAGGCGGCATCCATC
This sequence comes from Pseudomonadota bacterium, assembly GCA_039028555.1. GTDB lineage: Bacteria > Pseudomonadota > Alphaproteobacteria > Rhodobacterales > Rhodobacteraceae > Thermohalobaculum. Next base: position 10,336 of record JBCCHW010000077.1, on the reverse strand, counting down.
AGCTCCATTTCCGGGTGGTACTGAACGCCCCAGAAATGCGCCTCGCCCTGTTCATAGACCATGCCCTGAACATGGGTATGGGCGTTCGAGGCGGTGACCACCGCGCCCGCGGGCACCCGCGTCACGTCATCGCGATGAATGCAGAGCGCGTCAAACACCGGCGCGCGGGAGGCATGGAGCGGATGGTGTCGTCCCGCCTCGGTCAGGGTAAGGTCGCGCGCGAAACCGGTCTCGACCCCGTTCGGCCCTGCCGTCGTGTCGCCGCCCAGAACCACGGCAGCGTTCTGCAGGCCCCAACAACAGCCCAGGACCGGAACGCCCGCCGAAAACGCCCTTTCATACAGGCGCCAATAGGGCGCGGCGCGTTCGTCGGCGGCTGACCAGTCGACCCCTGACCCCGTCACCGCCAGGCCGTCGATCCCGTCAAGATCCACGCGGTCGAGCGACCAGCCGTCGTAATAGGGCCGGGTGATCCGGATCTCCAGGCTCGGGTCGAAACGGCGAAGCGCCACGCCATAGGCCTCGGCGGTGCCAGGACGCCCGCTTTTCAGGCGCCGGGCGTTCAACTCGGCAGGGTTTCCATCGGCAATCAGGACACGGGCCATGGGCGATCTCCTGTCAACATTCACACCGAAACCCTATCGCGGAGCCGGGCGGGCGGATACGCCAAATGCGACAGCTTTCGCCAGGAACGCCGATATGGCCTGTCTCAGCGGGAGATCCCGCCATGCAGGGTCGGCATATCCAGCGCGCGAAAGCCGTAGTGGCGCAACCACCTGAGATCGCTGTCGAAAAAGGCTCTCAGATCGGGGATCCCGTATTTCAGCATCGCGATCCGGTCGAGCCCCATGCCAAAGGCAAACCCCTGCCATTGCGCGGGGTCCACCCCGGACGCCGCCAGCACCTTTGGGTGCACCATGCCGGAGCCGAGGATCTCCATCCAGTCATCGCCTTCGCCGATTTTCAGAACGCCGCCGCTCCACGAGCAGCGGATATCCACCTCCGCCGACGGCTCGGTAAAGGGGAAGTGCGAGGCGCGAAAGCGCAGCTCGACCCCCTGCACCTCGAAAAACGCGCGGCAGAACTCTTCGAGCACCCATTTCAGGTTGGCCATCGAGATATCCCTGTCGATGGCGAGCCCCTCGATCTGATGGAACATCGGCGTGTGCGTCTGGTCATAGTCGCAGCGATAGACGCGGCCCGGCGCGATGACGCGGCAGGGGGCACCATGTTCGGTCATATGGCGGATCTGCACCGGCGAGGTATGGGTGCGCAGCACATGGGGCGGGCGGTCGTCATCGGCGGCCTGCGCCATGAAGAACGTGTCCATCTCGGTGCGGGTCGGATGCTCGGGCGGGATGTTGAGCGCATCGAAATTGTACCAGTCCGCCTCGATCTGCGGCCCCTCGGCGACGGAAAAGCCAAGATCGGCAAAGATGGCGGCGACCTCCTCCATCACCTGGCTGATCGGATGGATCGTGCCATTGGCCGCCGGGCGGGTGCCGAGCGTGATGTCCTGCCATTCCTGCGCGAGACGGGCGTCGAGTGCGGCATCGGCCAGCGCCGTCTTGCGCGCGCCGATGGCGGTGTTGATCTGGTCTTTCAGCGCATTCAGCGCCGGGCCCGCGGATTTGCGCTCCTCCGGCGTCATCTTGCCGAGTTCGCGCATCATCAGGCTGATCTCGCCCTTCTTGCCAAGCGCCGCGATCCGCACGGATTCGATGGTGGATTCGTCCTCTGCCGTGTTGATCTCGCTCAGGTATTTTTCCCGGATAGGCTCAATCTCTCGCATGGTCACGTCCTTGTTGCGACTTTGACCGGGTGGTAGCATGAGGAGACCAAATTGCAAACGCATCCCCGAGTTGGGATGGAGGGACCATTGTCGGAAGTTGAACCTGATTGCCTGGACGTAGCGGCCCAGCGAAAACTCATCAACGAACTGGCCGAGATCAAGGTTCGTGACCTTGCGCAGACGGTGCTTAAAGCCGCGCAGGTTGCGGGCGGCACCGCGATCATCGGCCGGTTTCTTTCAGGTATGAACGGGCCGGGCCGGCTCAGCATTCACGAATGCATCTATTACCGGCTGTTCGACCCGGTTTTGCCGAAATCGGAGATCGGCCGCTTCATCAGCTCCAAGCAGCGTTCGGCTCAGACATTGGCCTGCAACGACCTTTCGACACGGGAGCCGACACTCGACAAGGTGCTGTGGGACAGACTGCTTGCCGAAGCGGAGCTGCCTCGGCCCGAGATTAAGGCGGTTTTCGGCGGAACGGTCGAACCGGCAAACGGAAAATGGCTCGACACGGTTGCGGACCTGACTGCCTTCCTGTCGGACCCCGCCAATTATCCCATGCTGGCAAAACCGAATTTCGGTGGCCGCAGCCTCGGCGTGTTGGGCCTTCGCGAGGTGGGTCCGGATGGAATCCTCCTCCATGACGGCACTGTGCGCCGTATCCGTGACATCATCGACTTTATCGACGAATTCGGCACCAAGGGGTACATATTCCAAGAGGTGCTTTCACCGCATCCAGAGATGGCGAAGGTCACCGGGGGCAGCCTCGCGACGATGCGGCTGCTGCTACTGGTCGGTGCGAACGGCGTCGAGATCGAGAACATTACCCTGAAAGTCCCCACCGCCGGTGCCGTGGCCGACAACTACTGGCGCGGCAACCTGATGACGGCGATCGATCGCGAGACCGGAACCGCCACCCGCTCGATCCGCGGGTCGGGCGTGGATCTCGAGGTCGTGGACAGGCACCCCGACACGGTCGCCGACCTGACAGCGTTCAAACTGCCCGATTTCGACGCCCTGCGCGCTTTGAGCACCTGCCTGGCCGCTTCGATGCCCGAAATGACCATGCAGGGCTGGGACGTCGGCATCACCGATCGCGGATATGTCCCGATCGAGGTGAATTTCGGCGGTGACGTCAATCTCCAACAACTCGCCCACAACAAGGGGACAATGACCCCCCGCTATGTCGCGCATCTTAAGGCGCGTGGCTACAATGGGCCGCTGCCGGCCTAGGCGCTCGGGCGCCCCGGCTCACTCCATCGCCTCCAACTCGTCAATGAACCGCTCGATCAGGCCGAGGCCGTGGTTCCAGAACGCGGGGTCCGAGGCATCGAGGCCGAAGGGAGCCAACAGTTTGGAATGGTGCAGCGTGCCGCCTGCTGACAGCATCTCGAAATACTTGTCCTGGAACCCCGGCTCGCCCTTTTCATAGACCGCATAGAGCGCGTTCACCAACCCGTCGCCGAACGCATAGGCATAGACGTAGAACGGCGAGTGGATGAAATGCGGGATATAGGCCCAGAAGGTTTCGTATCCCTCGCCCAGATTGACCGAGGGGCCAAGGCTGTCTTTCTGGATCTCCATCCAGATCTCGCCCAGCCGGTCCGAGGTGAGCTCGCCCGCCCGGCGTTCAGCATGCACGCGGCGTTCGAACTCGTAAAAGGCGATCTGGCGGATCACCGTGTTGATCATGTCCTCGACCTTGCCGGCGAGCAGGGTCTTGCGCCGCTCCGCATCGGTCTCGGCGTCAAGCAACCGGCGGAAGGTGAGCATTTCGCCAAAGACACTCGCCGTCTCGGCCAGGGTCAGCGGGGTCGATGACAAGAGCTCTCCCTGGCTGGCTGCCAGGCGCTGATGCACGCCGTGGCCAAGCTCATGGGCCAGCGTCATCACATCGCGGGTCTTGCCGAGGTAATTTAGCATCACATAGGGGTGCACATTGGTCACGGTCGGATGCGCAAAGGCCCCGGGCGCCTTGCCGGGTTTCACGCCCGCATCGATCCAGCCCTTGTCAAAGAAGGGCTCTGCCAGCTCCGCCATTCGCGGGGAAAAGGCGCCATAGGCACCCAGCACGGTCTCGCGCGCCTCGCCCCACGGGATGCGCCGGTCGTCGACATCGGGCAGCGGGGCGTTGCGGTCCCAGTACTCGAGCTGATCCAGGCCCAGCCATTTTGCCTTCATCGCGTAATAGCGGTGCGACAGGCGCGGATAGGCCGCCTGCACGGCCTCGCGCAGGGCGTCGACCACGCCCGCTTCGACGTCATTGGCCAGATGCCGGCTGAAATCGGGGGCGGGCAGGTGGCGCCAGGTGTCCTCGATCTCCTTTTCCTTGGCCAGCGTGTTGGTGATCAGCGTGAAGAGGCGGATATTCTCGCCCAGTTTCGCCGCCAGCGCCTTGCCGCCCGTCTCGCGCCGGTCACGATCCGCATCGGTGAGCCGGTTGAGCACGGCCTCGAGCGGCAGCGGTGCTTCCTCGCCCTCAATCTCAAAGGCGAACCCCGCCATGGTCTCGTCAAAGAGGCGGTTCCATGCCGCTGCCCCCACGACCGACTGGTCGTGGAGGAATTTCTCGAGCTCATCCGAGAGTTGATACGGCTGCATCGCCCGCACGCGCTTGAGCCAGGGGTGGTACCGGGCGAGGGCGGGGCTCGCCGCGATCATCGCGTCGAGCGCGCCGCTCTCCAGCCGGTTCAGCTCCAGCGTGAAAAAGACTGTCGGCTGAGTGATTTGCGTGATCTGCCCCTGCATGTCGCCCATGAATTTGGCGCGCTCGGGGTCGGTGGTGTTCTGGTAATAAAGCAAGCCGGCGAACGACATGATCCGGCCGAGGGTCTGGTTGATCGCCTCCATCTGGGAAATGGCCCCGGCCAGCCCGTCGCCATCGAGGTCTGCGAGTTTGCCTTCATAGGTCCGGGCAAAGGCTTCGATTTCGGCCGTCACGCGGGCGAGGTCATTGGTAAGCTCCGCGCTTTGCATGCCTGGATAGAGGTCGTCGAGGTTCCACTCGGGCAGCGGGCCGAGCGCTTCCGCGCCGGTATCCTGGGCGGCATCGAAAAGGGGGTAATTCTGACCGGCAATCATGGGGGGCTCCTCGCTTTAGTTGCCGAAGACATATGCGGAATTGGGCGAGACGCAAGGGAAACTCACGTATCGGCGCCGGGTTCCGCGATTTCCCCCTCGGGGGGTGCATCGTCCGAGGAATTTTCCGGGGCATTGTCCGGGGCGGCGGATGAGGATGCCGCCCCGGTCGGTGCGACCTCGGCGCTGCTGCAATTGTCGAGATCGTGGATCTGGTCGAGGACGTCACGGGGCCTGTCGGCCAGCTCGCGCGTGGCGGGTTTGATCTGATCGGTCAGGCTGCGCGCGCTGGTCGCATGGCTCGCGCAGTTCCGGCGTGGAGGGCAGCTGTTCCTGCGCCCCCGGCCCGCGGGATCCAGCACGCGAGTCTGGCGGCGAGCAGACGGGCGGCAATCGCCGCACCCGGATGGGTCATGAGGGGCCGGGAACGCATTCCCGAACAGGGGGGTCGAATGAAAAACGCCCCGCAACCTGTTGGCTGCGGGGCGCTAATTACCTTGCTCGCGGCGCTCTTAGTTGCTGAGCGCGACCGTCACACGACGGTTGAGCGGCTCACGAACCTGATCGGCGGTCGGAACTGCCAGATCGGTCTTGCCGCGACCTGCGAGAACCATACCGTCGGGCGAGACGCCACGGTCGATCAGAGCATCGGCAACACGACGTGCGCGGCGCTCGGACAGGGTCTGGTTGTACGCGACCGAGCCGACGGTGTCGGTGTAGCCGACGATCGACAGGGCGGTTGCGCTCATCGCTTCGACAGCGGCTGCGATTTCGTCAACCGTTGCACGGGCGGCTTCGGTCAGGTCCGAACGGTCAAACCCGAAATACACCACAAAGTCTGCCGGGCCCGGAGGCGGCAGGCAGGCTGCGAGTGCTTCGTCGAGCAATGCGCGTGCATCATCAGGCGTGATGCAGTATTTCGGGCCGCCGCGCAGGGCTTCCAGATACTGATCCCACATGGCCTGCAGGTGCGCACATTCGATCGGGCGATCACCTTTGTAGTCGTTGATTGCTGCAACGATCATCTCGTAATCGGCGGTTGCCTCACCACCAACGCCCAGCTGGTCGGGCGCCCAGGGAGCAACCTCGATGCCGGCTTCGGCCTGCTTTGCCTTGGCGATATATGCCGTGGAGTTCATCCAGCGCACATATTCGAAAGCATCATTGCGCGCGAGTTCGGTGTACTCGCTGGCAAGCGCACCGGTGAACCCGGGGCCGCCATGGTCGGCTTTCAGATACCGCTCAGCGGTAAATGTCGAGCCCAGCGATGCGCCGGGCAACTGAGAACAGCCGGCAACAGCGATTGCCGAGGCCCCAAGCATAAGACGAACTAATGTCCTCATCCCTCTTTCTCCGTTCGGTATCGGCGACCGATTTTTTTGGCTCGCCCCTCATTCAGTTATCCGACTTAGCTAAAGCCGGCCGCTCAGATGTTTCGCACGATTAATCAAGAAGCTCAACACATCTGATAATCGAAACAGCGCCACATGGACACTTTATTAAGGCAGTAACAGATTAACAACACCCAAGACAAAGGACCCGCCTTGTTTTAGCGCCAATTGCCCTGAATCGGGCGCTTTGGTGTCAAAAAATCAACCTACATAGTCGTCTATCAAGCCTTCTTAGGACATTCGGGGGAGCGACCTGTTGCGGCAGGCCCACATCGTTCCGGTCACGGATGTTGTTCGAATCGGCAGTTCGGAGGGGCTCGAACCGCGAACATATGGTGGATACATGACTAACCGAACTATCCTGATTGCGGATGACGACGCGCAGCAACGTCGTTTTCTCGCAGCCGTTCTTTCGGCGAGCGGTTACAACATCGAACAGGCGGCGGGGGGAACCGCGGCCGTGGAGTTCCTGCTCAGTCCCGATGGTGACGATATCTCGTTGATGTTGCTCGATCTCAACATGCCGGATGTCGATGGGATCGCGGTTCTCAAACGGTTGCGCGCGTCGATGAACGCAACGCCGGTGCTTGTTCTGACCTCGGATGGCTCGCTCAACCGCGCTGTCGAGGCGATGCGGGCGGGGGCGTCGGACTTTCTGGTAAAGCCGGTGCAGCCCGAGCGGCTGGAGGTTTCGATCCAGAATGCGCTCTCGATCTCGGATCTTTCGGATGAGGTGCGCCGGCTCGCGCGGGAGGGGGAAAACCGGCTCTCGTTTGATGAACTCATCGCCATAAGCCCATCCACAAGAAAAGCAATCGCCCTTGCCCGGCGGGCGTCCCGCTCGGACATTCCGGTGCTGATCGAAGGCGAATCCGGCACTGGCAAGGAGGTTTTCGCGCGCGCCGTTCACGGCTCTTCCGACCGTGCGGGTGGCCCATTTGTTGCCGTCAACTGCGGCGCGATGCCGACGCATCTGGTCGAAAGCATCCTTTTTGGCCATGAAAAAGGGGCCATTGCCGGTGCCAGCGAAGCCCGGCTGGGCAAGTTTCAGGAGGCCGATGGCGGCACTCTGTTCCTCGATGAGATCGGGGAATTGCCGCTCGAAGCCCAGGTCAAGCTGTTGCGCGTTCTTCAGACGGGCGAGATCGAGCCGGTGGGCGCGCACAGCGCGCAAAAGGTGGACTTCCGGCTGATCTCGGCCACCAATCGCGATCTGAGAACCATGATCGGCAACGGCCGTTTCCGCGAGGATCTCTACTATCGCCTCGGCGTCTTCCCGTTGCAGCTGCCGCCGCTTCGTGACCGTCAGGAGGATCTGCCGGCCCTGGCCCAGATGTTCCTGAAACGCTTTGCCGCGACCGAGGTCTCGCCGGCCGAGCGCTTCAGCCACGCGGCGTTGTCGGCAGTCCTGAATGCGCCATGGCCCGGCAATGTGCGCCAGCTCGAAAACACCATCCACCGCGCGGTGGTGATGTGTGACGGCGCCCGGATCGAGCCCGGCGATTTGCATGGCATCGATCAGTCTGACAGCACCCTCGCCTGCAACTATGCCGGCGATCATGACGAGCTGCCCACGGTCGATCCGTTTGTCTGTGACGACGGCCATATCCGGCGCCTGATCGAGATCGAGGCGGATGCCATCTCGCGCGCCTTGACGCTGTATCGCGGGCGGATGTCCGAGACGGCACGCCGCCTGGGCATCGGTCGCTCGACGCTGTATCGCAAGATCGACGAGTTGCGGATCGACAAGGACGCGAGCTGAGACGCGTTCACTCCGGCGTGCTGTCCCCTCCCGGCAGCATGCCCAATGCGGCGAGGTAGAGATCAAGCATGGCCTCTTCCTCGTCGCGCTCCTCGGCCGGTTTGCGCCGCAGGCTGACAACCTTCCTCAGCGTCTTGGTGTCGTAGCCGTTGGCCTTTGCCTCCGAATAGACCTCTTTGATCTGGTCGGCGACCTCCTTCTTCTCCTCTTCGAGCCGTTCGATGCGTTCAATGATCGAACGCAGCTGATCGGCTGCGACCTGCTGGGTCGAGAAAGAAGAATCGGTCATATGGCACTCCCTGCGCTGTGGTGAGCGCGCGTTATAGGGAGGTGATCGGGGTTCGACAACTGCCCCGCAGCCAAAGGCGCGGCTCGGGCGGGGTCACGAACAGGCTTTATCCGCCGGTTCCCGGAAATCACGGTGCCAGCGCGACAATGGCGGCCGGTTCTCGGTGATGTCGGCGGCGCTCCACCTGATCCGCGCATGATCCATCGGGGTCGAGACGTCGTTATCGGGGCACAGAAGATAGAAGTCTCCCGCCGCAAGCCCCGCCAGCATGAATTCGGCCACCTGATCCGAGGACCAGGCGCCGGGTTTCCTGTCCGGCCCCTCGGGCATGGTCCAGCCGGGGATCAGCAGATGCGCCGTGATCGATGTGGTCGTCTGGCGCAGGTCGTGCTGCAGGCTCTCGGTATAGCTTTTCAGCGCCGCCTTGGTCGCATTGTAAATCGGATGCCCCGGCGGGTTGGTGATGCCCTGTTTCGAGCCGACATTCACAATCATGCCCCGCGCGCGCGCCTGCATGCCGGGCAGGAAGGCGCGCACGCCATTCACAACACCCCAGAAGTTCACCGCCATCGCCCGATGCCAATCGTCCAGCGGGGCGTCCATTCCGCGTCCGGTGCGTGTGACGGCATTGTTCATCAGGAAATCGACGGGTCCGATCCGCGCCGCCAGATCCGCCATGGCGTAGGGGTCGGTCACATCCGCCGCGATGGCGGTCGCGCCGGAAACCGGGCCTGCCGCGGCGTCGAGATCGCTCTGATCGAGATCGACGAGCGTCACCTGCATCCCGCGCGCCGCGAGTTGGCGTGCTGTGGCGAGGCCGATGCCCCGCGCGGCGCCGGTGATGACGGCGCTGTTACCCGCCGACAGCACCGGGTGCGGCGCCATCAGTGATCCTTGGGCGCTGCGGCAAAGGCCGCCCGCTGCTCCGGCGTTGCCTCGGTTTGATGCTGTGCCTTCCAGTCGTCGAACGGCATGCCATAGACGACCTCGCGCGCCGCCATCTTGTCGATCTCGACACCGGTCTCGGCCGCGGCCTCCTGATACCAGCGGCTGAGGCAGTTGCGGCAGAAACCGCTCAGATTCATCAGATCGATGTTCTGCACATCGCTCCGGTTGCGCAGATGGTCGCGCAGGCGCCGGTAGACCGCGGCCTGCAGGGCAATCTCTTCGGGGCTCAGATCATCGGGTTCAGACATGGGTGCGCACCTCCTGATCCGAGGATATGGGGGCGGCGCGGGCCTGTGCAATGGCCCGTGTCAGGATCGGCGCCAACAGATCGGCATAGCGCTCCTGCCCCTCCGGCGTGGTGATCAGGTCGTTGCGGATCTCGATCAGCACATGCGCGATGCCGCGCTGTGTCCCGTGCTGCCACATGCAATCGCCTGTCAGCGCGCCGTTGTAAGGCTCGTTGTTCCCGATGCAGAGATCGGTGTCGCGCTCGAGCTCTTCGAACAGCGGAGCCATCATCCGATCGTCGCCGTCCCACAACAGCCCGATATGCCAGGGACGCGGCGCCTTTCCCTTGAGCTGCGGCGTAAAGGAATGGATCGAGACGATATAGGGCTGCTCCCCCGACGCTTCGATCCGGTCGAGTGCCGCATCGATCGCCCCGTGATAAGGGCGATGATAGGCCTCGGTCCGGCGGGCGATTTCAGCCGCGTCGATATGGCGGTTTCCCGGAATGATCGAGCCGTCATAGAGGCGCATCACCAGCGTGGGGTCGTCGGTCCCGCGATTGGGGTCGATCACCAGCCGCGACCAGGTCGACATGAGCGCCGGGGCCCCCAGCCGCGCGCTCAGGCCAAGTGTGACGGCGCGCGCGCCGATATCCCAGGCGATATGGCGCTGCATGTCGGCGTCCGTAAGACCCAGGGTGCCGATCTCCGGCGGCACGGCATTCGATGCGTGATCGCAAATCAGCACCATGCCGGCGATGCCATCGGCGCGGCCTGATACTTCTTCCACCGGGTGGAATGTCATCCTCGGGGCCTTCCTGACATGGAGTAGTTGCAAAAGGGCACAGG
>JBCCHW010000076.1:0-15260 GCA_039028555.1 Pseudomonadota bacterium | reverse complement strand
CCAGGGTGAAGTTATGGGGGCCAAAGGGGGCCGATCCGAAATGGTGGAGAATGAGATGATTCAAACGATCAGAACGATCCTGCTCGTATGCGGTATCACGTTTCTGGGTCTGACACTCATTGCTAATGTCGCGCGCGCTGCAGAGCCGGAGATTACTGTAGAGTTTTCAAGTAACTAGCTGAAAACAAACGGGGGCGGCGGTCACGCCGCCCGAGTTCATTCAAGACAAGACTGTTCGTAGACGGCCCGGTAAACGTAGACAAGCGAACCGATTATCCATGGTGTTGTAGCTGGTTTTCGATTCGCACTGACTGCATAGATTTGATTCGTTAGTCGCCATCCAGGGTCGGTGGCTGCTTTTCAGAAACACCCACCAGACGGTGTGCCCATTCGCGGAATGTCTGAGCGACCACGTAAAGCGACGGAATCACCAGAATCCCAATCAGAGAGGCGGCGAGCATCCCGCCAAACACCGGAACGCCAACGCCCTTGCGCGCCAGCATCGAGGCGCCTTCGGCAACCACCAGCGGATACAGGCCGGCGATAAAGGCAAAGCTGGTCATCATCACGGCGCGGAACCGGGCCTTGGCCCCTTCGGTCGCGGCCTCGACAATCCCCATTCCCCGGGCGCGGCGCACCATTGCAAACTCGACGATCAGAATCGCGTTCTTGGCCGCCAGGGCAATCAGCACGACCAGACCGATCTGCGCATAGATGTTGTTCGCAAGCCCCGCGAGATTGATCGAAAGCAGCGCGCCCCCCACCGCAAAGCTGACCGAGAGTAGCACCGCGACAGGGATCGTCCAGCTTTCATACAGCGCGACCAGGAAAAGATAGGCGAACAACACCGCCAGGCCGAGCACCAGCGTCGTCTTGCCGGCCGCTTCGAGCTCCTGTTGCGCGGTCCCCGTCCACTCATAGCCATAGCCGTCGGGAAGCGTCTCGTCAGAAAGCTTCTCCATCTGCACGATCGCTTCGCCCGACGAAACGCCGGGCGCCGGCACGCCGGAAATCGTCACGCTGCGATAGTTGTTGTACCGGACAAGCTCCTGCGGCCCGACGATCAGATCGATCTTCGACACCGCGCGGATCGGCACCATCTCACCATCCTTGTTTCGCACATGGATACGGCCGATATCGCCCACCTGTTCGCGGTACTTCTGCTCTGCCTGGACATTCACCTGCCAGGTCCGGCCAAAGAGGTTGATGTCGTTCACATAGTACCCACCCAGATTGGCCTGCATTGCCAGGAACAACTCGCTGACCTCGACGCCCAGCGTTTGCAGCCGCTTGCGGTCGAGATCCAGATAGAGCTGAGGCGTATTGGCCGAGAATGTCGTGTAGACCCGGGTCAGCATCGGGTCGGCATTCGCCGTGGTCACCATCGCGCGCGCGGTGGCGCCAAGCTCGGCAACACTGCCGCCTTTCAGATCCTGCAACTGATATTCGAACCCGGCACCGGTCCCCAGGCCCAGGATCGGCGGCAGGTTGAACGGGAAGGCGACCGCCTCGCGCACCCCGGCAAGCTGTTGGGCCGTATACGCAATAGACGCATTCACCGACATCGAGGGGTCGAGCCGCTCGGAGAACGGTTTCATCATCGCGACGGCAAAGCCGCTGTTCGATTTGTTGAGGCTGTCGACAAAGCTGAAACCGGCGACGGTGAGGACATTTTCGACACCGGGCGCCTTTGCCACGATTTCGCGGACTTCGTTCATCACCACCTCGGTCCGGTTGACCGAAGCGCCCTCCGGCAGGGCGACCTCGACGAAATAGGCGCCCTGGTCCTCGTTTGGCAGGAAGCCACCCGGGGTGATCTTGAACAGGGTACCCGTGCCACCCAGCGCGATCGCCAGCAGACCGACGCCCAGAACCGCCCGGCGCGTGATCTTTGACGACAACCATGCATAGCCGTTGCGTGAATCATCGATACGTTTCGAGACCCAGCCAAGGATCCCCTTCTTGGGGCCCGCATGAGGTTTCAGCAGGATGGCGCAAAGCGCGGGGCTGAGTGTCAGCGCATTGATCGCAGAGATCAGCATCGCAAAGGAGACCGCAACCGCGAACTGTTGAAACATCGTGCCGCTGATGCCCGGAATGAACGCGACCGGCACAAAGACCGACAACAGCACCAGGGTGATCGCAATGATCGGCGCCGTGATATCCTTCATCGCCATCGAGGTCGCGTCGGCGACCGACAATTCAGGATGTTTCGCCATCGTCTCTTCGACATTCTCGATGACGACAATCGCGTCATCGACAACGATCCCGATCGCCAGAACCAGCGCGAGCATCGAGATCGTGTTGAGCGTAAAGCCCAGTGCCAGAATGAAGGTCAGCGCACCGATCAGCGAGACCGGCACCGCGATCAGCGGGATCAGTGTCATCCGGGCACTGCCGAGGAAAAGGAAGACCACGATCACGACCAGAATGAAGGCATCGCGCAGGGTATGTTCCACCTCTTCGATGCTCGCCTCGACAAACCGGACGGTGTCATAGGGGATCAGATAGCTGATGCCGTCTGGAAAGGCGCCCGAGATCGAGTCCATCTCGTTGCGCACCCGCGTCGCGGTTGCCAGCGCATTGGCCCCGGGAGAAAGAAAGATCCCGACCATCGCCGTGGGGTTGCCGTTGAACTTGCTTTCGCTGTCCCTGGTTTTTGCACCCAGGTCGACCCGCGCGATGTCCTTGATCTGGATCACCGACCCGTCCGGCATTGCGCGCACGACGACATCTTCGAACTCCTCAACCGTACTCAGCCGGCCGAGTGTCTGGATGTTCAGCTGGAACCCGGGATCCTGGGTCATCGGCTGGGCGCCGACCCGGCCCACCGCTGCCTGGACGTTTTGCTCCTGAAGCGCCGCGATCACGTCATCGGCCGCAATCTCGAGGCTCGTCATCCGGTCGACATCAAGCCAGACCCGCATCGAATAGTCCTGCACGCCGAAGATCGTGACATTGCCGACACCTTCGAGGCGTTTGAGATTGTCGAGGATGTTGATCGTCGCGAAGTTCGACAGAAACAGATCGTCGTGATTGACATCCTTCGAGATGACGCTGACGACCTGCAATAGGGCAGATGACTGCTTTTCCGTACTGACGCCGGACCGGGTGACTTCCTCGGGCAGCGTGGCTTCGGCCAGGGCGACGCGGTTCTGCACGTTGACCGTGTTGATATCCGGGTTCGTGCCAGGCAGGAACGTCACCGTCAGCGTGTAACTGCCATCAGCACCACTGGTCGATTCCATGTACAGCATGTCGCTGACGCCAACGACCTGTTGCTCGATTGGTTGCGCGACAGTCGCCTCGACAACTTCCGCGCTCGCGCCCGGATAAGAGGCCGTCACCACGACCTGCGGGGGCACGATGTCGGGGAACTGTGCAATCGGCAACCGGGTGAGCGCGATCAGCCCCGCCAGGGTCAGAACAATCGAGATGACCAGCGCAAATCGCGGGCGATGAATGAAAAGATCCGAGATCATGCGGCGCTACTTCTTTTTGGGCTGATCGCCAGCCGCCTGCGCGTCGACAACAACGCCCGGATGGATCCGCTGAATCCCTTCGGTGACGACCTTCTCGCCCTCTTTCAGCCCCGCTTCGACCACCGCAGTCGGGCCGGTGATCTGACCGACAGTGATGTTCTTTCTCTCGACCTTGTCGTCCTTGTCGACAATGAACACGAAATATCCCCCCTGATCGCGCTGCAAGGCGACGACAGGTACGGTGATCGATTTCTCGGTCGAGGCGGCGCTGAGCTTGATATCGACCAGCTGGCCATCCAGCAGCGCCCCGTTCGGGTTCGGAAACTCCGATCGGATCAGGACCGTATCGGTCCCCTGTTGCACGGCGACATCGACAATCGCGATCTTGCCCTTTTCGGCATATTCCTGCCCGTTGGCGAGGGTCAGCGTCGCCACGACATCGGATGACACCTTTTTCTCGGCGACCTTCTTGCGGTAGTCGAGCAGCACCGATTCCGGGACCGGAAAGGTCACATAGATCGGATCGATGCTGGACAGGATCACCAGCGAGCCGGTATCCGGCCCGACATAGGCGCCGACCGAGATCTCGGTCAGCCCGACCCGGCCTGCAAACGGCGCGATAACCTTTGTATAAGAGAGGTTTAGCTCTGCCTCTTGCTTGCTTCCCTGAAGTTGCAGGATCTGACCTTGAACCTGGCCTTGCTCGGCCTCGGCGCGCTGCACGATCGATTCGGCGACTGTTCCGGATTTAAAGAGCTTTCTCTGACGCTCAAGCTCGATATTCGCCAGGGTATCTTCGGCCTTTGCCGATTCGATCTGTCCCTTGATCTGGGTCAGCGCAGCCTCATAAGCGTCGGGTTCGATCTCGAAAAGAACTTCACCCTCCTTGACCGTCGCGCCTTCTTCGAACCCGCGGGTCTCGACAAAACCGTTTACGCGGGCGCGGACCTCGATATGGTTGATCGCGTCCACCCGGCCGGTGAAGACATCGGTATCGGCGACCTCCTGCAGTTTGGTGACCACAATGGTTACGGCGGGTTTGGGAGCCGACGCGCCCTTGCTTGCTTCTTGTGCCGGAACAGAGCCGGCAGAAAGGCATAAAGACAATATCAACGCGGACGCGAGCCTGGTCCCTGATCGGTCGGTCTTTTTCAAGTTCGATTGCCCCCTACTGCCATATGAACCGTGCACGACAAATTTGGCACCGGCACGAACCCCGGGAATCCACAAGAGGAAACACCGCGACGATCAACGATCCCGCCCATCGGGTCAACCTCCTAGTCGCCCGACTCCGGTCACTTATCCGCGCATTCGCGCGCCATCCGCGTCAAAGAGGGGGGCCATCAACAGCCTGGCCCGCCTGCGCTCTCCCAGAATCTCGATATCCACCTCCAGATCCTCGCGGATCTCGGCAGTCGGCACGAAACCGAGCGCGATGCTCTTGCCCGAATAATGCGAGTATCCGCCGGAGGTGCAGAACCCAACCACCCGGTCGCCCATGAAAATCGGCTCATAGGCGACGACATCGGCATCGGCGGCATCGACATCAAAGGCGCATATCCGCCTCGCCGGGCCGGCCGATTTCTCGGCCGCTGCCGCCGCCTTGCCAATAAAGGCTGCGGGTTTGTTATAGCGAACGAACCGGTCCATGCCGGTTTCGGCAGGCATGTAATCGGGCCCGAATTCGCGCAGCCACGAGCCAAAGAACTTGTCGAGGCGCAGGCTCATCATCGCGCGCATCCCAAAGGGGCGCAGGCCAAGCCCTTGACCAGCATGGGCAAGGATGTCGTAGAGCGTCCGCTGCTCATCCGCGCCGACATAGATCTCGTAGCCGAGATCCCCGGTATAGGAGACGCGCTGCACCAGCGCGCGGCACAGTCCGATATCCAACTCGCGGGCATCCATGAAACGCAAAGCCTCCGCCGAGACATCTTCTGACGTCACCCGTGCGAGCAGATCGCGGGCATTCGGCCCCGCGATCTGGAACCCGATCCGGCGGGTCGAGACATTCTCGACCGTCACCCCCTGGCCTGGCAGATGCTGCTCGAACCAGCGCATGTGATAGGCTTGCGCGCCATAGCTCGCCGTCAGCTGGAAACGATCCTCGGCAAGGCAGGTGACTGTGAAATCGCCGATCATCCGGCCCTTGGGTGAAAGCATCGGCGTCAGGCTGAGGCGCCCGGGCTTTGGGATCAGCCCCGCCATCACCACATCCAGCCAGTCCCGCGCGCCTGGCCCGGTGACGAGGTACTTGCCGAAATTATGGATCTCGTTGATGCCCACGGCTTCGCGCACCGCCCGCACTTCGGCCGCAACGGCGTCGAAGGCGTTGGAACGGCGGAACGACGGCGTTTCGAACAATGCTTCGCCCTCGGGCGCAAAGTAGTTGACCGCCTCCATGCCATAGGCGGCGCCAAAGACGGCGCGCTGGCCCTCCCAGATCGCATAGGCGGGAGTTGTTTGGAACGGGCGCGCAACGGGGAGTTCTTCGTTGGGATACCCGATCGAGAACCGGCGCTGGTAATTCTCGCGCACCTTGGCGCGGGTATAGCCTGGCGTGATCCAGCGCCCGGCCGCCCGGTCGGTGCGCAGCTCGCCAAACCGGGCGACATCCATCGCGAACACATCGCGTTCCGGTTCGCCCTCGACCATCCATTGCGCCAGACTCAGCCCCACACCACCGCCCTGGCTGAACCCCGCCATGACAGCGCAGGCCGACCAGTAGTTGCGCAGCCCCGGTACCGGGCCGACCAGCGGGTTGCCATCGGGCGCAAAGGTAAAGGGGCCGTTGATGATGCTCTTGATCCCCGCCCGCTCCAGCACCGGGAACCGGCGATAGGCGAACTCGACCGCGTCGCTGATCCGGTCCAGCTTGTTTTCCAGCAGTTCATGCCCGAAATCGGGCGGCGTGCCGCCCACCGCCCAGGGGTCGCAGTCCTGTTCATAGAACCCGATGCACAGGCCCCGCCCCTCCTGGCGCAGATAGCTCTCGCCCGAGGGGTCCATGACATGGGGCAATTCGCTGCCGCGCTCGTAGACTTCCGGGGTTTCTTCGGTGACCAGATACTGGTGCTCCATCGGGTGGAGCGGCAGATAGATCCCCGCCATCGCCCCCACTTCGCGCGCCCAAAGGCCCCCGGCATTGACCAGATGCTCGGCATGAATCGTGCCGTCCCTGGTCACAACGTCCCAACCCTCGGCGGTCGGGATCGTCTCCAGTACCGGATTGCGCAAAACGATCTCTGCCCCAGCCATCCGAGCCGCCCTGGCATAGGCATGCGTGGTGCCGGAGGGGTCAAGGTGCCCGTCAAGCGGATCGTAAAGCGCGCCCAGAACCCCCTCGACATTGGTGATGGGCGACAGGTCGCGGATCTCATCGGGCCCGACGATCTGGGTCTCGAGGCCCATATAGCGGTGCTTGGCCCGTTCGGCTTTCAGAAAGTCCATCCGCTCCGGCGTATCCGCCAGAGTCACCCCGCCAACATGGTGCAACCCGCACGAGAGGCCGGTCAGTTCCTCCAGCTCTCGATAGAGCCGGATCGTATAGCCCTGCAGGGCCGCCATGTTGGTATCGGCGTTCAGCGTGTGAAACCCGCCCGCCGCGTGCCAGGTGGAGCCCGAGGTCAGCTCCGAGCGCTCGACCAGCATCACATCGCTCCAGCCGAGCTTGGTGAGATGATAAAGCACCGAGCACCCGACGACGCCGCCGCCGATCACAACCACACGTGCATGGGTTTTCATGGGAACCTCCAGAATGTTTCGGCTACCCGGTCATATCCCGGGCGGGCGGTCAATCCTGAATTGCCACATCCTGCCGGAAAGAATTGGCGCTTTCACAAGCATCGATGATCCGACTATGGTCGGGCATCGATATCTCTCTACCTGCGGGAGGACCCCATGAACGCACCCCTCAAAGATCCAACGCGGCAAGCCGGCACGCCAGCCACCTATCAGAACTATATCAACGGCGCCTATGCCGACCCCGTCGGCGGCGCATGGTTTGACAGCACCGACCCATATCGTGGCGAGGTCTGGGCCAGGATCCCGCGCAGCGACAAGGCAGATGTCGATCTTGCGGTTGCCGCAGCGAAGGACGCGATGACCACCGGCCCATGGGCCACCATGTCCCCCACGGCGCGGGGCAAGATCATGCGCAGGATCGGCGATCTGGTCGCACAAAACGCCCAGCGGCTAGCCGAGATCGAGGTGCGCGACAACGGCAAGCTGATGACGGAGATGCTGGGCCAGCTCAACTACCACCCGGAATGGTGGTATTACTTCGCGGGCCTCGCCGACAAGATCCAGGGCGATGTGATCCCCATCGACAAGCCGGATCACTTCGCGTTTACCGGGCACGAGCCGGTGGGTGTCGTGGGCGCGCTGACCGCCTGGAACTCACCCCTGATGTTCGTGGCGTGGAAGGGCGCGCCGGCGCTGGCTGCGGGTTGCTCGATCGTCGTCAAACCCTCGGAATTCACCTCGGCCTCAACGCTCGAATTCGCCGCGCTGACCAAGGAAGCGGGATTGCCTGACGGAGTCTTCAATGTGGTGACCGGCTTTGGCCAGGAAACAGGGGCGGCCCTGGTCGAGCATCCCGATGTCGCAAAGATCACCTTCACCGGCTCGGATGTCACCGGCAAGCGGATCTATCAATCCGCCGCTGCGACCATGAAGCGGGTCAGCCTGGAGCTTGGCGGCAAATCGCCCAACATCATCTTTGCCGATGCCAACCTCGATGCCGCTGCGGCGGGCGCGGTTTCGGGGATCTTTGCCGCGACCGGTCAGACCTGCATCGCGGGGTCGCGGCTTTTGGTTCAGAATTCGATCAAGGACGAGATCACCGAGCGCCTTGTGGAGATGGCCAAAACGGCAAAGATCGGCGATCCGATGGCATCTGACACCAATATCGGCCCGGTGACGACCCCGCCGCAATATCAGAAGATCCTCGACTATATTGACATTGCCAAGGGGGAAGGCGCGCGGCTGATCGCTGGCGGCGGCCCCTCGGATGTCGGCGCCCAGTTCGTCGAGCCGACGATCTTCACCGATGTCACCAACAACATGCGGATCGCACAGGAAGAGGTCTTTGGCCCGATCCTCTCGATCATCGGCTTCGACGAGGAGGACGACGCGGTTCGCATCGGCAATGACGTGATCTATGGCCTCGCCGCGGGAGTGTGGACCCAGAATATCGGCCGCGCCCACCGCATGGCAAAGGCGCTGAGGGCCGGCACCGTCTGGGTCAACACCTATCGGGCTGTCAGCTATATGATGCCCTTTGGCGGCATGAAGCATTCCGGGCTCGGCCGCGAAAGCGGGGTCGAGGCGATCCGGGATTATCTCGAAACCAAATCGGTCTGGATCAACACCTCCGACGCGGCAGCGGGCAACCCGTTCGTCATGCGTTGACGACAGCGCGGCAGGGGGCGCCTGATCAGCCGCCCCCCGTCAGCACAGCGAAAATCGCCGCCAGCGCGATGATGCAAAACAGCGTAAATCGCCAGTTCCAGAACCAGGTGATCTCGCGGCCCGTATGGTCGGTCATGCCCTGTACCATCAGGATGATCGTCGCAAAGGGCGATATGGTCATCGACAGCGCCCAGCCGCAAGAGATCGCGAGGGCCACCCAGGTGACATCGGCGGGCAGCACCGGCACCTCGGCAATCAGCGTGCCAAAGAAGACCGCCATCATGATCGGGCTCAGCGCGAACTGGCTGAGCAGCGCAACCCCGACCGCGAGCGCGAGCAGGAAGAGCCAGCCCAGAACCTGCTCGAGCCCCAGAAACGCCGCCCAGTCCTCGACCGGGATCAATACGGCCGCGATGCGCCCGATATAGCCCGAACAGGCCAGCGTGACCGCCAGCGGTGCCGCCCCGGGCAGATAATCGCGAGTGATGCCGGCAATCCGGGCCCGGGTCGGCGCCGGATCGGCACCGTTCTGAAAATAGACCCAGACAACCAGAATGACCGGCGAGGCCATCATCAGGCCGAACACCACCGACTGGCCGAACAACACCATTGCCGCCAGGGTCAGCGACAGCAGCGCGAGGCAGACAAACCCGAACCGCGCGGCCTCGGGCCGGGGAAAGGTGGGCGCCGCGCGGGGCGCGCCGGCAACGATCTGCGCGCGATAACGGCGATGGGCCCAGCGATCTTCGGCCCATCCCAGCGCAAAGACAATGACGGTGATCACCAGGCCCACCGCGATCCAGGGGCCCCGCTCGGCCTCGGGCAAGAGCTGTGCGAGGACCACCGGCGCGACTGCCGTTGGCGACCAGACGGGGCACCAGGCAAAGCCGCGGATCATCGCGTTGAGCTGGCGTTTCTCGCGCACGGGTTGCAGCGGGTCGCTCCTGCGCCCCTCGCTGCCCCGCTGAATGAGCGGGGTCAAAAGGCTGATCGTGCCAAGATTGAAAAGGTTCGCCATGATGTGCGAGCCGCCAAAGATCGCGGTATAGCGCCGCCCCGCGGGCTGGCGCGTCAGATAGTTGCCGCAGGCGCGCACATCCTCCGAGGTTGATCCGGCCTGCTGTATCAGCCCGACCAGCAGGATAAAGGCCATCAGAAACGCGGCCTGATCCAGCCCCGACCAGACTGCGGCCACCGGGTCATCGGCATACCACCAGACAGCCAGCGTCAATGCCGATGACAGCGCGATGAGATATCCCTCGCGCAGGCCGAACCGCGGGATCGAGGCGATCACCACCCCGATCACGCAGATCTCGACAATCCGGCCAGCCACATCCGATCCGAGTGCGAGATGCACGAGCTCTCCGAACATCACACACAGCAACAGGCCCGCCAGGATCCGGTTCAACAGCGGATGGGCGTCAGAGTCGTTGCCGTCAGCGATGGCCATGCATACTCGCAGCTTTGCGTCGTCGCGCGACACAGCGCGCCAACTGCCCTCGGCGATTGCATCCAAGGGGTCAGGAGGGCACTGGAATCGACGCGCAGAACGCGCGGAAGGTGTTGTGGCAGGTTGTACCCTTACGCCTGCTGGTGCAAGCTCGCCGGACTCTTCTTCGATCAAACCGGTTCCGGGATCCCCAACATGAATGGTGCTGAAAGTCTTGTGCGAACGCTGCTCGCGGGTGGCGTGGATGTTTGTTTCACCAATCCCGGAACCTCCGAGATGCACTTTGTGGCCGCGCTCGACCACGTGCCGGGCATGCGCTGTGTGCTCGCACTGCACGAGACGGTCGCGACCGGCGCGGCGGATGGCTATTACCGCATGGCGGGCAAGCCCGCCTCGACGCTCCTGCATCTGGGGCCGGGCCTCGGCAATGGGCTCTCGAACCTGCACAATGCCAAAAAGGCGGGATCGGGTGTCGTGAACATCGTCGGGGAGCATGCGACCGCGCATATCGCGCTCGACGCGCCGCTGGCCTCGGATATCGAGGGGATCGCGCGGCCCGTCTCGCACTGGGTGCATACCTCGCCCGAGGCCGCGACCGTTGGCGCGGACGGCGCAAAGGCCATCGCCGTTGCCATGGCGCCGCCGGGGCAGGTCGCGACATTGATCCTGCCGGGCGACACGGCCTGGGACGAGGGGGGCGTCGTGGCGGACCCGCTGGCGCATGCCCCGCGCAGCCCTGTCGACCCCGAGGCGGTCAGCGCGGCGGCCCGGGTGCTGGAGGGACCGGGCGACCTGCTGTTGCTGGGCGGTGTCGCGTTGAGCGAACACGGGCTCGAACTCGCCGGGCGCATCGCGGCAAAGACCGGGTGCACGATCATGAGCGAATGGTCCAATGCCCGCGTCGAGCGCGGCGCGGGCCGGGTCTCGGTCGCCCGGATCCCCTATCCGATCGATCAGGCCTTCGAGATGCTGGCGCCGTTCCGGCGCATCGTTCTGGCGGGCTCGCGCGCGCCGATCGGGTTCTTTGCCTATCCCGGCAAACCCAGCGTGCTGACGGCCGAGGGAACCGCGTTCAGCGAACTCGCGGGTGAAGACGATGATATCGTCGGCGCGCTCGAGGCACTCACCGCCGAGCTTGATGCCACACAGATCCCGCCCGCCCATGTCTCCCCCGCCGAGGTGCCCGACATTCCCGATGGCCCTCCGACGCCCGAGAGCATCGCGGCGGTTCTGGGCAACCTGATGCCAAAGAATGCGATCATCGTCGACGAATCCATCACCACGGGCCGGGGTTTCCACCACGCGACCGCTGGCGCGGCGCCGCACAGCTGGCTGAACAACCGGGGCGGATCCATCGGTCTCGGCATGCCAATGGCGGTCGGCGCCGCCATCGCCTGCCCCGACCGCAAAGTCATCGCGCTCGAGGGCGACGGCAGCGCGATGTATTCGGTTCAGGCGCTCTGGACCATGGCGCGAGAGGCGCTGGATGTCACGGTGGTGATCTTTGCCAACCGCAGTTACCGCATCCTGCATGGCGAACTGACCAATGTGGGCGTGGCCAATCCCGGGCCTCGCGCGGTCGACATGCTGACCCTGAACCGGCCCGAACTGAACTGGGTCGAGCTCGCCCGCGGCATGGGGGTCGAGGGCTGCCGGGTCGATGACACCGCCGCCCTCGCCCGGGCGATGGCCGATGGTCTGGCCAGCGACGGTCCCTATCTGATCGAAGTGATGATGTAGGCGTCAGAGCGCGCGGATCTTCTCCAGCGTCTCGACCGCAACCTCGACCCCGTCGCGATCGGCCCTGGCGCGTATGGCGTCCCGGCGCCCGCCCGGAATTCGTGTTCCGCCCTGCGAGAGGAGTTCCTGAAACAGACGCTCGCCATGGGCGACGGCGCCCGAGCCGCCCAGGCGCGCCGGGTCGAATGCGATGATGATCTCGCCACCCAGGCTCGGGCCCCCCAGGGTGTTGTTGGGCGGTCCTGCCTCGAACGAACAGACCTCGCCGATCAGCGGCCCAGCCATCAGGTCGATCATCAGCGCGATGGAATTGCCCTTGTAGCCGCCGAACGGAAGTTGCGCCCCGGTCAGGATCGCATCCGGGTTGGTGGTCGGCGTGCCGTCAGAATCGATCCCGGCGCCCTCTGGCGCCGGTTCGCCATGCATCTTGTGCATCATGATTTCGCCCCGCGCAGTGACCGAGGCGGCCTGATCCCACACCATCGGGGACGCGCCGTCGCGCGGCCAGGCAAAGGCCATCGGGTTGGTGCCAAAGAACGGCTGTGTCCCTCCCGCCGGGGCGACAAAGGGCGGCGATGAGGTCATCGCGATCGCCGCCAGCCCCTGATCGGCGAGCCGGCAGGCCTCGGGCCATAGGGCGGCATAGTGCAACGTGCGTGTGAGCGCGAGTACGCCGACCCCCATCTCGCGGGTCAGTCCCGCCAGGGGGTCCAGCCCGACCTTGTGGGCAAGCGGTGCAAAACCGCCATCACCGTTCACGCGCAGCGCGGCGGGGCTGACGCCTTCGAGCTCGGGCGCGGCCGTGCCGTTCGCGCGGCCATTGCGCAGATTGGTGACATGCCCCGCAAGGCGGAACAGCCCGTGCGAGGAGGAGCCCGCGCGCTCTGCCTCTGCCATGTTGTCGCCGATCGCACCGGCATTCGGTTGGTCGCAGCCATTGGCGAGCAGCACGTCGGTGGCGAGGGTTCTGATCTCGCTCACGGTCATCGTGGTGGTTTTCATGTCGGCCTCCGACCATTGCGTCGCCCCACCCTGACCGGGATCGTCCCGCCCCTCAAGATGCTTCGACGACCAATTCGATACGATCACCAACAAAACATGTGTCGCCATATTCGACCGGCCGCCCAGAGCCGTCGATGTTGAGTGAGGTCGCGCGGAGCAATGCCGCGCCCTCCGGGCATTGCAGATGGCCCGATTGGGTCGAGCTCGCGCGTTCTGCCGATATTCGCGTCCAGGCGCGGGTATAATCGGCAACTCCCGCGGCGTTCAGCGCCTTGGTCACCGAGGCCAGCTCACCAAGATACTCGGTCAGTCCAGGCAAAATGTCGGCCGGGAACAGGCTTGTGTAAAGCGTGACCGGAAGACCGTCGGACAGGCCCACCCCCTCGCGCACATGAACATCTGCCCCTGGTTCCAGGCCAAGCAGGTCCGCTTCGCGCGCATCGCAGCGCCGTGTATCGAGGCGCAGCACCCGGTGCTCGGCCACATGACCCCCGGCAGCAAGATTGGCGTGGAACCGGGTGCGGCTGGTGAGGGGATAGGTCGTGGGCTCCGAGGTCAAAAAGACGCCCGCGCCACGGCGCGCATGAACGACACCGGCCTCCTGCAGCGCCGCCAGCGCCCGCCTTACCGTATGACGGTTTACACCAAAACGGCGCGCCTGCTCGGCCTCGGTTGGCAACTTGTCGCCCGGGCGGTAATGACCGCTTGCAATTTCTTCCCTGAGGGTGGCTTCGATCTCGAGCCAGATTGCTCTTCTTCCCATTTGTCACCTAAAATTCACGATTGCCGTCTTGCCTCGGGGATGCCTACGCGATAACTGTTGTCTAGTTGTATACATATATCGACAACATGACAAGGTGTCGAGATGATTGAAGAAAATCAACGCCGCGACTGGATTGGCCTGCTGGCCAGGGCGCCCGCGACCCGGGTCAAGGCGCTGTGGGACGAGCTGGGGGTCGCGCCCGAATTCTCGTGGTTGCGACGGCCCGAAATCGGCGGCGTCATGGTGCGCGGGCGCATGGGGGGAACCGGGGCGCCGTTCAATCTGGGCGAAATGACGGTGACGCGCTGCTCGGTGCGCCTGTCTTGCGGGACGGCCGGTCATGGCTATGTCCAGGGCCGCGATCAGCGCAAGGCCGAGATTGCCGCCCTTTGCGATGCGCTGTTGCAGACCCAAGGCGCGGCGCAGGTGCACCAGGGCATCCTCACCCCGCTCACCCACGAAATGGCCAGGGCGCGCCAGGACCGTGCTGAAAAGGCGGCGGCGACCAAGGTCGATTTCTTCACGCTTGTCAGAGGAGAGGACTGATGGAGGCCATATCGCTCGACGGCGGGTTCGCCGATGCGCCCATCGACGCGGCCCATGCCTTTCGCGCCGTCCTGAACGCGATGGCGCGGCCCGGCGTGGTCGAGACGATCGGGGGCGCGCAGCCTCCCGCCCCGCTGTCACCGGCGGCGGGCTCGGTGTTGCTGACGCTGTGTGATCCCGAGGCACCGGTACATCTGGCCGGGGCCTCGGACACGCCCGCGGTGCGCGACTGGCTCGCCTTTCACACCGGCGCCCCGGTTTCGACGCCCGAGACGGCCATGTTCGCCTTGGGACGCTGGGAGGATCTTTTGCCGCTGGACCGGTTCGCGATCGGCACGCCGGAGTATCCCGACCGGTCCGCGACCCTGATCGTCGAGGTGCCGGGCTTTGACACAGGACAGCCCGCACGGCTGACCGGCCCGGGGATCGCTGATGCGGTCGACTTCACCCTCCCGGCGATCGAGATGTTCCAGCGCAATAGCGTGCTCTTCCCGCTCGGCCTCGATTTCATCTTTGCGGCGGGAAACCAGGTCGCCGCACTGCCCAGAACCAGCAAAGTGGAGGCGCTCTGATGTATGTCGCCGTCAAAGGAGGCGAGCGCGCCATCGAGAACGCCCATGACTGGCTCGCCGAATTGCGCCGGGGCGACCAGGATCTGGCCGATCTCGACACCGCTCAGATCCGCGAACAGCTCTCGCTCGCCGTGACCCGCGTGATGGCCGAAGGGTCGCTTTACGATCCCGATCTTGCCGCCCTTGCCATCAAGCAGGCGCGCGGCGATTTGATCGAGGCGATCTTCCTGATCCGGGCCTATCGTACGACGCTGCCTCGATTCGGTGGATCCTTGCCGATCGACACCGGGGAAATG
>JBCCHW010000075.1:0-15261 GCA_039028555.1 Pseudomonadota bacterium | reverse complement strand
CTCAGCGGCAGGCCCGTTTCGGCGGCGATGACCGCAAAGCCCGGATACAGCACGGCCGAGCGCCCCACCTCGTTGGTCTGGGGCGCATGATCGAGAAACGCCGCAACCTCGGCATCATGCCGGGCAATCGCGTCGAGCGCCGCGGCGCGCAGGGTCTCGGGCTCGGGCAGGCCATTGGGGGGATAGTGGCGCGCAAGGTCCGGCACCCGCGCACGGCGCACCATCGAATGCAGCGCGCCTGCCAGGCGCAGTGCCAGCGCATCGCCGCCATGACCGGTATCGCCCTGCCACCCCAGGACACGGCGCCCGGTTTGCGTATCGTGGTCGAGCGCATGCCCAAGGGCGTTGACGAGCCGGGCGGTAAAGGGCGAGCCGAAAGCCGCACAGGCCGCCGCCTGATCGGCAAAGGATTGCCGGATTCGCAGTTCGTTCCCGGAAGGTTTCTGCATGGCCCCCCCGATACAGGGAAAGGGGCAACCGGGCAATCCCCGGGGCTGGAAGAAACCGGATCCGACTGCGCCAGGCAGAGCCCGGGATTGCGCTCATTTATCTGATTCTGGGGCTGAATTCCTGCTCGATCCGACCGAGGGCGAACCGGTTTCGCTCTAGTCGGGCATGGTCGCCGTGATCTGGATCGAGGCGTACCAGGCGGCAAGGTCGCTGATATCCGCGTCGCTCAGATCCTTTGCAACGACGGTCATCATCTCGTGCTCGCGCTTGCCGTTGCGAAAGGCCTTGAGCTGGGTTTCGAGATAGATCTGGCTTTCGCCCGCCAGATTGGGCGCGATGGGGATCTGGGCAATGCCGTCGAGCCCGTGGCAGGTCTGGCACTGCATGGCTTTCTTGCGCCCCGCGGCCGGGTCGGCCGCCTGTGCGGGCGGCAGCGGGGCCGCCAGCGCCGCCAGCGCAAAAAGGGTCAGACCGGCGCGTGCGCTCCGGCTCGAAAGGATCGTCATGTTGGAGCCCCTCTTGGTTGCCTGGGCCCGCCCCTTGCGGCGCGGGCCCCTGGTGACTGGGATCGCGGAGACCCCGCTATTTGGTATAGGCGATGCGATAGACCGCGCCCACCAGATCGTCGGAGACGAGGATCGAGCCATCGGGCAGTTGCGCCACATCGACCGGGCGACCCAGATACTCGCCTGAACCGGTCAGCCAACCATCGGCAAACACCTCGGTGCCCGCAGCGTTGCCCTCTTCGTCGAGCTTGGTGAACATGATCCGCGCGCCGATCGGGTCGGTCCGGTTCCACGAGCCGTGCTGGGCCGAGAAGATGCCCCCCTTGTAGGCGGCGGGGAACTGGTCGCCGGTATAGAACATCATGCCGAGATCGGCGGCATGGGCGTCCATCTCGACCTGCGGGTGCACGATGCCGTCGGGCGGTGTCTCGGAGGCATATTCATTGGTGCGCACATCGCCGCCACCATACCAGGGATGGCCGAAATTCTGGCCCTGGGCGGTGATCCGGTTCAGCTCTCCCGGCGGGATCAGGTCGCCCATGCCGTCGACCTGGTTGTCGGTGAACCACAGATCGCCGGAATTGGGATCGAAATCCTGCCCGACCGAGTTGCGCACGCCATGCACATAGACCTCGCGGTCGCTGCCGTCCTGATTCATGCGGATGATGCCGCCGATGCCGTTCTCCTGATAGGCTGCCAGCTTTTCCGCCGGGGCGACGTTGAAGGGCTGGCCCAGCGAGATGTAGAGCTTGCCATCCGGGCCCACATCGCAGACCCGCGCCGTGTGGTTATAGCTTTCGTCGTCGACGGGGACCAGCTCACCCCCCTTGACCACCTCAAAGGCCGCGACATCGGGGCTTTCGTAAAAGAACTCGGCGGCGGGGAACCACAACACCCGATTCTGCTCGGCCAGATAGAGATGCCCATCGGGCGAAAAACAGGGCCCGTTGGGGATCGCGAAATCAATCGAGGGGGCAAAGTCCTTCACCTCGTCGGCGGTGCGGTCCTTGTTGCGATCGGTGACCGACCAGATCTTGGTCTTGCGCGTGCCGACAAAGGTCACGATGCCCTGCGGGCCAACGGCCATATGGCGGGCATCGGGCACGATCGCATAGAGCGAGATCTCGAACCCGTCCGGCAGGTTGATGTTTTCGAGGATCTCTTCGATCGCGGCGGCGTTCTCGCCCCCCTGTTCGATCACGGTGAAATCCTTGGTCCCGGTCACCTTGAACTGGCTGAGCTTCTCGAGGTTGTTGGCCGCGGCCATCCCTGCCGAGACAATCGCCGTAGTGGCCAGCAGTGCTGCTAAGCGCATGATTTGTTTCTCCCTTATCAAGCGAACTCTGCGACTCGCGTCTATGGGGCAAAAGGTACGGCGATTCACCGGCTTCGGGAATGCCTGATTTCCGAATCGGTAAGTATTTTTGGCCAATTCTTGCTTTCTCGCCGTGCCAAGACGCCTTCGGGCGGCTAGAGCGGCCAAAAAACCGGAATAAACAGCGCCGAGATCACCGAGATGCCCAGGTTCATCGGGATGCCCAATCGCATGTAATCGGTAAACCGATAGCCCCCGGGCGCGTAGACCAGCGTGTTGGTCTGATAGCCGATGGGGGTCGCAAAACTCGCCGAGGCGGCGACCATCACCGCCACGACAAAGGGGCGCGGATCGACGCCCAGCGCCTCGGCCAGGGTGATCGCGATGGGGGTGACGACCACGGCAACGGCGTTGTTCGAGACCAGCTCGGTCAACAGCGACGCCATCAGGAAGACAAGCCACAGCACCAGTTGCGGCGGCAGGCTGGACAGCCACGGGAACACAAAGTCGACGATCAGATCGACAGCCCCCGTGTCGTCCAGCGCGGCGCCGATGGCGAGCATTGCGATGATCAGGGCGAGCAGGCGCCCCTCGATGGCGTCAAACGCCTCTTCGGCATCGATGCAGCGGGTCAGCAGCACGACGGCGACGCCGATCACCGCCAGCCCCGCGATGGGCATCAGGCCCAGCGAGGCGCCGATCACCACAAACGCAAGGGTGCCGAGCACGATCGGCGCCCGCTCGCGCCGATAGGGACGCTCGGTCGGCTGGGTGAGATCGGCCAGCCCCTGCTCGGCGGCAAGGCGGCGGATATCTTCGGGCGCGCCCTCGAGCAACAGCGTATCGCCGACACGGATCCGCACATTGTCGAGCATCGGGCCAACCCGCTCGGCCCGGCGGTGCACGGCGAGGGGATAGACGCCATAACGCCGCCGCAGCCGCAACTGCCCCAGCAGGCGGCCGATCATGCGGCAACCGGGGCTGATCAGCGCCTCGACCGTCACGGTCGAGCGCTGGCTGACCGCGTCGATCTGGCCGGTGAGGCTGAGCGACTTGTTCTCGCGCAGGCCCAAAAGCTCGTTCACCCCGGTGCGGATCACGACGCGGTCGCCGACCTCGAGCGTCAGGCCCTTCATCTCGCGGCGCAGGGATTCGTCGCTGCGCAGCACGTCGATGACATTCATGCCGGGGCGGGAGAAGTAATCGACGTTCAGCACCTCCTGCCCCACCAGGATCGAGCGGTCGGGGATCACCACCTCGGTAAAGAATTTCAGCTTTTTGCGGTCGCTGAGGAAATCGACCATCGAGTCCCGGCGCGGCAGCACTTTCGGCCCCGCGATCACCAGAAAGACAAAGCCGCAGACAACGATCACCAGCGCGAGCGGCGTGATCTCGAACAGGCCAAAGGGTTTGAGCCCCGTCTCGCTCGCCACCCCGTCGACCAACAGGTTTGTCGAGGTGCCGATCAGCGTCAGCATGCCACCCATGATCGCCATGTAAGAGAGCGGGATCAACAGCTGGGACGCTGAAACCTTGAGCGATTTCGCAAGATTGATCGCCACCGGGATCAGCATCACGACCACCGGCGTGTTGTTCATGAAGGCCGAGGCCGTGGCGGTAAAGCCCGCAAACCCCGCCAGCACCCGCCGGGGGCGCTCCTTCACGCCGGTCGAGATCCAGCGGGTAAAGGCATCCAGCGCGCCCGTGCGCACCAACGCGCCCGAGAGGATGAACATCGCCCCGATGGTCAGTGGTGCCGGGTTTGAGAAGACATTCATCAGCGCGTCAACCGGCAGGATCCCCAGCGCGAGCAGGATCGCGGCACCGCCGATGGCAATGACCTCGGTCGGATAGGCCTCGCGCACAAACAGCACGAACATCGCGACGACGACACCTAGGGTGACAAAGGCTGGCCACATGGAAGGGTCGATCATTTCGAGCCGG
This sequence comes from Pseudomonadota bacterium, assembly GCA_039028555.1. Taxonomy (GTDB): domain Bacteria; phylum Pseudomonadota; class Alphaproteobacteria; order Rhodobacterales; family Rhodobacteraceae; genus Thermohalobaculum. The sequence continues at coordinate 11,046 of JBCCHW010000075.1, read as the reverse complement.
GACCTTGTTTCAATCGGCCGCAAGATGGGTCTTTGACCAATGCCCGCCCATGCTGCCCCAGCGAGGCAAAGACCGCAAGCGGCTGAAATGAGTGCAATTACCGCATCCGGCCCGAATCCCGGATCGTCGCCTAGGCACCGGACGCCGTCAGTTTGCCTCCCAGACGGATGGCCTGGATGCGTTTTGCAAGACCGGTCCTGTCGTCGGTCTCGACCAGTGCGCCGCAGATCGTCGCCGCGCCAAGCGCAGGCTCGAACCGTCCGTTGCCCATGCCGACGACAAAGCGTTTGAGCGGTTCTTCCTTGGCCATCCCGATCACCGAGTTGTAGTCGCCGCACATCCCGGCATCGGACTGATAGGCCGTGCCGCGCGGCAGGATCATCGCATCCGCTGTGGGCACATGGGTGTGCGAGCCGACCACCAGGCTGGCGCGCCCGTCGCACCAGTGACCGGTCGCCATTTTCTCCGAGGTTGCCTCGGCATGGATTTCGATGATCGCCGCATCGCAGCCGCCCCCCAGCGGGGTCTTTCTGAGCACCTTGTCCAGCGCCGAGAACGGGTCGTCGAAGGGGCGGTTCATAAAGACCCGGCCCAGCGCCACGGCCACCAGAACCTTGCGCCCCCGGGTCGCGGGAAAGATCCCCGCCCCGCGCCCCGGCGCCTCGCGCGCAAAGTTGAGCGGCCGCAGGATCCGCGGCTCGCCCTCGATAAAGCGCAGCATCTCCTTTTGATCAAAGGCATGATCGCCGAGCGTGATCACATCCGCCCCCGCCGCCAGAACATCGGCGGCGATCGAGCCCGTCATGCCATAGCCGGAGGCCGCGTTTTCGGCATTCAACGCGACGAAATCGAGCTTGAGCTCCTGACGCAGGTCGGGAAGCGCATCAATCACCGCGGTTCGCCCCGACCGGCCCACCAGATCACCGAGAAACAAAATTCGCATGGCCCCTCGTACCCGCCTGCGGGGTCGGGATCAATCGGGGAATGGGGTCTTGCCCGCTCGAAGGCTGGCGGCGGCGAGATGGCGTGCCAGCACCGCCTTGCCGACGGGCGCGAGTTGCCGGCGCATGGCCCGGGCCTCGTAGGGGCGCAGACTGGGCAGGGCCTGATCGGCATACCGGCGGGTGCCGTGTTCGCTGAGTTCCGGGAACAGGGCAAAAAGCTCGGCGCGCACCTCGGCCGACATGGAAGCGAGCGCATAGGCGCCGGGGAAGAACGATTCCGACCAGACACCCTCGACCTCGACCAGTTCATGCGCGTCGAACAGCAGATGGACGTAATCGGCGCCCCGGCCCGGATCATCGCGCGCAATGCCCTTGCCGTCGATCAGCGCCTGCGCCTGGACCAGCATCACCGGCTCGGCAAACATCAGCTCACAGCGCCACGAGCCCATGGCAAGCCGGTGCTGGGGCGAAACACACAGGTCGCGTACCGGCAGGCCGGGGCCCAGCGACCCCGCGCGGATGCGGATCGGCGCGAGATGCGGGCGGGCGGAAAGCTCGTCGGGAGACAGCCGCCGCCGCCCCGCCCAGCGCACCCGGCGCGGCGGCCCGTTGGCCACCGTGACCAGGTCACCCGGCCGAATCGTCTCGATCAGGCGCAGGCCGCCCGGCGTCGCGATCAGCGAGCCCGCGGTGAAGCACACGAAATCGGGCAGCGTGTCGTATTCGAGCGGGGGCGATGGAATGATCGTGTTGTTGGTGCCCGCAATCACGTCATTGACCGACACCGACCCCTCGGACAGCACCATGTACTGCCGACCCGCAAACTGGAGCAGCGTGAAGGCCACGTCCTGGCCGCCGACGGTGCCGGTATAGGCCTCGAAGGCCTGAAACGTGGATGAATTGCCGATGAACCCCGGCACATCGTCGACATCAAGCTGGCGTTGCCCGCCGGGCTCGAAGGGTTCAAGGAAGGGATCAGTGTCTACAATCTCGACCGTGTAGGATTCGATGACTCTGACGTTTTGAAAGAATAGCGGATCTCGATTGATTTCATAAATGACGATCGTCGCCATAGTTCAACCTTTTCTCATGCAGAAAAGTAAATCGTCTCGGTTCCCCCAATGCCGTGTGAAGTTGTGTCAGATTTAAGACAAATTACAACCTTTGCGGCACCATGTTTGATCACTTTAGGGCCATCCCCCGCACAGACCCTCCGCACGGGCGTTTTTTTGATGCTGGATGACGTGTCTGTCGATCAGCCGCGCGCCCGACGCCGGCGGCGGCGCCCGCCCTCTTCGCCACCCGTGTCGCCGCCGGCAAAGGCGACCTTGGGCAAGGTGACATGGCTCGCGAGATTGGGCGCTGAGTCGGTCTTGTGCGGCACGGCGATCGCATTGACGAAATGCTCCTGGAATTTCTCCTCGACCGCGGTCTCGATCTTTTCGATGGTGCGCACCACCGTCTCGATCTCGCGCCGCGAGGCAGAGTTCAGCAATGCGATCCGCGCGCCGGTGCCCGCGGCATTGCCCGCCGAGACGACCTTGTCGAGCGGGCAATCGGGGATCATGCCCAGTACCATCGCGTGGAGCGGCGAGATATGCGCGCCGAACGCCCCGGCGAGCACCACCCGCTCGACCGTGTCGATCTCCATCTTGTCCATCAACAGCCGCGCGCCCGCATAGAGCGCCGCCTTGGCGAGCTGGATCGAGCGGACGTCGTTTTGCGTGACCGAAATCAGCGGCCCGCCGCTGTCGCGCCCGTCATGGAGCACATAAGACCACGTGCGCCCATCCTGGATGACACAGGGCCCCAGCGCCGAGGCCGGGCCGATGGCGCCATCCTCGTCGATGATCCCGGCGATGCGCATCTCGGCGATCACCTCGATGATGCCAGAGCCGCAGATGCCGGTGATCCCGCGCGCTCCCACCGCCTCGGCGAATTTGGGGTCATCAGACCAGACATCGCTGCCGATGACGCGGAACCGGGGCTTTTTGGTTTCGGGGTCGATGCGCACCCGCTCGATCGCGCCGGGCGCCGCGCGCTGCCCGGCCGAGACCTGGGCGCCTTCAAACGCAGGGCCGGTGGGCGAGGAGCACGCCATCAGTTTCTCGCGGTTGCCCAGTACGATCTCGGCATTGGTGCCGACATCCACGACCAGGGTCATCTCGTCCTGACGATGGGGGCTTTCGCTCAGCACCACGGCGGCGGCATCGGCGCCGACATGCCCGGCGATGCAGGGCAGGATATAGAGCCGCGCATCGGGATGCATCGAGACCTCGATTTCATTGGCCCACAGCGTCAGCGAGGTCGAGGTCGCCAGCGCAAACGGGGCCCAGCCCAGCTCGACCGGGTCGATGCCCAACAGCAGGTGATGCATGATCGGATTGCCGACAAAGACGCCCTCCATGATCAACTCGCGGCTGATCATCGCCTCGGCGGCGACCTGCCCGATCAGGGCGTTGATGGTTTCGCGCACGGCGACCGTCATCTCTTCCGCGCCGCCCGGGTTCATCATGGAATAGCTGACCCGGCTCATGAGGTCTTCGCCAAAGCGGATCTGTGGGTTCATATGGCCCGAGGAGGCCACCACCTCGCCCGTCACCAGATCGCAGAGATGGCAGGCGATGGTCGTCGAGCCGACATCGAAGGCGACGCCATAGATCACGCCGTCATAGAAACCGGGCCAGACATGGATCACCCGCCCGGTCGAGCGGCCATGGCCGGTATAGACGGCGACCGTGACCTTCCAGTCGCCCTCGCGCAGCGCGGGTTGCAGCATCTGAAGGATCCGCAAATCGCCGATGATGTTGGTAAGCTGCCATTGCTCGAACAGGGCATCCATCAGGCGTTCCATATCGCCCTTTGGGTTGTGCATGTCGGGCTCGGCCACCTCGAGATAGTAGAGCTTGGTGCAGGGGTCCATGACGATCTCGCGCGCCTCGACCCGCTTTCTGACCACCTGTTTGTGGACCTGGCTTTCCTCGGGCACATCGATCACGACGTCGCCCTGGATGGTCGCCTGACAGCCGAGGCGGCGCCCCTCGATCAGGCCGCGTTTGGATTTATAGCGCTCTTCGACCGCGTTCCACGCGCTCAGCGCCTCGGGCGCCGAGGTGACGCCGTGTTTCGAGAACTCGCCAAAGCTGGGCGTCACCTGGCATTTCGAACAGATCCCCCGCCCGCCGCAGACCGAGTCGAGATCCACGCCGAGAGACCGCGCGGCCTGAAGCACGGGCGTGCCCGGCGCAAAGCGCCCGCGCTTGCCTGAAGGGGTGAAGATGACCAGGGGATCTTGCTCGCTCATATGCTTGTCCTTGGGGCCTGCGTTTCCTGTGCGGAGCCTAACCCTGAATCCTGGCGGGACAAACCGCTATCGAGTTTACGGCAATTCGCCGGACAGCCGCGTCGCTGGTCCAGATTTCGAGAGATGGGAGAGGCAGTTGGGATGTCACCCCAGTTTGCAATTGACAGGGCCTGCGGGCTCTGGCGTGGTCGACCCCGTTTATCAGGGAGATCGGCATGGCACACTGGCAAAAGTCCACGGCAGGGTTCACCGAGCTTGGCACCTCGCTCGAGGCACCGTTCGACGCGCTCGACACCTATCTGACCCCGGCGGAGAGTTTCTTTGTCTGCAATGCGGGAAACAGTGTCGAGGTCGACGCGCAGACCTATCGCCTCAAGATCAAGGGCGACGCGATCGATCGGGTCGTGACCCTGTCGCTGGACGATCTCAGGGCCCTGCCCCAGCACACGGTCGAGGCCTATGTGGAATGCGCAGGCAACCAGCGTACCCTGTTCGAAAAGATCGACGGGCTGAATATCCGGCGCGAAAGCCAGGGCGCCGATGTGCAGTGGACGCTGGGGGGCATCGGCATGGCGGCCTGGACGGGGCCGCGCCTCTCGGACGTGCTGGCGCTGGCCGGGCTCACGGATGCGGCGCGCTGGGTCGCGCCGATGGGCCTGGATGTGCTCAACCCCGAATGCGATATCGAGATTCCGATGCCGATCGAAAAGGCGCTGGACCCCGACACGCTGATCGGGCTCGAGATGAACGGCGCGCCGCTGCCGGTCGACCATGGATATCCCGCGCGGATGATCGTGCCCGGCTGGATCGGCACCTATTGGGTGAAATGGGTCGGCTGGCTGACCATCTCGCGCGCCGAAATCCGCAATTTCCGCACCGACGAATACTATGTGATCGACGGGCAGACGGTGACCCAGCAAAACATCAAGAGCGCGCTGAGCCTGCCCTGGCCCGCGACACTGGCGCCCGGCGCGCAGCGGATCTGCGGTTTCGCCCGCAGCCCGGGCGCGACGATCGACAAGGTGGAATGGTCGGTTGATGGCAGCGCCTGGCAGGAAGCCGAGATCATCTCCCCCAACACGCGCTGGGGCTGGGTGCGCTTCGGCCTCGACTGGGAGGCAACGCCGGGCGAGCACAAGATCCGCACGCGCGCGACCGACACCAAGGGCCGCGTGCAGCCCGAAACAACACCGTTCAACCCGGGGTCAATGCTGTACAACGCGGTCATCCCGCATCCCGTACGCGTCGCCTAGCCCTGTTGCCTGATCCGGGCGCCTACGCTGGTCGACGGGCAAAGATCACCGTGCACCGATAGCTCATCACCGGCACGCCGTCCTGATTGGCGGTGCGCTGGTCGAGCACGGCATAGCCACGGTCGGGCCGGCTTTTGGAGATGCGCAGCGACACCACCTCGATCTCGGTCGACAGCGTGTCGCCCGGGCGGACCGGTTTCAGCCACTTGACCTCTTCCATGCCGGGCGAGCCCATCGAGGCGTCCTGAAAGATCTCGAGCCGGGCCATGCCGACAAAGGCGGTCAGCAGGGTGTGAAACCCGCTGGCGATCAGGCCGCCGAACTGCGAGGCCTTTGCCGCCTCGGGGTCCATGTGAAAGCTCTGCGGGTCCCATTGCCGGGCAAAGGCGATGATCTCCGCCTCGCTCAACGTCGCGGGCCTGGTCGCAAAGACCTGCCCGACCTCGAGATCGTCGAAATACATCAGCCGGCCTCGGGCACCGACCCGCGCTGATAATAGAGCAGATCCAGCGGCGGCGCTTTCAGCCCCAGCCGGGACAACAGCGCATGGACCTGGCCACGGTGATGGGTCTGATGGTTGAAGAAATGCGACAGCGCCTCGGCCAGCACCTGCGACTGCTCTCCCGGCAGGGTCATCGCGCGATAGGTAAAGCTTTTGCCAAAGCGGTCGGGCGGCATCTCGTCGATCAGCCGGACGATATCGGCGTCGAGCACTTTGCGCGCTGCCGTCAGGTCGGGCAGATTGTCGTGCAGGATGTCGGTCAGCGGCAGTTTGGGCATCGCCTGCCCGCGAAACCGCGCGATCCACAACAGATCGCCGATCATCAGATGGTTGAGCGTGCCTTCCACCGATTTGAAATAGGCGCCGAGATCGGCGCGGTAATCCGCCTCTGAGAGCTCGGCCGATGCGGCGTAAAGCCGCCCGTTCGCCCAGGCGTTATATCCCGCGAACATTTGGAAATGCGCTTTCATCCCTTTCACCTCCATGCTAAGGCGCCGCCAGAATTCGAAGACCAGCCCCGAGGAGCCCGAACATGGCCGTGACACGCACATTCTCTATCATCAAGCCCGATGCCACAAATCGCAACCTTACAGGTGCGATCAATGCCAAGCTCGAAGCCGCGGGCCTGCGCATCGTCGCGCAAAAGCGCATCCACATGACCAAGGCACAGGCCGGCAAGTTCTATGACGTGCATGCCGAGCGTCCTTTCTATGGCGAGCTGTGCGACTTCATGTCCTCGGCCCCCGTCGTCGTGCAGGTGCTCGAGGGCGAGGATGCCATCGCCACCAACCGCAAGGTGATGGGCGCCACCAACCCCGCCGATGCCGACGAGGGCACGATCCGCAAGGAATTCGCCCTGTCGATCGGCGAAAACTCGGTCCACGGCTCGGACTCGGACGAGAACGCAGCCATCGAGATGGCCTATTTCTTCGCGGGCATCGAACTGGTCGGATAAGCCAGGCTGGCAAGGCGACACCACGGGCCGCCCGGGATTTCGGGCGGCTTTTCTGTTTCATTCCGGGATGTTGCGACAGATTTCACAGGAAGTGATCGCCCTGGGCCTTGCTTTTTGCGCCTGCACAGTCCAAGTGAGACGCGCGCGGCAGGCGATCTGCCGCACAGCGACAGCGCAGGTGGACTTCCTTCGGACCCGATCTGTACGAACCCGCAGCGTCGCCATTCAGATTTTACGTCATCGCCAGTTGCGCCTGGTGCGGGCATGTGACGGCACCGCAACCATTGCGCCTGAGACGGCGCAGGGCGTGCTGCCGTCGAAAGGAAACGACTGTGACGACCCCTGACAGCAAGGCGACCAGCTTTGCCGATTTCGGCCTTGCCGAACCCCTGAATTTCGCGCTGGAAAAGACCGGCTTTGCCGCGCCCACGCCGATCCAGCAACAGGCGATTGCGCCGCAGATGGCGGGCTCTGACCTGCTCGGCATCGCCCAGACCGGCACCGGCAAGACGGCGGCCTTTGTGCTGCCGATGCTCCACGAGATCTACCATCTCGACGGACGCCCGGCACCCAAGACGGCGCGCGCCCTGATCCTGACCCCGACGCGTGAGCTTGCGGTGCAGATCAACGACCATATCCGTGCCCTGACCGGCGCGATGCGAATCTCGAGCCTGCTGGTACTGGGCGGCACGTCGCGCCAGGCCCAGATCCGCGGTCTCGCCCGCGGGGTGGACATTCTGATCGCAACGCCCGGGCGGCTGACCGACCTGATGCGCGACGGCAAGGTGCGCTTTGACGAGACCAAGATGCTGGTGCTCGACGAGGCTGACCGGATGCTGGATATGGGTTTCATCAAACCGGTGCAGGAGATCACCAAGCGCCTGCATCCGCGCCGGCGCACGGCGCTGTTTTCGGCCACCATGCCGCGCGAGGTCGAGCATCTCGCCGCCGGGCTGCTCAACGACCCGCTGCGGGTCGAGGTGACGCCCCCGGGCAAGACGGCGGTCAAGGTGACCCAGTCGGTCGAGCTGTTGGACTACCCTGACAAACGCGCCCGCCTGGCCGAGTTGCTCAAGACGCCGGAGGCCACCTGCTCCATCGTCTTCTCGCGCACCAAACATGGCGCCGACCGGATCACCAGGAACCTCGCCAAGGACGGGGTCGAGGCCGAAACCATCCACGGGATGAAAAGCCAGAACGCCCGCCAGCGCGCGCTCGACGCGTTCCGCTCGGGCCGGGTCAAGGTGCTGGTTGCCACCGATATCGCCGCGCGCGGGATCGATGTGAAAGAGATCAGCCACGTGATCCAGTACGACCTGCCCGACGAGCCGGAGGCCTATGTCCACCGCATCGGGCGCACCGGACGCAACGGGGCCGAGGGGATCGCCATCGCCCTGTGCTCGCCTGACGAGCGCGACAAGCTGAGCGCCATCGAAAAGGTCACGCGCCTGCGCCTGCTGCCCGACGGCGCCCCGGCGAACGATGTCAAAAAGCCGTCACGCCGCCGCGGACCAAAACGCGGCCCCCGCCCGGTGAATGCCCAGGCAAAGGGCAAGCCGAGTGCAAACAACAGCGCCGAGGCCGAGCGCGCGCCCAAACAGCGCGACCCGAGCCGCCGTCGCCGCCGCCCGCGCCGCCGCGCGGCCTGAGCGGGGCAGACCGCCGACCGCGCAGACGGGGCCCGTTTGATCGCACCCGTCTGCCCGGGGCTGGTCTCTTGCCGATCATCACGGGTTTGGTCTAGTCTCGGCACCGTTTTTTTTGCACCGTTTTTTTTCGCGCAGCAGGGATAATCGTTTGACGGGCCATGAGGCATACGGCATCGGGCGCGCGGGGCGCTTTTCCCCGACCAGGCTCGCGGGCGCAAAGCGGGTTCAGCGTCGGCTGATCTGCCTCGCCGCCTGCCTTGCCCTTGCCTCGTGCGGCATTCCCCAGAAACGCTCACCTGTGCCCGCCGGCCAGATCGAGGACGCCGCCCCCTATGGCATCGTGGCCAAGCCGCTGCGTTTTTGGGGCGATGGCGTCGGCGAGAGCAAGATACAGGCAATAAAATCAAACCGCACCAAAGCTTTGAAAAGATTTTTTGGCAACAAGCTTCACTCTGGTGCGCGGCTGAGCGAGGATATGATCGCGTTTTCCGGGGGCGGCCCCGACGGGGCCTATGGCGCGGGGCTGATGCGCGGGTGGACCGAACGGGGCGACCGGCCCGATTTTTCCCTGGTGACGGGCATCAGCACCGGCGCCGTGGTGGCGCTTTTTACCTTTCTGGGCCCCGATTACGACGAGACGCTGCGCGAGATCTTCTCGAACTATGATACCGAAGCCCTGTTCACGCCGGCGATTTTCAGCGCCTTGACCGGCGGCCCCGCGCTGGGCGACAGCGAAGGCTATCGCCGTCTGATTGCGAAATACGTGACCGCCGATGTTGTGGCCCGGATCGCCCGGGAATTCGCACGCGGCCGGGTGTTGCTGATCGGGACGACCAATCTGGATGCCGCGCGGCCCATGATATGGGATGTGACGCAGGTCGCCGCCTCGGGCCATCCCAAGGCGCTGGAGCTGGTCCACGAGATCATCCGCGGCTCTTCGGCCATTCCTGCGGCCCTGCCGCCCGCCGTCATCCCGGTGATCGGCACCGATGGCAAGCGCTATGACGAGGTGCATGTCGATGGCGGCGCGGTCACACAGGTCACGCTGATGCTGCCTCAGATCTCGTTGCGCGACTTCGACGAGGCACTGGGCGTGACCATCGACCGGCGTGCCTATGTGGTGGTGAACAACGAACTGGTCGAGCGCTACGACCCGGTCGAGCTCGAATTGCTCTCGATCACCAAGAAAGCTGTCGGCAGCCTGATTGGCGGCTCGGATCTGGGCGATCTCTACGAAATCTACACCCTGACCCGGCGCGATGGTGTGGACTTTAACCTCACCTACATCCCCGCGGACTTTCACGCCCAACAGGATCAGCCGCTGGATCCCGCCTATATGAAGGCGCTGTACCGGTATGGGTATGAAACCGGCCTGAAGGGCGATTTCTGGCTGACGCGGCCGCCGGGCTTCAAACCGGGGCCGGGCGTCGCCATCGAAGAGGGGCCGGACGTGCCCGAGCAATAGGGGTGCGAACCGGACGACCGGCCCCCGCACCCCGGGGGGCGGGAGCCGGACAAATGATCAGACAGCACCGCCGGGATGGCGCCGCCGGGGCGCCCGTCCTACCGGGCGACGACGCTGCGCCGCAGGCGGAGCGCGCCCAGCCCGCCCAGAGCGGCGAACAGGAAGATGCCCGACGCCGGCAGCGGCACGGCAGAGACCGTCGAACCGACCGCACCCGGAGAGAAGTCGCGCGACGCCTCGCCGATCAGCGTGAAGTTTCCACACCCCGACGGCCCGGAGCAGCTGCGCGTGCGGTTCAGAATCTCGGCGCGGTTCTCCCCGTCACCGTCAAATCGAATAATCTCCACGTCGGTCGACCCGATATTGAAGTCGCTTTCATCAAAGACGAAATCGGACTCGCCAAACCTGAAGTCGCCGTTTGGCGTCAATGTGGTGGGCGTCGCGTCAAAGCGCGCGAAGGTCGTGATCCTGTCACCCGTCCCGCCTTCGCCAAGCAGGCCGGTCGAGGCGATGCTTCGCGTGAATTGCAGGCCGGTCAGCGTGAAGCCCCATGACAGGATATTGGCCTCGGTGATCGCGCCGAGGGTCCCGTCGGTCTCGATAAAACCGTCGACAAGGATATCGCCGGTGCCGAAGGTATCGGTCCCGATGTCGAAATACTCGCCGGCGGTTCCCGAACTCCCGATCGAGTAACTGAAGTCATAGGTAAACGCCGATGCCGGCGCGGAGACCAATGCTGCAAGGGCAGCGGCCAGAAGCAATCTCATTTTCCCACCTCTTTCCAAAGAATTCGGAACATGTATCGCGTGATGCGAATGGCCGGCCGCCCACCGCCGGGCGACCGACGATCTTGAAGCTCAGGCAGACGCGCGATGGCGCCAGCGGCGCAGGGCGCCCATACAGCCCATCCCGGCAAGCAGAAGGATCCCCGATGCGGGCAATGGCACCGTCGAGACGGCGAAACCTACCCGGGG
>JBCCHW010000074.1:0-15296 GCA_039028555.1 Pseudomonadota bacterium | reverse complement strand
GAACTCACGACCCCTGCCTCCCGAAGACAGTGCTCTACCAGGCTGAGCTACACTCCGAACCGAGGCGGTCGTATAGCGCCGTAATGGGGGCACGGCAAGCAGGATTTGGGCTTGCTACCCATAACTCTCCTGACTAATGTCCGCCGCGATTGGGACGTAGCTCAATTGGTAGAGCGCCGGTTTTTGGTACCGTAGGTTGGAGGTTCGAGTCCTCCCGTCCCAGCCAGCCAGTTCCATGTTATCAGACGTTTAGAGGGTTCAGCGCTGTTGTCGCGTGATTTCGGGCGTTTGGAGCTTGGGGTTTTCAGGAGAGACGCAACCCAAAGCGCAATCGGGGCCGATTTCGGGCCGCAGTCTCTGTTTGCAATTCCCTCGGTACGCGTTTGGGATGTGGAGCTTTGGAGAGTGGCGAACGGTTCTCGCTGTTTCGCCCAGACAGCAGGGAGCCGCGTCTCGATCAGGTAGTCCGTGGAGAGGCCATCGGTTTGTCCACCGACCGCGATGCCCTCGAGAAGGGATCGTTGCGTTAACTCGCATGGTCCAGGCAGGTGGCCTCTTGCAGTGGTCTCAGGCGGTCAACGGGAACATTCACAGTTTCAGCCGCGATCAGGCCCGCCTGCGTCAGGGGCACAAGTTGGGCTTCGTCGCCGGATGCCGGTCGCAACGCGGAGATTGCCGCATCATGGCCCGTCATACTCTCGTGAACGCCGTTCAGGGACTGGATCAGGTCAAGAGGTGCCCGCGTCATTTCTTCCTTGAGATCGGCGAGACGTTCGGCGTTGCGGGCGACGCTGTCACCTCATGGCCGCGCCAAACAGCCCCAGCCAAATCTGGCCCAGCCGCCTCCGCCAGGAATGTCTGAACGCGTCATGGTTCCTGTCGATGGAGGATGCCCGAACCCGGATCAACGGCTGGAGATACGACTACACCGAAACGAGGTCGCATAAAGCCCGGACCAGAAATGGGCTGAGTTCCACGTAAGCGGCTTCTCGCACTGAATGAAATTACTGGGAGTGAGGCGCGGCCGATGGATGTGTGGAAACACTTCCACAGATCAGCCCCGAGAGTTTCGGCGCGTGAAAACGCTTTAACTGTCAGCGGTTTAACGCGATAACGACCGGGGCTCCTGGGGGATTGCGGCGGGCTCATTCTCGTCGAAGTCAAAGGCTTCCAGCCGACCCGCGCGGTTGCCGGCCTTTTCGGCCGAGATCTTGATCTCTTCGATATCCCGCGACGCTTGGGCGAAATGCCGGTCCAGGTTAGCGACCCGTTCGACCAGGCGTGCCGTATCCTTTGTCAACAGGCCCAGTTCGCGTCGGATGCGGTTTGCTTCCTTGCGCATGCGGGCGTCTTTGAGCACGCCGCGCATGGTGTTGAGCACTGCCATGGCCGTGGTCGGGGAGACGATCCAGACGCGGGCTTCGAACCCGGTGCGCACCACATCGGAAAAATTGGCGTGCAACTCGGCATAGACGGCCTCGGAAGGGAGGAAGAGCAACGCACTGTCAGCGGTCTCGCCCTCGATGATATAGCGCTCGGCGATATGCTGGATATGGGTGGACACAGCTGTTCTTAGCGCGCGGCTGGCCCGTTTCGCCGCGTCCTCGGTGTCCGCAGCGCGCAAGGCCTCATAGGCCTCCAGCGGGAACTTTGAGTCGATCACGATCGGTCCCGGCGGATTGGGCAGGTGGATCAGGCAATCGGCGCGTTTGCCGTTCGTCAGCGTCGCCTGCAGCGCATATGCATCGGGCGGTAAGGCGCGGGAGACAATATCGGTAAGCTGGATCTCCCCGAACGCGCCGCGGGTCTGTTTGTTCGACAGGATGTCCTGCAGGCCGAGAACGTCTCCTGAGAGCTTTTCGATCTTGGTTTGCGCCTTGTCGATCGCCTCCAACCGTTGCTGTAGATCGCCAAGTGAGCGCGCAGTGCGCGTCGCGGATGTGGTCAGGCTGTCGCCCATGCGTTGCGACAGATGCTCCAGACGCTGGTTCACCGTCTCCATCAGGCGCGATTGTGCGGCGATCTGGGCTTCGGTCACCTGCCTTAGCCCGCCCTGCAATTGTTGCTGGTTCTGGCCGAGTTGCGCGAGGCCGTTGCCCAGGGCCTCCATCGAGGCGGCCAACGGTTCGACGCTCCTTGCCGCCCGGCGTCCGGCATTCATAGCCAGCGCAACCAACAGGATGATCAGAATCACCGAAAGGCCAGCGGCGCCAACGAGCGCGATCACCGGATCCGGCCAGTCAGGCGGCCATGCAGCGAGCGCTTCCTGGCGCATCACCGACGCCCGAACAGACGCTCGATATCATCGAGACTGAGAGCGACCCAGGTGGGGCGCCCGTGGTTGCACTGTCCCGAATAGGGCGTCGTCTCCATTTCGCGCAACAGCGCGTTCATCTCGGCGGCGGTCATGCGCCGGCCAGAGCGCACCGAGCCATGGCACGCGATCCGGCTGAGAACGGCATCGAGCCGTGCCGCCAGGGCGGTCGACGCCCCGCTATCGAGCAGCTCATCGGCGATATCACGGACCAGTCGAGCGACATCAGGCTGGCCCAAAAGGGCCGGGATCTCCCGGACACAGACCGCGCCGTTGCCAAAGGACTCGATCACGAGGCCAAGATCGCAAAGCACCTCGGCGGCGTCCAGAACCGCGCTGGCTGCAGGGCCAAGATCGACGATCTCGGGGATCAGAAGCGCCTGGCGCGCGATGCCCCTTTGCGCTTGCTGGCGTTTGAGCCGTTCGTAGACCAGGCGTTCATGGGCGGCGTGCTGATCGACCAGAACGATGCCTGTGGCCGTTTGCGCCAAGATGTAATTCTCGTGCACTTGCGCCCGTGCCGCGCCAAGCGGTGCGTCTACTGCGCCCGGCTCTAGCGTGTCGCCGGTCTCTACCAGGCGTGCCGACGGGGCCATCTCTGCAAAACCAGTTGGCTCGGAGGAGGGGGCTAACGGGGCTTGAAAGGAAAACCCCTCACGTGGTGCCGATGATTGGAAACGAGCAGCAAGGGGCGCCTCGGCATTCGAGTTCGTGATGGCGCCCAACGCCGCGGTGGAAATCGTCGTCGCGGTTCTGAGCCCGTGCTCGGCCAATTGATGACGCAGGCCGGAGACGATCAGCCCGCGCACGGTTCCAGGATCGCGAAAGCGTATCTCGGCCTTTGCGGGATGCACATTTACGTCGACGCGCGCGGGCGGGCAATCGAGGTAGAGGACCGCGACCGGGTGACGATCACGCGGGAGCAGGTCGGAATAGGCGGCGCGCAGGGCGCCATTCAGTTGCCGGTCTCGCACCGGCCTGCCGTTCACAAACAGATACTGCGCGACCGCCGCGCCCCTGGAATAGGTCGGCAGGGCTGCGAAACCGCGCAGGCGAAGGCCGTCGCGTTCCAGATCAATCGGCATTGCGTTCTCGATAAAGGCTTTGCCGAGGATGTCGCGGATCCGGGCAGTCCGGGCGTCGAACAGGTCTCCATTGCCGGCCGGAACTTCGAACAGGACACGCGGGCCCTTTGCGCTGCCCGCATCGCGCAATGTGAAACCGATTGAAGGCTCGGCCAGTGCCAGTCGGCGCACTGTGTCGTGAATGGCCTGGGTCTCGGCCCGGTCGGTTCGCAGGAACTTGAGCCGTGCGGGGGTCGCCGAAAAAAGGTCGCGTATCTCGACCGTTGTCCCCGTTGCGCGTGCGGCGGGACGTGGGGTGGTGATATCTCCGCCCGTTGCCGCGATCGCCCAGGCGCCGTCGCCTGCATTCGAGACGATGCTGAGGCGTGCGACAGAACCGATCGATGGAAGCGCCTCGCCCCGGAAACCGAAACTGTGGATGTTGACCAGGTCATTTCCATCGATCTTGGATGTCGCATGACGCTCGAGCGCGAGGGGCAGGTCTTCGCACGATATGCCCCAGCCATTGTCTTCAACCCGGATCAGGGCCTTGCCGCCCTCCGAGATCGTCAGGTCGATCCGGGACGCAGCGGCGTCGATCGCGTTCTCGACCAGTTCCTTGACGGCAGAGGCGGGACGCTCGATCACTTCACCCGCTGCAATTCTGTTTGCAGCGGCCTCGGACAGGCGTCGTATGGGCAATGATCCGCCGATATTGCGGTTTTCTTCCATCATCCTACTATACCTAGCATGGCGCTGAATGATTCTGAAAGTCCGTCCGGCGACTGATCTCCGCTTGAACACAGAATTGTCTTACATTTATTTTCGGGTTATACCGCTTTTCGTTGCCAGGCGACCAGCAAAAGAGCCATCGATGACCTGTGAGAAATCCTGCTGATGACTTGTGAGAAAATCCTCTCCGATACGCATCCCGACCTTACTTCGTGGCGTAGACAGCTGCACCGTAATCCTGAGTTCGGTTTTGACGAGAACCAGACGGCGGACTTTATTGTGCGGCGGCTTCGCGAGATGGGGGTCAACGAGATCGAGCAGGGGATCGGCGGCACCGGTGTCGTTGCAACATTGCGGGCAGGATCATCTAACAAGGCGATCGGGTTTCGGGCAGATATGGACGCCCTCCGTATCGACGAGGCAAACGATTTCGAGCATCGATCAGAAAAGCCTGGTCTCATGCATGCCTGCGGACATGATGGCCACGTGACGATGCTGTTGGGGGCGGCACATGAACTGAGTCAATCGCCGGACTTCGACGGGATCATTCGGTTGATCTTTCAGCCCGCCGAAGAGTGGGGCAAGGGAATGCAGGCGATGCTCGACAACGGGCTGCTTGAGCGGTTTCCTTTCGAAGAGGCCTATGGTGTGCACAACATGCCGGGTCTGCCGATCGGAGATTTCGCGACGGCAAAGGGACCCATCATGGGGGCCGAGGACCTGTTTACGATCACAGTGACCGGTCGCGGAGGACATTCGTCGCGGCCGCATGAGTCGAACGACGCATTGGTTGCAGCCTGTGCAATCGTTGTGGCCTTGCAGACAATCGTTTCACGGCGGATCGACCCCTCGCAACTCGCGGTGGTTTCGGTCACCGAGGTGGTAACCGATGGTACCCGAAACACGATCCCGGGTTGCGTGCAGATCCATGGCGATGCCCGTCACTTTGACACCGCCGTCAGCGATAGAATCGAAGCGGAGATGCGCCGGATTTCACACGGGGTAGCAGGGTCTTATGCGTGCAACTGTGAGGTCAGCTACAGCAATGCATTCATCCCTTTGATCAATGATGCGGCGATGACCGAAAACGCCTTGGCGGCGGCGACGGCCGCGACGCAGGGTAACGTCGACGGTGACATGGCGCGGATGGGGGCATCGGAGGATTTCGCGCGATTGCTGAACCATGTCCCCGGCAACTTTATGATGATCGGAAACGGCCCCTCGTTGCCGCTTCACAATTCCGGGTATGACTTCAACGACGCGGCTCTGCCCTATGGCATTCGCTATTTTGCCGAGCTCGCGCGGCAGCGTTTGCCGCAAAACCTGTCTTAGGCCGCCGCTCTTAACCCCAGGATTTCGCGGGCTTGCGAATAGGTTGCGACGGGACGTTCATGTTTTTCGCAAAGTTCGGCGCAGCGTCGGACGAGCGCGGCGTTCGAGGGGGCCAGCGTTTCCTTGTCCAGGCGAATATTGTCCTCAAGACCTGTGCGCGTATGACCTCCTGCCGCGATGCACCATTCGTTGAGCACGATCTGATTGCGCCCAATTCCGGCGCCGCACCATTTTGCGTCGGGTAACAGGCGCTGCATCGTCTTGACGTAATAGTCGAACACATCGCGATCGACCGGCATCGCGTTTTTGACGCCCATCACAAACTGGACGTATAGCGGGCCGGGCAGGCGGCCATCGCGATTCATCCTGGCGGCCTGGTGAATATGGCCAAGGTCAAAGGCTTCGATCTCGGGCTTGACCTCATGTGTCAGCATTTCGGCGGCCAGCCAATCCACCAGATCCGGCGGGTTCTCGTAGACCCGATAGGGGAAATTGTTGGACCCGACTGTCAGGGAGGCCATATCGGGGCGCAGTGGCAGCATCCCGCCCCGGGTCTTACCCGCGCCGCTTCTGCCGCCGGTCGAGAGTTGAACGATCATGCCTGGGCAATGCTTCTCGATGCCTTCCTTGAGAGCGGCGAATTTCTCGGGGTCCGAGCTCGGCGTTTCGTCGTCGTTACGAACGTGGCAATGGGCGATGCTGGCGCCGGCTTCAAAGGCCTCGTGTGTGCTTTCGATCTGTTCGGTGATGCTGATCGGGACCGCGGGGTTATCCGCTTTCTTCGGAACCGACCCGGTGATGGCAACACAGATGATACAGGGGTTTGGCATGGCCGGCTCTCCTTTGCGTTTGGATTTCAGGCTGCATTCTACCCTTTGGGCATCCGAACCTGGAACGACCGTATGTTTGGACGAGATGTGATCTCTTTGACAAGAGTGACCAATGGTGTCGGGCCCAGCGGGTACGCGGTGTTGATCGGCCCCGCGGCTTTAAGCGCGCCATATTCCTTGGTGTCGTAGAACGCGGCGAGCAACAGATCGTCATCGCTTGCGAAAGGGCCGCGGTTGGCCCTGAGTGCCTTCAGAGCCGGTGGGACCAAGGCGCCGGGCCGCTGGGTTATCGGCTGGGCGCCACGGGTGATCTTGTCGTAAAGGGTCGGATCGATCTCGCCCGCGATACGCCCATATCCGCCCCTGACATAGAGGCGAACCTCGTCGGGAACGCTCTCATATCGGGCACGTCCCTTGTCCTGTCCGATCACGTTCAGGACTGCCTGGGTGACGATGTACTGAGCGAAGGGGCTGACGACGATTGGATAGCCGAGATCCTCACGAACATGCCAGGCCTCCTCGAGAATTTCGTCGAGCCGGCCTTCGAGGCCGAGATCCTGCAGCTGCAGTGCGAGGTTCGAGACCATGCCGCCCGGACATTGGTGAAGGAAGTGAAACGCATCGTATTCGCGGACCTCGCCGGTCGGTTTTCCCTCTCGCTCGGCAATGTAGGTGAGCATGTCCGCAACTTCCTTGACCGGCGCGAGATCGAGGGAGAGGTCGTATCCCATGCGGCGAAGGTTGCGGGTCACCCCTTCGGTCGGGCTGTGGCTGACCCCATTTGCCAGGGTCGATGTGGCCGTATGCACGACCTCCACGCCTGCCTCGACCGCGCGCAGAACGACATAGGGGGCGAGGCCGGAGTTGCAGTGAGTATGGATCTGCAGCGGCAGCGTGCCGATGACGGCTTTTATCGCGGGGACCAGGGTGGCAATCCGCTCGGGCGTCAGCAGGCCGCTGGCATCCTTGATAAAGATCCCGTCCACGTCCAGTGCGACCAGTTCTCGTGCGCGGTCAGCATAGTATCGGTCCGTGTGAACGGGCGATTGCGTAAACACCAATCCGGGCACAACATGCAGGCCCAGCGCCTTTGCCGCGCGCACCGGTATCTCGAGGTTTCGCATGTCGTTGAGCGCATCATAGGGCGTGTGATAGCGCATGCCATTGGCCACGAAACGCTCGGCGGCGAGCTCGACCACGTCATCGGCAAAGAACTCAAACGTGAAAAGGCTCTGTCCGCGCGTATGAATGATGAGCGGCGTCTGCGTGACCCATTGGCTGAGGATCCGCATCCGCTCCCACGGATCCTCGCGCAGGAAACGAACGCAGACATCGAACACGGCGCCCCCCACCAGATCGATCGCCTCGAAACCGGCGCGGTCGAGCCTGGGGGCGAGTTCGGCCATCATGCCGGTGGTCATCCGTGTCGCCCAAAGGCATTGATGCGCGTCACGCAGGGTCACGTCGATGAGGCGAACAGTTCTGGTCATCTGCGGTACATCTGGTCATGCTGAAAACGAGCGCGTCCGTCGCGCTCTTGCTGGGTAAGCCGAGTGGGATCGGCCCGGAATGTCAAGGGAAGGATGGCGCAATGAGCCTGACTTACGCGGAAGTCTCAGAAATCCTGCGCCTGGTCGATGGGAGCGATCTGGATGAACTGATCCTCGAGATCGGAGAGACGAAACTGATCCTGCGCCGACATGGTGCGGCGCCTCCTGCACGCGACACCGCGCCCGAGAGCCCGCCGGAACGCCCCGCCGGTGCTGTCGCCACGGCGAGCCCGGCCCTGGCCGAGACGATAGAGGCCCCGGAGCCCGGCGCGGTCGCGGTTGATAGCCCCATGGTCGGGCGGGTCTACTTCAGACCATCACCCGAGGAGCCGCCATTTGTGGAAGAGGGCAGCACGGTCGCTGCTGGCGACACGCTGTGCCTGATCGAGGTCATGAAGCTGTTTACCCAGGTCGAGGCGCCAATCGCGGGCACCATCCTTACACGAGCCGTGGAGGATGGCGCCGCCGTTCAATTCGATCAGCCGCTGTTTTGGATCAGGCCGGCGTAGCGTCAGCGCGATGCCGGGTGCTCCAGGCCCAGATGCCTAACCCGACCGTCAACGCCAATTGTAGGAAAAAGAAGGCGTGCCCGTTCCCGGTCATCCCCAGAAAACCGCAGATGGCTGCGATCAGGAACAATCCGCGCTCCCATCCCGCGAGATTGCGGATCAGATTTCCGTAGGCTGCGACGGAGACCGTCAACTGGATCAACAGCACCTCGGCCAGCGCGGGCACGACGCTCCAACTCAAATTGGGGAAGGCCATCAACTCGGGTGAGTAAACAAAAGCGAAGGGAATGATGAAGGTCGTCGCCGCGATCTTCAGTGAGTCGCCCGCCGTCCTGAGGAAGGATGCATTGGCAAGCTTTGCAGCGGCGAGGACGCTCACCGCCACCGGAGGTGTTAAAGTCGAGAACACCGCGAAGTAAAAGACAAAGAAATGCGCCTGAAGCGCTGGCACACCGATCTGTTGAAGGAACGGCACCAGAGCAAGCGCCACAATGATATAGGCCACTGGCGTCGGCAGCCCCATTCCGAGGATGATCGACACGAACATGGCACCAATCAACAGCAGTAACTGGCTGTCGGGCAGATACTGTACCAAGACCGAGCCCAGCCGTCCCGACAGGTTTGTGGTCAGCATCACCTGTCCGAGTGGTCCGATCGCGATCAGCAACAGCGAGAGCAGGGCCACCAGCAGAAACCCCTCCTGCACGGCGTCGTAGATCTGTTTCAGCTTTGGCCGGTATTTTCCCTGAAACATGGAAACGGCGAGGGCCAGAACGATGCCCCAAAGCCCGGCGATCGCCGGAGAACGGTACCCGAGGAGCATCCATAGAACGACGCCGAAGGAAATCAGAAAGGTCGGCACCAATCGCACGATCATCTGCTTGTCGACGGTTTCGCTGAGACGCGGCAGCGAATAGCGCCTCGCATAGACGACAATCGCGATGGATACACCGGTCAGATAAAGCAGCCCGGGGATCATCGCCGAAAGAGCGACATCGATATACGGCCGGTTCAGAAAGCTCGCGATGATAAACGCGGCGAGGCCCAGGATCGGTGGCATGATCTGCCCGGCGGTGGAGGCGGTCGCCTCGATCGCGCCGGCCATTGATGGGCTGTACCCGTACTTTTTCATCATCGGGATCGTCAGGCGCCCGGTGAGGACCACGTTGGACACCGCCTGACCCATGATCGAGCTGACAATCCCCGACCCGATCACGGCGGGCCCCGCGGCGCCGCCCGGGATGCGCCGCCCCGTCATCTTGCCGACCTCGAGCATCATGTTCAGCATCCCAACGCCCAACAGGATCGCCGCATAGATGATCAGGAAATAGATCGAGTCGGCTGCGACCTGTGCCAGATAGTAAAAGCCCTGGTTCGTGCCCAACCCGATATAGTTCATGATGAACTCCGGGCTGTATTGCGGCGTGATGAACAGCGGGTTCTGGATCGTGTGGCCAAAAAAGAAGTACGCGATGGCGATGCAGATGACGCTGGTCAGCAGCAAGCCCCAATGAATCAGGGTCAGCATCAGGATTGAGACGGTCATCAGCCAGCCAAAGACCATATCGGTCGGCGAAAAGAACGGCTGGGTCGTTTCGAGATAAACCGCGTTGTAGCGGACATAGACCATCGCGACGGTCGACATCACGAGGGCGACGGTTGCAAAGATCAGTCGCGGCCAAAACAATGGCTTAATAGGCCTGATTGCTCCGGTTTCGGGATCCGCAATGCCCAGCCGCTCGTCGCAAAGATTGCGCAGCGCGAGCAGGCCCGTCATCAGCACAATGCCAAGGATAAAGTTCGAATAGTGTTCGGAAGAATTGCTGGTAAATCCAAATGCCGCAAAGCCGATGTAGATTGTCAGAGCCATGCCGATGGCCAGAAATGGGATATCAACCGCCTGTCTCAGCGTTTTCCAGTTCATTTCATTTCCAGGATTGGTCGAGTAAACAAGGCGGCCGCCCCGGGTGGGGCGACCTGGCGATTTCTGGGTTCAATGGCCTATTGAACGGCCGGATACGTCATTGGATCGCACTTGTCCTTCAGATCCCACCATCCGAGTTCCTTATAGGCGCGGATGGCACCGGGATGCGTGTTTTCGTCCGAGAGACCGCAGGTCATGAGCTCCGGGCTCCAGATACGCCAAAGCGCATGCAGCTCTTTCATCTTAGGCCCGATATCCGCGACGGTTTTGACCAGTTTATAGGCCATCTCTTCGTCAAAGGTCTCATGCGCGGCCTTGAAGCCCTTGTTGAATGCTACCCCCAGAACCTCGTCCTGACTGGGCAGGGTGCCTGCGGGCAGGTCGACATAGGTCCAAGTAGCACCAAACTGTTCGTTGACCTTGTCGACGATCTCTTTCGTCACGCCGAGATAGCACATCTTGTTTCCCGTCGCCTCGAGCTGGCGCACCGGCCCCGGAATGATGAAGTTTGTGAGCGTTGGTTCGGTGCCGATCGGCGTGACGGCGGCGTCTGTCGCGCCGTCGATCAGTTGCTGGGTCAACTGCCCGGGCGTCATGTGACGGATGTCCGCGTTCTCGGTCGTGACCCCATATCCATACTCCAGGAAGAGCCGCGAAAAGACACCCCAATCAGATTGGCCGCGCAGGCCAAGCGAGATGCGTTTCCCTTTCAAATCAGCCATCGAGTTGAGCGAGCAATCGAAGGTCACCAGAAACTTTCCCTGACCCCACCACGCTTCGCCATACAAAAGCTTCCAGGGAATCTGGACCGGTTCGGGCAGAAACTCCTCGACGGCTGGCGAGCCACCCGAATAGGCAATCTGAATCAACGTATCTTCTGTTGCGAAGATCGAGTGCTTCCATTTTGTGTCGTTCAGGCCCATCTCGCGGATATTGTACATGTACCCGGGCGTTTCCTGTGGCAGCAGCATGACCGGCGCGTTTTCCTTGATCATCTGATTCATCAGGATCGTGTCACCGGCAATCGGGCCACAGCCAAACGGACATAACAGGACCGAGACTGCATCTGCGGCTCTCGTCTGGCTCGCGCCTCCGATCAAGGCGACGCTCGTTACCGCAGCTGCAGTGAAAGCAAAAGCAAGGGATCTTGCGAACTTCATCGATTTTCCTCTTTTAATATGTATGAAAAGGTTGTTTTGGTCAGGTTTCGATCATACCGCTCGATATGCGTTGGGCTTGCGATCAGTGTTCCCGAATGTCGCAGATACGAGACTGACCTAGCCTGACGGCGTGTCAAGCGACAGTTTTGTGTCAGTCTGAAAAGGGCTTGCCGTGAAGAAATCCGAACAGTTGTTTGACCTTACGGGGCGCCGGGTCTTACTTGTCGGCGCCTCGGGTGGTATCGGCGCTTGTTTCCTCGCGTTCCTGGCAGCGTCGGGGGCCCGGGTTTTCGCCGCAGACAGGGCGCCATTGTCTAGTCAATTTTCCGGCTATGACGTTCCATTCCTGGAAGTCGACATCACTGACGAGGCGTCGGTGTTGTCGCTACGGGATGCTGTTCGGGACTGGGGGCAGGGGCTCGATGCGCTCGTCAATGCCGCGGGCGTGCTGCCGATCGCCCCCGCGGAGGATCTGGGCCTGGCCCAGTTTCGTTCGAGTCTCGACATCAACCTCTCGGGGGCGTTTCTGGTGTCGGTCAAGATGCGCCAGCTGCTGGGCCAGGGCGGGCGGATGGTTCACCTGTCATCGGTATCAAGCATGGTAGCCAATCCTGAATATGCCGCCTATGCGTCGGCCAAGGCAGGCCTGTCGCAATTGGTGCGCGTCCTGGCGCGGGAGTGGGCGCCAGACAGAGTCACGGTGAATGCCCTGGCGCCGGCGATGATGGAGACCGATCTGACAAGGCATTACCTGGGATCGAGCGGGTTTCGCGATCAGGCACTCGGTCAGATACCTATGGGCCGGTTCGTCACAGGCGACGACCTTACCGGCCCGCTGGCCATGTTACTGTCCGAGGCAGGTAGATTTATCACTGGGCAAACCTTGATGATCGATGGTGGTCGAACACTGATTTGAGCCCGCGTCCACGATCCTCGCCGGACCGGGTGAATGCCAATGCCGATTGCCGGTCGCGGCGCTCTGTTGCAATGCGGCAATTAATCCCAAATTTTTATCAATAAATAGAAGATAACAATTAGACCGCTCAGTGGTGCGCGCCTATAGTCTCTCATAGATCGGAAAGATGCGGTGTCGGCAAACGCTCTCGTGCTGGAAAGTCCACATGGTTTCAATCGCATACCGCATGTCGTTTTAGGTTGTTTCACCGCAAAGGCGCTCTCGAGCGCTTTTCCGGGGGCAACTGCCGGTCAAGAAATGCTTGCTGCGGCGGCTCAGGGCGGAGCCGCCGCGATTTCTTTTTTGGGATACCGTCTGCAGCGCGCCGATGCGTCGGGCCCGGTGCTATGGGTTGTTTTGCACACCTTCCGGGCGACCGACGACGGTGAACATCAGGGCATCGGATTTGAGAACACGTGCAGCGACCCTGTTCGCTTCTTCCAGGGTCACGGCATTCACGAGGTCATTTCGTTTGTCCAGGTAATCGATGCCGAGCCCCTCTTTCTGGATAAAGACGAGGTAACCCGCGATCTTTGCATTGCTGTCGAAACGCAAGGGAAAGGCGCCGGTCAGGTACTTCTTGGCCCTGTCCAGATCTTCCTGGCTTAGGCCATCGGTTGCCATGCGTTCCCACTCGCCACGGATCAACTCGAGGCTCTCAGCCATGCCGGCATTCGCCGTTTGCACCGAGCCCAGATAGAGCGCGCTTTCGTCGAGATCGCTGATATAGGAATAGACCGAATAGGCGAGCCCGCGCTTTTCACGGACCTCGTCGGTCAGGCGCGAGTTAAAGCTGCCGCCGCCCAGGATGTAGTTCATCACAAAGGCCGCGATGAAGTCCGGATCCGAACGTTTGATCCCCGCATGACCGAAGATTGCGGTCGATTGGGGGACATCGAGATCGATCACTTTCACGCCGGGAACATCCGTCATTGCGATCCAGGGCTTTTCGAGCTTTTCGCCCTCGGGCACGCCTCGAAAGAGCGTATCGACCAGTTTGCCAGCCTCATCGGAGTTCACCGCACCGACCAGCGCGACCGTTGCATTCGCCCGATTGATTAACCGGGGCATCGCGGCCTCCAGGTCTTCCCGGGTCAGCGACTGGATCGATTCCGGCGTGCTGGTGCGGCCATAGGGGTGGTCAGGATAGGCGCGGGCAAACCAATCCTTGCGCGCGATCGAGCGCGGGCTGGTTTCCGCCTCGGCCAGGCCCGACAGGATCTGAGCCCGCACCCGATCGATGGCTTGCGGGGCAAAGGCGGGGCTTTCGATTGCGGTGGCCAGAAGCTCGGAAGACGGCTCCATGGTCTCGACAAGCATCTGGGCGCTGACACTTACCCCATCCCGGCCCGCGCCAAAACCGAACCTGGCGGAAAGGTCATCGCGCGCATTCGCAAAGGCAACCGCGTCGAGGTCGCCCGTTCCCTCTTCGATCAGAGCCATCGTCATGCCGGACAGCCCTTCTTTGCCTTCGGGGTCCAGGCGCGCGCCGCCATCAAAGCTGATCTCGACCGAGACAATCGGAATCGAGGGTTCTTCGACCATCCAGAACGTGATGCCGCCCGGGCTGGTGACTTCCTTGATCTCGACAGCCCCAACCGGCAGTGCGATCAGAGCGACGAGCAACGCGCCACCAATGCGAAACAGCATGCTCATTTCGGTGCCTCCTCGGCGCGTATCAGACGGCCCGTGACCGAGCGGTTGAGGTCGAGATTGTTCTCAGCGGCAGCGCGCACATCTTCGGCGGTGACCGCCTCGATGACGTCCGGATAGGCCTGGATCTCTGCGACAGTGCGACCGACGGCGAGGCTGCTGCCATAAAGCCGGGCCTGCGCTGTGACGCTGTCTTTGGCATAGATCCGCGCCGCGCGGATCAGGCGTTTGACGCGTTCCACCTCTTCCTCGGTCGGGCCCTTCTCCACCAACTCGGCGATCACGTCGTCGAGGCCCGCCTCGACCGTGTCTAGATCGGTGCCGCGGGTGGGTACGCCGTAGATTCCGAACACCGACGGATCACGGCTGGAGGGGGAGTAGAACGCGCCCGTGCTGATCGCCGATTTATCTTCGAGTTGCAGGCGGCTCGCGAAGCGTGATCCGATCCCGTTGCCCAAGATCTCTGAGAGGATCAACAGCGCGGCAGATTCGGTCGGGTCTTCGGACTCATAGCTGGGGACCAGATACTGGCGCATCACATAATCCTGGCGGACGCGGTGATCTGCCATCTCGATGCGGCGCGGCGCCAACTGAGGCGGCTCGCTCGGGCGTGGTGCCGGCGCCTGGCCGGAGGCGGGCAGGGGCCCATAGTACTTCTCGGCCAGATCTCGAACCTGTTCCGGCGTTACGTCGCCCGCGACGACGAGGATCGCATTGTCAGGTGAATAGAAGGCATCATAAAAGGTTCTTAGGTCGTCGGGCGACAGGTTCTCGATCTCGTGGCGCCAACCGATGACGGGCACCCCATAAGGGTGGTTCATAAAAAGAGCAGCGCGCATCTGCTCCGAGAACAGCGCCTGGGGGGAACTGTCGGTACGCTGGTTACGCTCTTCGAGGATGACTTTGCGCTCGGTCGCGGTGGTGTCGTCGTCGATGATGAGGTTGCGCATGCGATCGGATTCCAGATCCATCACGATGTCGAGCCGATCCGCCGCGATGGTCTGGTAGTAACCCGTATAGTCGTACGAGGTGAAGGCGTTTTCCGATCCACCGTTTTCGGCGATGATCTGGCTGGCGATTCCGTTGGGAAACTTTTCGCTTCCCCGGAACATCATGTGTTCGAAGAAATGCGCGATGCCTGAAGTGCCCCATGGCTCGTCGGCCGAGCCGACAGGGTACCAGACCATCTGGGTAACAACCGGGGCGCGATGATCTTCGATCACCACGACCTCCATCCCGTTATCCAGTTCAAAGCTCGTCACGGCCGGGTCGG
>JBCCHW010000073.1:0-15384 GCA_039028555.1 Pseudomonadota bacterium | reverse complement strand
TGATAGATCGATTGGGAGTGGCGAAAGCGCGCAACCAGCGCCGCCCTGCCATCAGTGTCATCGACCACCCGTTCCTTGACCCAGTCCAAGCCCACCTTCGCGACCCATTTATAGGGCCGGTCGAGGTATTTGGCGTTCTCGCGGTAGAGTTGGACAAAAGCCATGATGAGGTCGAGCGTTTCCTCCTCGGACGTGGCTTTCGCGAGGAGTTCGGTCTCCTTCACATCCATGCCCGCCGCCCCTGCGACCCCGATTTCATAGCCTGAGTCCACGCAGATAACGCCCACATCCTTGCAGGTCGCCTCGGCGCAGTTCCTTGGGCAGCCTGAGACTGCCATCTTGACCTTATGCGGTGTCCACGACCCCCACATCGCCTGTTCGATCCTGATGCCGAGCCCGGTCGAGTCCTGGGTGCCGAACCGGCAATGATCGGTGCCGACACATGTCTTTACCGTGCGCAGCCCCTTGGCATAGGCATGGCCGGAAACCAGCCCCGCGGCGTTCAGATCGGCCCAGATTGCCGGCAGATCGTTTTTTGCGACGCCCAAGAGATCGATCCGCTGTCCGCCGGTCACCTTGACGGTGGGCACGCTGAATTTCTCGGCCGCATCGGCGATGGCGCGCAACTCGGTGGGGTTTGTGATCCCGCCCCACATGCGTGGAACAACCGAAAACGTGCCATCCTTTTGGATGTTCGCGTGGTTGCGCTCGTTGACGAAACGGCTTTGCGCATCGTCTTGATATTCGTCCGGCCAATCGGCCAAAAGGTAATAGTTCAGCGCCGGGCGGCACACATGGCAGCCGCACGAGGTCGACCACTGGCCCGCCTGCCAGACGGCCGGCATGGATTTGAGCTGTTGCGACTTGATCAGGCGGCGCACATCCTCGTGGGTGAGATCGGTGCACTTGCACATCGGTTGCGCTGCCGGCGCGGCATACTCGTCGCCCAGCGTCGCGGCGAGCAGTTGTTCGACCAGCCCTGTGCAGGTGCCGCAACTGCTGCTCGCCTTGGTGGTTTGCCGGACGGCGTCCAGCGTCGAGGCGCCCGCCTGGATCGCCCCGGTGATCTGCCCCTTGCAAATGCCGTTACAACCGCAGATCTCTGCCTCATCCGGCAAGGCTGCAACGGCCGCCATAGGGTCCAGGGGGGTGCCCCCGGCATAGGCGGGCCCGAAGATAAGCGTCTCGCGCATCTCCGAGATATCGGTTCCGTCTTTAAGAAGCCCAAAGAACCAGGCCCCATCGGCGGTATCGCCATACATCACAGCGCCGATGATCCGGCTTTCCCGCAGCACAAGACGCTTGTAGATGCCATTTGCGGCATCGCGCAGGACGATTTCCTCGCGATCATCTCCCTCTGCGAAGTCGCCGGCGGAAAACAAATCGACCCCGGTCACCTTGAGCTTAGTCGATGTGAGCGAGCCCTGATAGGCTGCCGGCGCACCCATCAGCGTCTTTGCCGCCACCTTCGCCATGTCATAGAGCGGCGCAACGAGACCATAACAGGTGCCCCGATGTTCGACACATTCGCCCACGGCGAGGATGTCTGCATCCGAGGTGATCATCTGGTCGTCCACATGCAGGCCGCGACCACAGGCCAGCCCCGCCGCGCGCGCAACGGATGTCTCGGGTCTGATCCCCACGGCCATGACCACCAGATCGGCGGGATACTCTGTGCCGTTGTCCAGCCGGACAGCTTCGACCCGATCGCTGCCCACAATCTCCTGCGTGTTGGCCGCGGTCTCGACCCGCACGCCGCGGCGCACGAGATCCTGTTCCAACAGATATCCCGCGGCGGTGTCCAACTGGCGCTCCATCAGATGGCCCATCAGATGGATGACGGTGACATCCATGCCCCGCATGGCGAGACCGGCTGCTGCTTCGAGCCCCAAGAGCCCGCCACCGATCACGACCGCCCGGCGCCCCGGCACCTTGGCCGCCTCGATCATCGCATTGGTGTCGTCGAGATCGCGATACGAGATCACGCCGGGCAGGTCCTTGCCCGGCACCGGGATGATAAAGGGCTGCGATCCGGTTGCGATCAGCAGCTTGTCATAGGCCGTCTCTCCCGCGGCGCTGACCACGACCTTGCGTGCACGATCGATCGCGGTCACCTGCTCGCCGAACCGGCAGGTCACGCCATGCTCGGCATACCACCCGGCGTCATGGGTGATAATCTCCTCATAGGTCTTTTCACCCGACAGAACCGGGGAGAGCATGATCCGGTTATAGTTGCCCCGCGGTTCAGCCCCGAACAGGGTGATGTCGAAAGCTTCGGAAGCCTCTTCGGCAAGGTGTTCCAGCACGCGGCCCGAAGCCATCCCCGCGCCGATTACGACGAGTTTCTTACCCATCACGCCGCCTCCCTTTTATGGGCGCCATGTTCATAATCTTCGAGGAAGTCTAACAACTCTTGGCGATAACCGTAATAATCAGGGTGTTCGAGCAGGGCCCGCCGGGTTCTGGGCCGTGGCAAGCCCACCTCCATAACCTTTCCGATGGTGGCGCGCGGCCCGTTGGTCATCATCACCACCCGATCAGCCAACAGGATCGCCTCGTCCACATCATGGGTGACGCAGATCGCGGTGACCTTGGTGCGGGACCATACCTCCATCAACACTTCCTGAAGCTCCCAGCGCGTCAGGCTGTCGAGCATGCCGAAAGGCTCATCAAGCAACAAAAGCTTGGGCGACAGCGCGAACGCCCGCGCGATCCCGACACGCTGTTTCATGCCGTTCGAGAGCTCGGCGGCAGGTTTGTCCATCGCATCCGCCAGGCCGACGCGTTCCAGATAGTATTCGACCACGTCCTGGCGTTCCTGTTGGGAGGCTTTCGGGTAAACCCGGTCGGCGCCAATGGCCACATTCTCCTTGGCCGTGAGCCAGGGAAACAGCGACGGCGCCTGGAACACGACCGCCCGCTCGGGGTCGGCATCGACCACATGTTTGCGATCCAGCACGATCGCGCCCCTGGAGATCTCGTTCAGGCCCGCGGTCATCGTGAGCACGGTCGACTTGCCGCATCCCGAATGGCCGATCAGCGACACGAATTCGCCCTTGTTCAGCGAAAGTTCGAAATTCTCGACCACGGTCAGCGGTCCCTGCGGGGTCGGATAGACCTTGTGGAGTTGTGAAAACTGCAGGTAGGGCCCGTCGCCTTGCGTCGTGGCGGCCGCGGCATAGGCTTTTGGCAGGCCGTGGATCGGGGTCACCTGCGGCAGCTGTCGGGTGCCTTCGATCTTTGCCGCGATGCCCACATCCATCAGGTACTGCGTCACCTTCGCGCGCAATTGCTTGAACACCGGGTCATGGTTCATGGCCGCGCGGTCGCGGGGCCGCGGGAGTGCCACGGTGACCTGATCGCCAAGCGTGCCATCGGGATTGAGGGCGATAATCCGGTCCGCGACCAGCAACGCCTCGTCGACATCATTGGTGACCAGCACCACGGTTTTGCGATCCGCCTCCCAGATCCGCACGATCTCGTCCTGGAGATTGGCCCGGGTCAGCGCATCGAGAGCCGAGAGCGGCTCGTCCATCAGCAAGATCTCGGGATCCATCGCGAGGGCCCGCGCCACCGCAACCCGCTGGCGCATGCCGCCAGACAATTCCGCCGGTTTGCGGCCCGCCGCGTGCCCCAGACCCACCATGTCGACATAATGGGCGACCATTTTCTCGCGCTCTGCCAGGGATTTACCGCCATGGACCGCATCGACTGCCAGGGCGACATTCCCGCTGACCGAGAGCCAGGGCATCAGCGAATAGGATTGAAAGACCAGACCGCGCTCTGGCCCCGGACCCTCGATTGGCGCCCCCTTGAACAGCGCCGCTCCGGTGTCGGGCACATCCAGCCCGGCCATCAGGTTGATCAGCGTCGTCTTGCCGGTGCCGGAAAAGCCGAGGATGGCGACGAATTCACCCTCCTCGATTGTCATATCGATGTTTTTCAGGACCATCTCGCGATCCACGCCCGCGCCAAACCCCTTTGAGCAGTTGCGGAGTTCCAGAACACTCATGCCGTTCACCGGTTGTTCGTGAAGGTGAACATCGACTGGATCGCATACATCATCCGATCGAGCATGAAGCCGATGATACCGATCGTGAAAACCGCCACCATGATCTTGGCCAGCGACTGGCTCGAGCCGTTCTGGAACTCATCCCAGACGAATTTGCCCAGTCCTGGGTTCTGCGCCAGCATCTCGGCCGCGATCAGCACCATCCAGCCGACGCCCAGGCTGAGCCGCAGCCCGGTAAAGATCAGCGGCAGAGCCGAGGGCAGCACCAGTTTGGTGATCTTGGTCCAGGTGCTCATCTTGAGCACGCGCGAGACGTTCACCAGATCCTTGTCAATGCTCGCCACACCCAGCGCCGTGTTGATCAGCGTCGGCCACAGCGAGCAGAGCGTCACCGTGATGGCCGAGTTGAGAAACGATTTCGAGAACATCCCGTCATTGGTGACATAAACCGCCGAGACCACCATGGTTACAATCGGCAACCACGCGAGCGGCGAGACCGGTTTGAAAATCTGGATCAAGGGGTTAAAGGCCGCGCTGGCAATCGGGGACAGCCCGCACAGGATCCCGATCGGTACGGCCACAATGGTGGCGAGTAGAAAGCCGAAAAACACGGTCTGGAGCGAGGTCCAGATCTGGTCGAAATAGGTGGGCTTGCCGGTATAGGCCCGGTGCTTGACCTTGTCGGCCTTGCCCGCGGCGACGAGTTTGGCGTTGCGCACCTCCTGACGTTCGTAGAAGGCCGCTTCCTTGTCACGCTCGCGCAGATGGTCGTCATAGAGATTGCCCACCTGCGCCCATACCTGGGACGGCCCCGGGATTGCGCCGAGCGAGGTCTGCACCTGTGGCGCCAGCCAGGCCCAGGCGCCCAGAAACGCAACCATTGCCAGAATCGGGATGCCGAGCAACCGCCAGATATCCTTGACCTGTGCGCGCGGATTATCGCCGGCAAGGGCCCGCAGGACCGGCGTGATCCAGCTCATGCCGATCACCTGGAAATACCCGTCGGCCTTGTTGATCCGGGTGAACAGGCGCGCGCGGCGTTCCGCCCGCACGGCGGCGTCAGGTATGTTCTGTTCGATCGCGGTGGTCATGACAGTGCCCTTTGATCAGAGAGGAGCGGGGAGGTCCTCCGCGACGGGGCGGAGCGGCCGTTCATCTGCGCTTACCCCTCGACCCCGTTGCCGACGACTTTCTGGGTTCCCTTCAGGCCGATTGGAAACTGCTCGAGATAGGCATTGGGTGCCCGGCCATTGTAGATCACCTCATCGATGAAATCGGCCTGTGCAGGCTTGTACCCATCGGAGTCCCAGGGAAAGTCCGCCTCGTTCGCGAACCCTTCATCGACCAGCATCCGTGCAGCCTTCAGATAGATTCCCGGCTTGTAGACATCCCTGGCGACGTCGTCGTACCAGCTGTCGGGCTTTTGCTGGGAGATCTGGCCCCAGCGGCGCATCTGGGTCAGGTACCAGACGGCATCGGAATAGAACGGATAGGTCGCGTTGTACCGAAAGAAGACGTTGAAATCCGGCGCGGGACGGCGGTCGCCCTTTTCATACTCGAAAAAGCCGGTCATCGAGTTCGCAATCACCTCGTAATCCGCGCCAACATATTCGGATCGCGCCAGGATCTCGACCGCCTCGGGCCGGTTGGCGTTGTCGTTCTCGTCCAGCCAGATCGCGGCGCGGATCAGCGCCTTGGTCAGCGCCAGGGTCGTGTTGGGATACTGTTCGGAGAACTCGGCGGTGATGCCAAAGACTTTTTCCGGGTTATCCTTCCAGATCTCGTAATCGGTGACAACCGGAACTCCGATGCCCTTGAAAACCGCCTGCTGGTTCCAGGGCTCGCCAACGCAATAGCCATAGATTGTCCCCGCTTCGAGCGTCGCGGGCATCTGCGGTGGCGGGGTCACCGACAGCAAGACATCGGCATCGATCTGGCCCGTGACATTGTCGGGGCTGTAGTAGCCGGGCTTGAGGCCACCAGCCGCCAGCCAATAGCGCAGCTCGTAGTTGTGCGTGGAAACCGGGAACACCATGCCCATGTTGAACGGTTTGCCCTCGGCGACGTACTTTTCGACGACCGGTTTCAGCGCGCCGGCCGAGATCGGGTGCTGTGGCCTTCCATCCTCCATCTTGGGGATGTTTGGCTTCATCTCCTCCCAGATCTCGTTCGAGACGGTGATCCCGTTGCCGTTCAGATCCATCGAAAACGGCGTGATCACATGGGCCTTGGTGCCAAAACCGATGGTCGCGGCCAGGGGCTGTCCGGCCAGCATATGCGCGCCATCGAGTTCGCCATCGATGACCCGGTCCAACAGGACCTTCCAGTTCGCCTGGGGTTCCAGCGTGACGAACAGGCCCTCGTCTTCGAAATACCCCTTCTCATAGGCGACTGCGAGCGGCGCCATATCGGTCAGCTTGATAAAGCCGAATTTCAGCTCGTCCTTTTCGACATCCAGCATTTCCGCCTGGGCCGGCAGCGCGACCGCGCTTGCTGCCACAAGAATGATCGAGGCGCCCGTCTGGGCAATGATTTTCAGCACCTTGTCTCTCCAATCAACCGTTTCCGCACGGCAAACGAAAAAAGGCGGCACGATCGGCAGAGCGCATACACGCATCCGATCGAGCCGCCTTGCTCAGGGTCCACTGCTTTGCGGGAATTCTGTTTCCGGACGCCGTTGTCCAGGTTGCCGTTCAGCCTACATTGACGCAGCGCAATATCAAGAAAGGATTCGCGACCGGTTACGATCGGAGATTTAATACATTGAATCTATACAGCTATTTTTTATATCTCTGCAGGGTCAAAGACGGCTCCGTCAAAGAATCGATCCGGACCCAGAAACATTTCCCCGCGTGAAGAGGCAACCGCGATGCGGCTTTCAAGCCCGCCTTCCAGCTTTTCCGAAGCGCCAGGCAGGTCCGCGTCCAGCGACGAAAGAGCCTCGCGGTAGAGATCCGAACGATAGCACGCGCGGGCCCGTGCAATCGCATCCTTGCGGTCGATGCCGGCGCGGGCGGCCCAGCGGCTCGCGATCCAAATTGCCTGGCTCCGCCAGGGAAAGGTCGCCGCCCGGTCGTAGAATTCGATGAAGTTCGGGATTTGTACCGGTACACGACGCTCGGACAGTACCAGCCGGCCTGACAGGGCCCGGTCGATCAACTCGGCCGGCCGGTTCACATATTCAGGCTGGGCCAGCAGGTCAGAGACGGTCAGCCGGTTGCCGGACTCTCCCAGCCATCGGGCGGCGCGCCACAGGGCGCGCGTCAGCCGCAGAGCGACATCCCGGTTATCCTCGACCCATTCATGGCGCACGGCAAGCACCTTTTCCGGTGCGAACTGCCAGATCGCGGCGCCGGGCAGGGCAATCTCGGCATCACCGGCGTCCACGGCCACGCTGCCCCAAGGTTCGCCGACGCAAAAGGCATCAATCTCCCCGTCGCGCACGGCCTCGGCCATGCGTGGCGGCGGCACGGTGCGCATGTCGAGATTGCGCGGCGCTTCGAGCCCGAGCGCTGTCAGCCAGTAATACAACAGCTCCGCATGCATTGAGAATGGAAACGGCACGCCCACGCGCAACCGCCCATCGGCAGCGGCGACAAGGGCACGGCCGACGGCAGTAGCGCGGTGGGCGCTATGCGCCGGCACCAACCCTTTGATCCGCGCGGCCATCTGGGGCGAAACGCCGATGACATCGCCATTGACCGACAGAACCGACAAGGCATCGATCCGCATCGGGATCCCGCCCAGGCCCATCGACATCGCCACCGGCAGAACCGAGAGCATATGCGCCGCCTGCAGGTCGCCGAAAGCGAGCTTGTCACGGATCGCCGACCACGAGGGCTGAGATTCGAGAATGAGATCGATACCCTCCTCCGACGCAAAGCCGAGTTCGCGCGCCACCACGAGGGGCGCACAATCGACCAACGGGACGAAGCCACAGGCGACACGTTCGAAATTCATGAGAGCAGGTCCGCCGCCGTTACCAACGATTGAGCGACATCCGCGACCTTGCGCCCCTGATCCATCGCAGTCTTTCTCAACAGCGCATAGGCCTCCTCCTCGCCCAGGCCCTTCGCCTTCATCAAAAGCCCCTTGGCGCGTTCGATGACCTTACGTTCGGCCAGGGCGGACTTGGTCGCTTCCAGCTCGGTGCGCATGCGGGTGAACAGTTGGAAGCGGGCGATTGCGGCGTCGAGGATCGGCTTGACCCGCTCCTTGCGGAAGCCGTCGACGACATAGGCGCTGACCCCGGCATCGATCGCCATCCGGGTGATTGCGCTGTCGGAGCGGTCGACGAACATGGCAACGGGGCGCTGGGTTGGTCCGGAGGCGACGGCGAGTTGTTCCAGCGTGTCGCGGTTCGGATCTGAAAGGTCGATCAACACCACATCGGGGCGCAATTCGGCCAGTCGCCGTTCGAGGCTCGAAGCATCGCCGATCACCGTGACATCGTAGTCGCCCGCCTCGCGCAGCCCATCCACGATCATCAGCGCGCGGTCGCGTTCTGCTTCCACAACAGCAACTTTCATCGGCGTGTTCATCAGGTCATGTTGCGCCGCAATCCCGCGTTGCACAAGTGACCACTGGCCGGCAGCGACCATTTGGGGCACCGTCGATCGGGGCGGGCTGATCACCGCGCGGGACGCGCCGGGATCTGCCGGCGATGCGTGGGGTTGCGACCCTTGGCTTTCGCGCGCATTGGGCCGTCGTAAGGCCCGATCCCGGCGCCGTCGCCAAATGATCGTTGAATTGCCTGGATCCGATCATTTTCGACCCTGATGCCCCCGACAACGATTTTTCGCCTCGCACAGGCCCCGTATCCTGTCGGAGTACCGCTTCTATTGGGTTAAAGGCCGCTTAAAATGGATTTGAGAGCACTTCGGCACGAATTTCACCGGTTTCCCGAATTGGGCTTTTCCGAAGTTCGCACCAAGGCAAGGGTTGCGGAAATTCTCCGCGAGCTGGGGCTTGATGTGTACGAGGGTACCGGTGTTGTCGGCGTCTTGCGTTCGGGCACAGGAAACCGTGCGATCGGGCTGCGTGCGGATATGGATGCACTGCCCCTGCAAGAGCAAAACAATCATGATCACGTGTCGCAAAACCCAGGCGTCATGCATGCATGCGGCCATGACGGGCATACCACGATGCTGCTGGGCGCGGCCGAGCAACTCGCCAATAGCCGCGATTTCGACGGCACGGTGGTTTTTCTTTTTCAGCCCAACGAAGAACATGGGCTTGGCGCGCACGCAATGATCGAGGAGGGCGTTCTGGAACTGGCGCCCATCGACGAAGTCTTTGCCATCCATAACCTGCCGGGCGCCGAGACGGGGCATGTCTCGACCCGGGTCGGGCAAATCTGTGCCTCCGAGAGCCTCTTCAAGATCACGATCACCGGAAAGGGCGGCCATGCCTCGATGCCGCATGCGGGCGTGGATGCAATCACCGTCGGGGCCGAAATGGTGATGGCGCTGCAAACCATCGTCGCGCGCAAACTGTCGCCGAATGCGGGCGCCGTGGTTTCAGTCACCGAGTTTCTGACCGACGGGCAGCGCAACGTGCTGCCGGGCTCTGCGACGCTGAAAGGCGATGTCCGCGCCCGCCAGCCCGAAGATCGGCATGCGATCGAGCGCTTTATGCACCAGATCGCCGACGGTGTCGCCGCAACCCATGATGTGAAGGTCGCCGTCTCGTTTGACACCCAGTTCATCGAGGTGATCAATGCCCCGGACCCGACCAAGGCCGTCCTGCGTGCAGCCAAGGCCGCAGGATTGGACGCCGATGGCGACCGTCAGCCGATGAGCTTCTCCGAGGATTTCGCGCATTTCACCAATGCTGTTCCCGGATGCTTCCTTCTGCTCGGCAACGGGACAGAGGGTGCGCATGGGCAACCGCTGCACTCGACCACCTATGACTTCAACGACGATCTGCTCCCGATAGGTACGGCCTTGTGGTCGGCCCTGGTACGCGATCGTCTCCCGCTTCGAGAGGAAGGCCAATGATCGATCTGCTCCCCCCCTGCAATCTTACGCATTTGTCGGCAAAGCGTGTCCCCGGCATCGCGGCGCACAGCATTCTGAGCAAACAAGACTTTGACACGGCCGAGGCTGAGATCACGGCCTGGCCGGGCTATGCGCCGACCCCGCTTTGTCACCTTGATGCGCTGGCCGATCACCTGAATATCGACAAAGTGCTCTACAAGCACGAAGGCCCGCGTTTTGGCCTCGCAAGCTTTAAGGCGCTGGGTGGGGCCTATGCCGCGCTGCGAGTTCTTCAGCGCGAGATCTCGCGGCATACCGGTGAGTCGGTCAGCATGGCTGACATCCGCGCCGGCAAGCATGCCAGCCTGTGCGCGGCGATCACGATGGTCTCGGCGACCGATGGCAACCACGGACGATCACTGGCCTGGGGTTGTCAGAAGTTCGGCGCGCCGTGTCGGATCTATATCCATGCCGAGGTCAGCGAAGGCCGGGCCCAGGCGATGCGCGACTATGGCGCCGAGGTCGTGCGCATCGATGGTGACTATGACGACTCGGTCGCGCTCGCCAAATGCGAGGCCGAGACCAATGGATGGTTCGTCGTGTCGGACACGTCGTGGGATGGGTACACAGTCCCTCCCCGCGATGTGATGGCCGGTTATGGCGTCATGACCCGGGAGATTTGCCGGGCGCTCGACCAGGCACCGACCCATGTGTTCCTACAGGGCGGTGTCGGCGGCATGGCGGCCGGGGTCATCGCCTCACTGGCGCAGTATTGGGGCTCGGACACCCCGCGGGCGGTGATCGTAGAGCCCGACCGTGCGGCCTGTCTGTTCGAGAGCGCCCGGCGCGGCAAGGCCACCACCGTCGAGATCGCGCAGGAAACAATCATGGCCGGTCTGTCCTGTGGGGCGCCATCGGAACTGGCCTGGCAGATCCTCGAACAGGAGGCATCGGACTTCGTCATCATCCCCGATGATCTGGTTGCCCCCACGGTGCGTCTTTTGGCGCGGCCATTGTCTGGAGACCGGGTTATCGAAGCGGGCGAAAGCGCCGTTGCCGGTCTCGCGGCGCTGATTGCCGCCTGCGGTGATCCGGTATCGTCGCAGGCGCTTGGCCTCGACTCCTCGTCGCGCGTGTTGTTGATCGGGTCCGAAGGCATCACCGACCCAGCGATCTATTCGCAGATCATGCAAGGCAGCGCCGCCGCCTGATCCGGCGCTCTGCTCAAGCACACGCGCAGCGACCGGCGCATTTTTCCGGCTGGTCATCGGCGCACTGGGCAGTGTTCGGGAACCTTGCTGGCCGAATTGAAAGCTGCTTTCGGCCAGCAGCCCAATCACCAGGGCAGTAATGCCGTGGGAGAGAGCGCTGCTGGAGTCCCCCGTGTTTCGCCAAGGCGCGACATCGCCGAGCGACGGGCCCGCACCAGTCACCAGGTGCTGGTCATCTCGTTCAGCCTAAAGGCCGCGATGCGTATGTCGGCACCGGGTTTGGTTTCGGGACCGCGCCGCTGACGGGTCCCGCCGCTTTGGCCAGTCATCCTCGCGGAAAGACGTTCGACCCCTGATCCGGGTCAGTGCACTCAGGGAGGCGGGCGCAAATGATTGCCTGGATGGCGAAAGATCTGGCCAAAGCCGTCGATGTCATCACCAATCCCCGCCCGGCGCAAACATGACCAGAACTGCGCCTGGTTCGAGGTGATCACCGGCTTGCCCGCGATCTGCTCGATCTCTTGGGCGACCTCGAGCGCACGGATCCCGCCGCAGGACAAAAAGATCGCATCGGCATCGGGCCGGTCGATCGCCAGCGCAAACTCCTTCCAATAGGCGGGCGTGACCCGGCCAAACTCGATGCCCGTGGTCAGGTTCAATCCCTGAATGTCGAGAACGGCAAAGCCTTTGGCAGCGAGGAACTCAGCCTCGGCGGTATTGATCTCATCTAGATAGGGTGTGCCGACGACAATCTTTTTCGCGCCCAGCGCGTTCAGCGCATCAACCACCCCGGTGACCAGGCACATCGGCACGGCCCATGGTGCCCCTTTGCGGATCTCCTCATAAATCCGCGCTTCGCCGATCACGATTGACCCGCTGGTACAGCTATAGCTGATCACGTCGGGCTTGGTGTCGGGCTGAAGGCGTGCGGCGGCATCCGCCATATGGTCGATATGGCGCGAAAGCGTTTCGTTGGTGGTGTAGTCGTCGGTCTTGAGCCGGGTGATATGCACCGCCACACCGTTGGGCACCATGTCGTGAAAATCTGCCTCCGCCGCCAGATCCGTGGACATCAGAATGAACCCGAGCTTGGCGCGGTGGTGGCGTCCGCCGTCCATTTCTGGGCTGCGCGGCGCAGATTGAATTGTTTGACCGGGGGTGAACATCAGAGCGTGACCTCCTCGACCGATTTCGGGTGGTGGGTCACGGGCTCCCATCCGCTCTCGGTGATGATGAAACTGTCGCCCACCTGCGCGCGGAAGGTCTCGACCGAGACCGAGCCGTCGACGGCGAGCACCATGCCCGGCTCCAGGATTGTGGTGTCGCCGGTGACAAGCTGGGGCGCTTCCAGAAAGCTGAACCCCGTGGCGCGGCCACAACGGAATGGGTACTCATACCCCGCGCCCTGGATCACCTCCGCATAGGCGGCATGAACGCTTTCGGCGGGAACGCCGGGCCCGAGGGCATCGAGCGCTGCCTTTTGGCTCGCCACGGCAACCTCGTAGACCGCGACCTGATCTTCGGGCGGGGGTCCGATCCAGAACGTGCGGTCAAAGCCCAGCTTGAAGCGGTGGAAATTGGTCATCCCGCAAAAGCACAGAAAAACCGGCTCGCCCCGGCGCATGATGCGGGTCGATGCACGGTGGTGTGTTTTGATGATCTCGTCGCCCGATGCCATGATTTGCAGAAAATGTGTGTTGGGCGACATGTCGGTATCGTCGTAGTGCAAAGCCAGTAGTTCAGCCGCCTTGCGGGTGCCGGCTTGCGATGTCGCAATCGCCACCTCGAACTCCGCAACACCGTCGCCGATCGCCCCGCGCCCGGCCTCCATCATCGCGGTGGCCACCTCACCGGCATGGCGCGCCAGCTGCAGTTCCCGCGGGGACTTGATCATCCGCATCTTGGCGAGCACCGGGGTCACATCTGCCAGGCTCCCGCGGTCTACCAACGCGTCGATATAGGCGCGCACAGGCGGTGGCATGTGACCGGGTTCGATACCAACCCTGACCGCGCCCGCGACGGCGCCCGGCAGTTCCTCGCGCCATTCCAGGCCCATCCCGTCGTTCCAGGGCGCAATCCCGTCGACGCAGGCCGCGCTCAGGGCCGCATTCAAATCGATGGTCGGCGTTATCAACAGCGAGGGCCCCCCACGCGGCACCACAAGCAGTGTCGGGCGCCCAAACTCCATGTGCAGGTAATCGTAATATCCTGTCAGATAATAGACATTGTCGTCGTCGGTGATGAGTGCAACATCTATCCCGGCCTCGTCCAGCCGGGCACGAAAACGCGACAGGTTCTGGGTGAACATATGCACTCCTCTTGGCGATTGTCTTGCTCTGCCGGCCGCGCCGTTCAAATCGACATGACGCAGGATTTTAATCGCCCCAGATCGCCAGGTAAAATGACTTCTGTTGGGGAATCATGATAACCGTCGGTTATGAAAAACTATCGCCACCTGCTGCCACCGCTGGATTATCTGCTTTTCTTCGAGGCTGTTGCACGCCACCGGAACTTTACCCGCGCCGCGGAAGAGCTGAATGTGAGCCAGGCGGCGGTCAGCAAGCGCGTTAAGGTCCTCGAGGACTGGCTCGACATGCCGTTGGTCTATCGGCACGGGCGTCGCATCGAACTCTCCCGCAATGGCGAGAATCTGGCCGAAAAGACCCGGGATTCCCTCGATTATCTCGCGATGGGCCTACAGCAGATTCGCCGGAGTAGCGACCAAGACAGGCTCTCCCTGGCCGCGAGTGTGGCGATTGCCCAGTACTGGCTGACACCGCGCATCAACGAGTATCTGCTGAGCCCTGGGGCCGTCCCGGTGACGCTGACTGCGTCGGACAAGGATTCTGATCTGTTCTCGAGCGACGCTGATGCCATTTTGTTTTATGGGCCCGACATTCCCGTTGGTTGGGATGGCATCGTGCTGTTCGAAGAGATCTGGATGCCCGTCGCAGCCGCTGCCCAGGCCATGAGTTTTCAAGGTTTCGAGACCGCGACCCTGCTCGACTTTGACAAGCTGACGCCGAAATGGATCAATTGGGGAGACTTTGCCGAGTTGACGGGTAATGCCCAGATCGCAGGGGCCAAACGGGTCAACCTGCGATCATATGGCAGCACGCTCGAAACAGCGACCCACGGGCGCGGCATCGCGCTCGGCTGCCCCGATGTTCTGCGAAACGAGATCGAGGCGGGCCGGCTGGTCGGGCTTGCCGACTTTGAGTACCGGACGGGCCGCTGCAATTTCCTGATCTGGCGGCCGGGTCACATGTCCGACCGGAGGCGCGCGTTGTTGGGCGATGTGGGGATTTGCTTCTGAACGTGCGCTGCATTTTTTGCACCACCTCTCCCACCATGAAAGCGCAGGTTGCCTGCAAACGCATCACCAACGGCGCGGCAGATGCCTTTCTTGCGCTCCCAAATACGTGCCAACTCGGGTCAAATGGGATTGAACAGGTTGTCATTTGCTCATCTCGCGATAAAAAAAATCGATGGATGATAAAGACATTGCGATACTCAGGCTGGTGCAAGCCAACACGCAGCTAACGGCGGAAGCGATTGGCCACGAGATTGGCCTCTCTCCGCCTGCGGTGCAAAAGCGGCTCAAGAAAATGCGCGACACCGGCGTGATCGAGAAGGAAATCGCGGTCCTGTCCCCGGCAAAACTGGGACGTGATCTGACGGTAATCGTCGGCGTGTTGCTAGAACGGGAAAACCGCCAGTCTCTCGACAATTTCAAACGCCGGATGCGCGAGGCATCGGCGGTTCAGCAGTGCTATTATGCCACCGGCGAATCTGATTTCATTCTCGTCGTCACGGTCAAGGATATCCGGGAGTACGAAGCCTTCACCCAGGAGTTTTTCTTTGATGAATCAAATGTCAGCCGATTCACCTCGTCGATCGTGATGGACCGGGTGAAGGTTTCGCTGGACATTCTCTGACACCGGGCTGCCGCCCTTTGGGAACACGCCTGGTTGCCTGGCGACGCAGTTTTTTCTGCGGTCCGAATGCCCGGGGAGATCATTCGCACCCCGCCACCGGCCAACCTCTTCACCGCCGCTCGAACGGGGTTTTGTCTTCCTGGCACCGGAACACCATCGGGACCGAAATCTATCGACCGGACCCGCAGGTCTGAACGGGCAGTTTGCCCCCGAACCTCAGCGTGCCGGCGGCTTTCAACCCTTGT